>JAFSSQ010000017.1 GCA_017450965.1 Clostridia bacterium
CAGACGATCTCCCCCGCCCGCACGGACAGGGAAACGTTGCTGACGGCGTTCTTTTTATGGATACGGCTCCGGACCGTCAGATTTTTGATCTCGAGGACCGTTTCCTTCGGTTCGGCGGGCGCTTTGTCGACCGTGAACTTGACGTTCCGGCCGACCATCATGTTGGAAAGCTCCTCTTTGGTCGTGTCCGCGATGTTCACGGTGCCGATGTACTTCCCTTTGCGCAGGACGGTGCAGCGGTCCGCGACCTCCATGATCTCGTTGAGCTTGTGGGAAATAAAGAGGATGGACTTTCCCTCCGCCGCGAGGCCGCGGATGATGCCGATCAGCTCGGTGATCTCCTGCGGCGTCAGGACCGCCGTCGGCTCGTCGAAGATCAAAATCTCGTTGTCGCGGTAGAGCATTTTGAGGATCTCCGTCCGCTGCTGCATCCCGACGGTGATGTCCTCCACGAGCGCGTCCGGGTCCACGTTGAGTCCGTAGCTCTCGGAGAGCGCCAGGATCCGTTCGCGCGCGGCCTTTTTATTGAGAAAGCCGAGCGTGTTCGGCTCCACCCCGAGGATGATATTGTCAAGAACGGTAAAAACGTCGACCAGCTTGAAGTGCTGGTGGACCATCCCGATCCCGAGGGCGTTTGCGTCGTTGGGGTCGCGGATCGTAACCTTCTCGCCGTCCTTGTAGATCTCGCCCTCTTCCGGCTGATACAGTCCGAAGAGAACCGACATCAGGGTCGATTTGCCCGCGCCGTTTTCCCCGAGCAGAGCGTGGATCTCGCCCCGCCGGAGCTGAAGGGTGATATGGTCGTTTGCCACGATACCGGGAAAGACCTTCGTGATATCGCGCATCTCGATCACGTACGGGGAGTCCGCCTTCCCGGTCCGGAGATCCTGCTCCCGTCTTGTTTCGTTCATACAAGTTCTCTCTTTTCTTTTGAGATAAGCAAGTAAAAAAGGGATGGCGTTGCCGCCATCCCTTTCGTCCGGATTATTTTTCGATGGTGACGGTGACCTTGGTAAGCCCGGCGGTCACGTCAGCAGGAACGTCGGCGACCGGGACGATCTCGCCGCTCTTGATCTTATTGAAGACCTCTTTGTACTGATCCACGGTGAAGTTCTTGAGGCGCCAGGTATCGGTCGGCAGACCGGTGGAATCTTCGGCAGCGCCGAGGTTCTGCGCCTTGTTGGCAAGCTCCGCATCCCATTTGCCGTCGTAGAACTGGCCGAGGACCTTCTCGACGGAAACGGCAAGACCCTTGACGGCGGAGGTGATGACCTTCTCGGATTCGCCGGACTGGTCAACGTCAACGCCGATGATCTTCGCATCCGGATATTCGCCGGCCGCGCTCTTCACGGACTGGAACATCGAACCGCCGCAGGAGAAGACGACCTCGGTCCCGTCGGCATACCAGCCGGAGATCTGGGTCTGGAGTTCGTTGGAGGAGGAGAAGTTTTCGCCGTACTTGAAGCTGTACTTCATCGCGACGTCCACGTTCTTGATCTTCGCGGCATCCTCGGCGCCCTGAATGAAGCCGTAGCCGAAACGGTTGACAGCGGGGTTCGCTCCGCCGCCGCCGCCCGTGAAGCCGAGCTTGGTGTAGCCTTCCATGACAGCGGCATAGCCGGCGAGATAGCCGGACTCCTGCTCTTTGTAGACGATGGCGGTGACGTTGTCAAGGTCAAGAGCCCAACCGTCGACGAACACGAACTTAACGTCCGGGTTCGCAGTGGCGACTTCCGTCATCGCGGTAGCCTGAAGGAAACCGGGGGCGACGATGATCTTCGCGCCGTTGTTGATCGCGAGCTTCATCGCGGCAACGCGGTCGTTATCGGTCGCGTCGCTGCCGTTTGCGGGCTGATAATACTTGTAGTTGATGTTGTGCGCTTCCGCATAGGCCTTTGCGCCTTCGTAGGTGCCCTGGTTGAAGCCTTTGTCCATCAGCTGACCGATATCGGTCACGACGGCGATCTCATAGGTTTTCTTCTCGCAGGAGGCGAAAAGAGCGACCGCGCCGAGCAGCATGGAGAGACAAAGAACGATGCCGAGAAACTTTTTCATTGCGTTGGATCCTCCTAAAAAACAAATTTGAGGTTATATGCAAAAACAATATATCATATTTATCCAAAAATTGCAAGAGATTTGTGAATATTTTGTGATGATTTTTGTTTTTGCAGGAAAACGTGCCGAATCCTGCGTTTTTTTCGTTTTTCGGTCTTCTCCGCGCCGAAAAAGAACGCGGGAGGAATGCGATCCTCCCGTTTCTTTCACAGTTTTTCGTAGCTTTCCACGTTCAGGACAAAGACCGTGGCGCCGCCCACCTTGACCTTCGGGGGGAGACTGTCCGCCTTCATGCCCTTGCCGAACGCGGTGACCGGCGTCGCCATCTGCCGGCGGGTCACGCAGTGCTGTTTGAGGATCTCCATGACGTGAGGAACGCCTTCGTCCTCCGTGCCGATGAGGAGCGTGGTGTTTCCGACCATGAGAAAGCCGCCCGTGGTGGAAAGCCGCGTAACGAAATATCCCTCCGCCGTGAGCGAGGACGCGGCGACCGCGCTGTCGTCGTTGTTTACGATCGCGAGAACGAGTTTCATTCTCTTCCTCCTTATATTCTTTACAGATAAAAGTCTATCAGATTCCGGCTCCGTTTGTCAAGTCTGCGCAGATCGGGGATCTCGTAGCGGTTATCGGTGCTGTCGCGGATCAGAACGCGCGTGCCGCAGACCAGCTTGATCGAATGGACGATGTTGCGCACGTCGAAGGAATGCTCCCCCTTGTCCGTTACCACGGAGAAGGAGACCTTTCCGAATTTTTCCGTGATGCTCTTGATCGCCGTGATCTTCGGGATCCGGTAATACTCGTCGAGGCAGGAAAGGATGGTCTTTTTCCCTTCCTCCGAGAGATCGTTGATATCCCGGATGATCCCGACCTCGTCCTGATCCTGATCCAGCAGGGTGATATAGCGGTCGGTCCCGCTGAGAGGAAAGAGGCGCCGGGGTTCGACCCCCTCGATCGTCTCACCGGAGAAAAGCTCCACATCCACGATCGTCAGGTCGCGGCGGGTAAAGCGCGCGTTATTGCCGTCGATATAGAGACGTTCCCGTTTCATTCAAACCTCTCCTCCTCTTTCATCTTATCCGCGTCGGCGCGCATCGTCTGGATCTGGACCAGGCGGTAATACTTCCCTTTCTTCGCCATCAGCTCCTCCGGCGTGCCCATCTCGAGGATCTCGCCCTTGTCGACGACGATGATCTTGGTGGCGCGGCGCAGGGTGGAGAGGCGGTGGGCGACCATGATGGTCGTCCGCCCGCTGATCAGGCGCTCGATCGCCCCCTGGATCAGCGCTTCCGTCTCCGAGTCGACCGAGGCGGTCGCCTCGTCAAAGAAGAGGATACTCGGGTTTTTGAGGACCGCGCGGGCAATGGAAAGACGCTGCTTTTCCCCGCCGGAAACGCCGATGCCGCGCTCGCCGAGCAGCGTGTCGTACGCGTCCGGCATCCGGGCGATGAATTCGTGCGCGTTCGCCACGTCCGCCGCGTGGATCACTTCCTCGGGGGTGGGATCGTCGCTGCCGAAGGCAATGTTGTTGAAGATCGTATCCCGGAACATCATCGGCTCCTGCTGGACGTAGCCGATCTTCGAGCGGTAGAAGTTCATGTCGATCTTGCGGATATCGATGTCGTCCACCAGGATCTCGCCGTCGTAGCCGTCGTAGTAACGCATCAGAAGGTTGATCATCGTCGATTTGCCGGAGCCGGTCGTCCCGACGATGCCGACGATCTCCCCCGGTTCGATCACGAAGTTGATATCCGAGAGGGTGTTCTTCGAGCGGTCAAAGGAAAAGTTGACGTGGCGGAACTCGATCTTGCCTTTGAAGTTCTTCGGGTGTTCGCCGGCGGAGAAATCGTTTTCCGGCTCGGCGTCGATGATATCCATGATCCGCTCCGCCGCCGCCAGCGCGTGCTGATAGGAATCGTTGAGGTTCGCGAAGAAGTTGACGGGGCCGTAGAACATCGAGGTATAAGAAATGAAGGAAACGAGCAGACCGACCGTGATGAAATCCGGCGTCTTGATGACGTACGTCCCGCCGAGCCCCCAGATGAGAAGCGAGCCGCAGGTGATGACGAAGGAAATGAGATGCGGGAAACTGATGGTGATCCGGGCGCTGCGGATGTCGGTCTTGAGCCACTCGTCGTTATACTCGTTGAAGTTGTCGATCGCTTTCTTTTCGCTTGTGAACGCCTTGATCACGCGGATCCCGGGCAGGGTATCCGTGAGGATCGAGGTGACCGCCGACCAGCGCCGCCAGATCTTGACGTAGAAGGGGCGGATCTTCTGCCCGAAGATGCGGGCGAACACCACGACGAAAGGAACAGGGATAAGGGAGAGGAGGGTGAGCTCCCAGTTCATCGAGAGCATGATGACGATGATCCCGATCAGCTGGAAGAACTGGACGACGACCTCCTGCGTGATCCGCAGCATAAAGGCCTGCAGAGTCGAGGTATCGCCGCTGATGCGGTTGATCACCGAGCCGGTGGAGGTGCTGTCGTAAAAGCGCATCGGCAGGTACTGGGCCTTTGCGTAGATGTCCGCGCGGAACTCCTTGACGATGCTGTCCCCGCATTTGCGCAAAAAGTAGGAACGGACGATCCCGAGCAGATGCTGCAGAAGATGCGCGCCGAACAGGAGCGCCACGACGATATGCAGAAGCCGCAGGTCGTTATGCGGGAAGACCTCGTCCACGAGCGTCTTGGTCATGTAGGGCGGTAAGAGGGACATCGCCGTCGTCACGACCGAGAGCAGAACGCAGAAAAGGAGCAGCCATTTGTGCGGGAGGATATAGTGCCCGATCTTTTTGATGAAGCGGCGCTTGGAGGAACAGTAGATACACGCGGCGCCCGGCCGGATGAGAGAACGCCCGCACTTCGGACAAACGGAGCGCTGCTTTTCAAAGGTCTCCTCCAGAGCGGGAAGGAGAGACTCCAGCGCTTCGCCTTCCGCCGCACGGGCGATAAACAAAGCCGCCGCTTCAAAAACGGAAGCGGTCTTGAGAGAAAATCGGATAAAATTGTCGGTTTTTCCGTCTCGTTTCCGGATCGTCAAAAGCGCGTTGCCGTAACAGCGCTTGACTTCCGCCGATTCCACTTCGGAATACGGGAGACGGAAAACACCGTCCCCGTCCGCGGACGAAGAATACACGGCCTTATCGGTCGCAAAAAACAGTGAGTCGTCATAACGGCCTTCCATGGAAAGGTCTGCCGCGATGGCAAAGAGGACCTCCTCGTCTCCCGAAAGCGTTTTGATCCGCTCCGTCTGACCCTCGGTCAGATCGACGTTGGAGCGAAAAAGCTGCTGTGCTTCCGGGTCCTCGTGCATATGATGCATCAAACCTCCGGGGCGGGTAAGGCGCCCGTCTGCTGCTGCCGCGCTTGTCGCGGTGCTTTACAGATTATCCATATTAAAACAGAACGGTCGGGGAAAGTCAACCGTTTTACAAAAAATTCGTCCCGTCTTCCGGAAATAAAAAAGTTTTTATAATTTCTGTAAAAAAGGGCGCTTCCGTTTTCGGCGGAAGCGCCCTTTCGTTTTGATTTTTGTCCGGCTTTCCGGCGCCCGGATCAGCTGAGAAAGCCCTCGATGATCGTTGCCTCCGCCTCCTCCTCGGTCAGCCCGAGGGTGCGGAGCTTCATGATCTGTTCGCCCGCGATCTTGCCGATCGCCGCCTCGTGGATGAGGGCGGCGTCCTCGCTGTTGGCGTGCAGCTCCGGCTGGGCGTTGACGGTGGCGGAGCCGGAAATGATCGCGTCGCACTCGCTGTGGCCGGTGCAGGCGGTGTTGCCGATGATCACGGAATGGTATTCCTGATGGGAGGCGTCCTTTGCCACCGAGCGGGAGACGAGATCCACGCCGGAGCCCTCCCCGTTCAGCTCGACGGAGAACTCGGTCTGCGCCGTCTGATCCTTTTCCGTGAGGATGCGCTCGCGGATGAAGAGCTTTGCGCCCTTGCCGAGCTTTGCCTTCGTCTGCCGGAGGGTACGGTCCACGCCGCCGATCTGGGCGGTATCCATCTCCAGGACCGCGTCCTCGCCGAGCTCCGCCTCGGTCACGGGGTCTATCGAGCGGAGCCCGATCCCCTTTCCGGTGCCGATATGCTTTTCCAGATATTTGACGCGCGCGCCTTTTTCCAGAAGGAAGCGGTGGATCCCGTTATGGCGGGCGGGCTCGCCCGTTTCGGTATGGACGCCGCATCCCGCGACGATCACGACGTCCGCGCCCTCTCCGACGAAAAAGTCGTTGTAGACGAGGTCGTCTACGTCCCCGTGCGTCACGCAGGCGGGGATGGAAACGGTCTCCCCCTTGGTATGGGGGTCGATCCGGATCTCAAGTCCGGGCTTGTCGGTCTTGGAGGCGATCTTGATATGCTCGCTCGAGCGCCGGCCGGCGCAGGCGCCGTCCTCCCGGATATTGTAGGCGCCCTTGAACTCTCCGTTGAAATCCGAGATCTCGGAAAGCAGTTTTTTCGTCGTTTCGTTGATCTGTATTTCGCTCATCGGAACATCTCCTCCTGTTTGACGCAGCCGGCGACGACGTCCGTGCCCGAGAGCAGCGTGCCGAGCGTCTGTTCGGCGGGCCCTCTTTCCCTCAGTTTGCCGTCCGCGATCACGATGATCTCGTCGGCGATGCGCAGGATCCGCTCCTGATGCGAGATCACGACCATCGAGCCGCAGAGGTCTTTGCGCAGATCCTCGAAAACGCGGATCAGGTTGGTAAAGCTCCAGAGATCGATCCCCGCCTCCGGCTCGTCAAAGACGGTGATGCGGGTCCCGCGCGCGAGAACGGAAGCGATCTCGATGCGTTTGATCTCGCCCCCCGAGAGGGTGGCGTTGACCTCGCGGTCGAGATACTCCCTTGCGCACAGCCCCACCTTGGCGAGATAGTCGCAGAGCTTGCCCTCGGGGATCTTACCGCCGGCGGAGATCTCCAGCAGGCGGCGCACGGTGATCCCCTTGAAGCGGACCGGCTGCTGGAAGCCGAAGCTGACGCCGGCTTTGGCGCGTTCGGTCGCGTCAAGGCCGGTGATATCCTCCCCGTCGAGGAAGATCCGGCCGGAGAGCGGGGTCTCCAGTCCGGCGATGATCTTGGCCGCCGTGGTCTTGCCGCCGCCGTTCGGGCCGGTGATGACCGCAAGTTTTCCGTCCGGTACTTCAAAGGAGAGATCGTCAAGGATCCTCCTGCCGTCCGGCGCGTCCCAGACGATGTGTTCAAGTTTCAGCATAGTACATCCTTATCTTTTTTGCGCGGACTGCGCCGCGCTCTTTTTCTCCCGGATGATTGTATCACATCCGAAGAAAATATGCAAGCCCGAAAAAAGGAGAGCGGCGCTCCCCTTTTTATTCTTTCTTTCCGGCGGTGAGCGCGCCGAGGTCGATCACCCGGCCGCCGAGAGCTTTCGCCTCCTCCGGGTCGTGGGTGATGAAGATCACGGTCTTCCCCGCGGTCATCTCCAGCGTGCAGCGGAGCGCCTGCTCCCTGCTTTCCCCGTCCAGCCCCTTGAAGGGCTCGTCGAGAAAGCAGACGTCCGCGTCGTAAGCGAGCGCGCGGACAAGGGCGACGCGGCGCTTCATTCCGCCGCTGAACGCCCGCACGGGGCGGGAAAGCTCCTCTCCCAGTCCGAGGCGGGCAAGGATCTCCTTTGCCCTGCCGCGGTCCCTGCCCGGCAGGACGAAACGGACGTTCGAGAGCGCGGAAAACTCCTCCGCGAGCCGATCCTCCTGAAAGACGAACGCCTTTTTCTCCGGCACGCCGACTATCTCGCCCCCGTCCGGCGCGATCAGCCCCGCGAGCAGGAAAGCGAGCGTCGTTTTTCCGCAGCCGGAGGGCCCCATCAGGCAGGTAACGGAGCCGAGGGGGATGGTAAGGGAAAGCGAGGAAAACACCGTCTTCTCCCCGTAAGACTTAGAGAGCGAGCGGATCCCGATCACGTCGTTCATAGCTTCTCCGATCCGGCGAACAGTTTTTTCAGAAGGAAGAGAAACGCCTTTTCAAAGAGGACGCTCGCCAGCACGAGGACGACCGTCCACGCAAAGAGATCGCAGGTATCGAGGTAGATCTTCGCGTAGTAGAGCTTTTCCCCGATCGAGCCGTCCACCATCCCGATCACCTCCGCGGCGACCCCCGCCTTCCAGGACATTCCGAGCGCCACGCTGCAGGCGGAGAGAAGGTAGGGCTTGATCGCGGGGAGGTGGAGCATATGAAGCCGCCTGACATAGGGGACGCGGTAGAGCTTTGCCATCTCGAGCAGCTTCGGATCGGTGCTTTTCAGCCCCTGCAGAACGTTCTGGTAAAGGATGGGAAAGACCATCAGAAAGGAGATGAAGGCCGCCAGCCTGCCGGTCGAGAGCCAGATCAGCCCGATGATGATAAAGGAGGCGACGGGGACCGCGCGGACCGTTACGACGTAGGGGCGCAGCAGCACCTCGACGGCGGGAAAGCGGTAGGAAAGCAAAGCGAGCAGCCCGGAAAGAAGGAACGCCGCCAAAAAGCCGAGCACGATGCGCGAAAAGCTGGAAAAGACCGTGGAAAAAAAGTCCGCCTCCCGCCAAAGCGAAAACAGACGGACGACGACCCGGACGGGAGAGACGAGCAGAACGTCGAGATCCGTCACCGTCGCCGCGATCTGCCAGAAAAGGATCGCCGCCGCGACGGCGGCGATCCTCTGCCAGAGCTTGTTATTTTGCGAGGTAGTAGTCGTCGGCGGGGAGTTTTCCGCCGACGGAGGCGGGATTTTGTTCATAGAGTACATTCAGATACCCCTTTATGACCGGCAGCATTTCGGCGCCGCTGATCGAGACGATGTTGCAGTAAGGGATCGCTTTTTCCGCGACGGCGGCCTTCACGATACCGTATTTTTCCACGAGGACGGCCGCGTCCTTCGCGTTCCCGTTCACATAGGCGACGGACGCCCGGTAATCCTCCAGAAAGCGCTCGAGCGCATCGGGATGCTCTTCGGCGAACGCGGCGCGTACGATGATCCCGGCGGTGACGAGACGGCTGCCGTTGTTCAGCTTGTCCCACTCCGCGGTGAAATCGAACACGGTGCGCAGCCCTTCGACCTGCGTGCCCGCCACGGTGACGAACGGTTGCGGCAGCACCGCCACCACGTCTCCGCCCGCCTTCATCGCCGCGACGATCTCGGTCGGCTCGCTCTTCCACTCGATCGTCAGATCCTTTTCGGGATCCAGACCGTTCTGCGAGAGCAGATACTTGAAGGCGTATTCCGGCGTCGTCCCTTTTCCGGTGGAGTAGACGGTCTTGCCTTTGAGGTCGCTCCAGGTCTTCACGGTCTCTCCGCCGCTCTCGGTCAGGTAGAGCACGCCGAGGGTGCTGACGGCGAGGAAGCGGACGCCGCCGCTCGTTTTGTTATAGAGGACGGAGCCGAGGTTGGAGGGCACGACGAGGATATCCATCTCCCCTTTAAGGAGCAGCGGGGTCAGCTCGTCGGCCGCCGCCGCCATCTGAAAAGCGTAATCGTTTTGCGCCTTTTTCTCTTCCGCGTCGGAAAGCAGCTTGACCAGTCCGATCGAGGTCGCACCCTTCAGGGCACCGAGCCGGACCGTGACCGGTTCCTCCGTGGGAACGGTCTCCGTTTCCGCGGGAGCGGCGGTCGTTTCCTCCGGCGCCGGGGTCGTCTCCTCCGGCGTCTTCCCCGCGCAAGCGGCGAAAAGCGGCAGGAGCATCAGCGCCGCAAGAAGAATGGCAATGATTTTTTTCATGATCGTTTTCCTTTCGGTTTTGTTTTTCCCTTTTTATTATACGCAAAACCGGAGAAAAACGCGTTGCATTTGCAACGGTTTATCGGAGGAGCCGGAAGCTGTTGCGGTAATAATCGATCAGTCCCTCCCGTTTCATGCGGGAGAGCTCCCGCGAGAGGGCGCTGCGGTCCGCGCCGAGGTAAGCGGCCATATCCGCGCGATCCAGCGGGATCGAAAAGGTGTCGCTCCCGTTTTTCTTCGCCTGATCCGAGAAAAACGCGATCAGCTTGGCGCGCAGGGTCAGCCGGGAGAGGATCTGGATCCGGTCGTTCATCCGGAGGGTACGGGCGGCGAGCATCGCCGTAAAGCGCCGGGAAAAATCCGCCTCCTGCGGGTCGGCGCCGGCGCGGGAGAGGGATCCGGGAGAAAGGCGCAACACGGCACAGTCCTCCGCGGCGGTGATATACACGGGCGCTTCCCGTACGCGAAGAAAGCAAAGCGACTCGCCGAAGGTCTCGCCCGGCGAAACGGTCGCCATGATCATCCGGTTGCCGTCCCGGTCGTCGCTGGCGACCTGCACGGCCCCCTCCAGCACCAGACCGAAGCAGGTAAGCGGCTCCCCCGCGCGGTGGAGGAACTCCCCCCGGCGAAAAAGGACCTTCTGCGCGCAAAAAAAGGAGAGCGCGCGGGTAAGCGTTTCCCCTCCGAGCCCGGCAAACAGCGGGCAGGAGGAGAGGACCGCGCGGTAAGGGGCGAGCGTTTGCGCCGTTTCCATGCCGTTTCTCCTTTTTCCTTTGATATCGGCTTTATTATAACCGGAAGGCCGGGAGTCTGTCAAGGCTCTTGACTTTTTCCCGCGCGATGGTAAAATAAAAACAGAAAAACCGAGAAAGAAGGCATACCATGCGAGCATACGAACGATTTCTCCGCTACGTAACGTACGGGACGCAAAGCTCGGAGACCTCCGGCGCGCACCCCAGCACCCCCTCCCAGCTTCAGCTGGCGGACCTGCTCGTCCGCGAGCTGCGCGAAATGGGCGTTTCCGCCGAGCGGGACGACTTCTCCTACGTCTACGCGAAAATCCCCGCCACGCCAGGCCTGGAAGAAAGAACGGCGATCGGCTTTATCTCCCATCTCGATACCTCTCCGGACGCGCCGGGCGACGGCGTGAAGCCGCAGCTCCATCAAAACTACGACGGCGGGGACCTCCCCCTCGGGGAGAGCGGCCTCGTTCTGCGGGTCGCGGATTTCCCGCACCTCCCCTCCCTCAAGGGACGGACGCTCATCACGACAGACGGCACCACCCTGCTCGGCGCCGACGACAAAGCGGGCGTCGCCGAGATCATGACTCTCGCGGAGGCGCTGACCTCCGGTCGGCTCCCGCACGGGCCCGTTTCCCTCTCTTTTACCCCGGACGAGGAGATCGGCGAGGGAGCGGACCGTTTTGACGTTGAACGCTTCGGCGCCCGGTTCGCCTATACGGTGGACGGGGACCGGGAGGGCGGCGTGGAATACGAAACCTTCAACGCTTCCGCCGCCTCCGTGAGCGTGCGGGGTCTCTCCGTGCATCCGGGCTCCGCCAAGGATACGATGATCAACGCCTCGCTTGCGGCGATGGAGTTCCACGCTCTTTTGCCCGCCTGCGACGCGCCGCGCTATACGGAAGGCTACGAGGGCTTCTACCATCTCACGGAAATGAAGGGGGACGTTTCCGAGGCGACCCTCTCCTACATCATCCGGGATCACGACGCCGCCCGGTTTGCGATGCGGGAGGATACGATGCGCCGCGCCGCAGCCCTCTTAAACGAACGCTACGGGGAGGGGACCGTCTCCCTCTCGATCAAAGAACAGTACCGCAATATGGCGGAAAAGATCCTGCCGCACGAAAAGATCCTGGAGATCGCCCGCCGGGCGGCGCGAGACGCGGGAGTCGAGCCCTTCACCGTTCCGATCCGCGGCGGGACGGACGGCGCCCGTCTCAGCTTTATGGGTCTCCCCTGCCCCAATCTCGGCACCGGCGGCTACGCCTTCCACGGTCCCTACGAGCATACCACCGTCGAAGGGATGGACCTCGCCGCGGCGATCCTCTCCCACATCGTGCGGGCGTGTGCGGAACAGAACATTTGATACTCATCCAATATCAAACCCTCAAACAACGCAGCAAGATCCCCGGAATGCTCCGGGGATCTCTCTTTTTCATTGATATAATAGGATTTTTTAGATATTAGAAGATTGTAAAATATTAAAAA
>JAFSSQ010000018.1 GCA_017450965.1 Clostridia bacterium
CCTATGCCCCAGACCAGAGAGCACATTCTGCTTTCCCGTCAGGTTGGCGTTCCCTACATCGTTGTATTCATGAACAAGACCGACCAGGTTGACGACGAAGAGCTCCTCGAGCTGGTTGAGATGGAAATCCGTGACCTGCTCAACGAGTACGACTTCCCGGGCGACGACATTCCGATCGTCCGCGGCTCCGCCCGTGACGCTCTGATGTCCGACTCCAAGGATCCGGCGGATCCCGTCTACGCTCCGATCAAAGAGCTGATGGACACCGTCGACTCCTATATCCCCACTCCGGACAGAAAGGCTGACCTGCCCTTCCTGATGCCCGTTGAGGATGTCTTCTCCATCTCCGGCCGCGGCACCGTGGCGACCGGCAGAGTGGAAAGAGGTACCGTCAAGATGAACGACACCGTCGAGATCATCGGTCTCACCGAGGAGCGCCGCTCCACCGTCGTGACCGGTCTTGAGATGTTCCGCAAGACCCTCGACTCCGCCGAGGCCGGCGACAACGTCGGCGCTCTGCTCCGCGGTATCGCGAAGAACGAGATCGAGCGCGGCCAGGTTCTCTGCAAACCCGGCACCATCAACCCGCACACCAAGTTCGTCGGCCAGGTCTACGTTCTGACCGAGAAGGAAGGCGGCCGTCAGAAACCCTTCTTCTCCGGCTACCGTCCGCAGTTCTATTTCCGCACCACCGACGTGACCGGCGTGATCAACCTTCCCGCCGACGTCGATATGTGCAAGCCGGGCGACAACGTCAACATGAACGTTGAGCTCATCACCCCCATCGCGATCGAAAAAGGTCTCCGCTTCGCTATCCGTGAAGGCGGCAGAACCGTCGGTTCCGGCGTCGTCGCCGAGATCCAGGGCTGATCCGTCGCGAACAGGGATCCGCTTTCCCCGGAAAACGGAAAAACCGAACGAAAAGGGATGCTTCCCCGGAAGCATCCCTTTTTTGTTGCTTTGTCAAACAGCTCCTGCCCGCTTTTGCATAAAAGAAAACAAAAAAGCCCTGCTCGCAGGGCTTTTTTCAGGTCTTATTCCTCGCTGCCGTCCTCGCAGTCGCTGTCGCAGAGGTCGCAGTCGCCGTCACAGCGGCAGTCGATATGCTCGCCGCACTTGGGGCAGACGATGTCGGAGGGGTCGTCCTCTTCGCCGAAGAGGATGGTCTCGCCGCATTTGGGACACTCAAGCTCGTACTCGCAGTCCTCGTCGTCCTCGCAGCCGCAGCCGCAGCCGTCGTCCTCGTCCCCGAAGACGACGTCCTCCACCTCGGAGAGATCGTCGTCGATCTCCTCGACGTAGTCGCCGAGCTCGTGGACGCTGTCGGCTACGTCGGTCAGGTCGTTTGCAAGGTCGGTCACGATCCCGATCAGTTCGCGGATCAGCTTGACCTCGTCTTTGTTTTCATCCAGCTTCATCCCGTCGGCAAGGCCTTTCAGGTAAGCGGCTCTTTCGGTAACAGTCATGGTAGTATCCTTTCTCCGCAAATGATCCGCCGGGAGCGTGCGGAAACTCCCGCGTGCAGGGGGTCAGGCGCGCTCGAGATACTCGCCGGTGCGGGTGTCGATCCGGAGCAGATCGCCGGTGTTGATGAACAGCGGGACGCGGATCGTCGCGCCCGTCTCCAGGGTGGCGAGCTTGCTTGCGCCGGTCGCGGTATCGCCGCGGACGCCGGGCTCGGTATCCGAGACCTCCAGCTCGACGAACGTGGGCGGCTCCACGGCGAAGACGTTGCCCTTGTAGGAAAGGATCTTGCAGATCATATTCTCCTTGACGAACTTGAAGTTATCGGGCAGCTTGTCGGCGTTGAGCGGAAGCTGATCGTAGGTCTCGTTGTCCATAAAGTAGTATAACTCGCCGTCGCTGTAAAGATACTGCATTTCCTTGCGCTCGATATACGCGTTCTCGAACTTATCGGTGGGGTTGAACGTCCGCTCGGTCACGGCGCCGGAGATGACGTTTTTGATCTTGGTGCGGACGAAGGCCGCGCCCTTGCCGGGCTTGACGTGCTGGAACTCGATGACCTGCATGACCTGCCCGTCCATGTCGAACGTGATGCCGTTTTTGAAATCGCCGGCAACTACCATAAAACACCTGTTTCTCAGCGACAAGAAAAATAGATTTTACGCGGCGCAGTCGCTGTTGCTTTCGCGGGGAGACCCCGGACCGCGACAAAAAGATACACCTTTATTTTACAGCAAGGATTTGCTTTTTTCAATAGGAAAACGGAAAAAACGGCGGACGGAAAAGATTTTCCGCCGGTCCCGGCGCTCAGAAGAGCTCGATCAGCTCCTTTTCCGACGCGGTGATCGCCTCGGCGCCGCCGGGGGTGATAAAGACCATATCCTCGATGCGGACGCCGTACTTTCCTTCCAGATAGATGCCGGGCTCCACGGTCACGACGTGACCGGGGGCAAGGCGCTTGTCGCCCGCCCGGGGCGAGAGACGCGGCGCCTCGTGGATGAAGCGCCCGACCCCGTGCCCGAGCCCGTGGCCGAAGGCGCCGGGATAGTCGCGGTCGATCAGGGTGCGCGCGGCGGCGTCCACCTCCGTGCAGAGCATCCCGTCCCGGATCACCGAGAGGGCGGCGCGCTGGGCGGCGAGGACGGTGCCGTAGAGCTTTTTCATCTCCGCGTCGGCGCGGCCGAGGCAGACGGTGCGGGTCATATCCGAGCAGTAGCCCTGATACACGCAGCCGAAATCCATCGTCAGAAACCCCTTCTGCAGCACGCGGTTTTGCGGCGTTCCGTGCGGGAGGGAGGTCGCCTCGCCGGAAACGGTGATAAAGTCGAAGCTCTTGCCGGAGGCGCCGTTCTTGCGCAGGAAAAACTCCAGCTCGATCGCCACGTCGTTTTCCGTCATATTCGGGGTCAGGACCTTCAGGATATGGGTAAAGGCGAGGTCGGTCAGCTCCTGCGCGCGGCGGATCGCGGCAAGCTCGCTTTCGTCCTTGTATTCGCGCAGATCCTCGAGGAGCGTTCCCGCCGGAGCGAACGCGGCGTTCACCGCCGTTTCCAGCCGCCGGTAGTCGGCGCAGGACATCACGCGGTCTTCAAAGACGAGGGTCGCCGCGCCGTTTTCCGCGAGCAGACGGGAGATCATGGCGGAGACCTTCTCGCTCGCCATATCGAGAACGGCAAAGTCCCGCGGGCAGGCCGCCCGCGCCGCCTCGGTATAGCGGGAGTCGGTGATGACGTAGGCATTTTCCGCGCAGACGAGCAGATACCCGTCCGTGTAATCAAAGCCGCACAGCCAGCTTTGGTTGATCGGTTCGGTGACGAGCAGCGCGTCGGCGCCGAGGCCGGCAAGGGCGTTTCTTACTTTTTCGAGTCTGGTTCCGGGCATTTATCGTTCCTCCTGTTTTTCGGTTAGTCCGAGATAAAAACGTTTCATCGTCAAAGCGTCATCCGCCATCTTGCCGGCGGACTCGCAGATCACGCGGGGGGCGAGGTTTTCCCGTGCGATCGCCTCGATAAACGGCTCAAAGTCGGGTCCGAAAGCGGGCGCGTCCTCAAAATTGAGGTGCCGCTTTTCCCCCGCGGCCGTCCATTCGATGCGGGAAAAATGGCAATGCAGGTTCCGCGCCGCGTCGTCGCCGAGGACGGCGGCGATCCGGTCAAAGGTCCGGCGGAAGGCGTCCGCGTCCGGGAAGACGCCGCCGCCCTCGCGCGCGTTGATATGGCCGAAGTCGTAGACCGGCACGAGCCGGCGGGAGAGCTTGCAGAGGGAGAGGACCTCCTCCGGCGTGCCGAGCTGATTGACCTTTCCCATCGTCTCGAGCCCGAGCTTGACCCCGTCCTCGCCGAGCTCGGTAAGGACGCGGGAGAGCGTGTCGGCGGCGAGGCGCATCGCTTCCTCCCGGGAGATCTTCGCGGCGCTGCCCGTGTGGATCACGATCCGGTCGGCGCCGAGCAGCTCGGCCGCGCGGACCGAGGCGCGGATGTATTCGACGCTTTTCAGCCTCGTTTCCTCCTCCACGCCGGAGAGGGAGATAAAGTAGGGGGCGTGCAGAGAAACGAGGATCCCCGCCGCGCGGGCGGCCTCCCCGATCTCCGAGAAGGCGGCGTCGCTGCCGCGGATCCCGTTGCCTCCCTGATATTCAAACGCGTCAAGCCCGTAGGCCTTCAGCCACGCGGGCAGATCCTTCGTGTGTTTGCCTCCCGCCGCCGCAAAGGCGCTGCCGCTGCCGGCGGGACCGAAGGCAGGAGCGGATCGTAGGGTTTGCATCGCTTTCCTCCTTTGCTTTTGCTCTATTTTATCGCATTTTTTCCTTTCTTGCAAGACGGTCGGGAAAAAATAAGCAAATAAACTTTACAAATATATTTCTTCTTGATATAATAATAAGACAGTAAAAATGGGTTATTGTTTTTTATTCGTCCGCAAGGGCGGAAAGGAGGCGTATGGAAACCGAAACGACTGTCCCTTCCTCCGGCGCGTTCCTTCCCGCGGGGAAGGAGCCGCTCCTTTTCTTCCTCTCCTCGGCGGCGCTGTTTTTCTCCTCTCTGTTTGCCCACGCGGTCACGGCGGCGGCGTTTCTCTCCCCTCTGTGTCTCGTCGCCTCCGTTTTGCCGCTTACCCTGCTCTTTTTCGGGAAGCGCCGGCTTCTCCCCCTGCTCGCTCCGCTGCCCGCGCTGCTCGCCGCGCTCCTCTGGCTGCGCGACCCGGTGTTCGCCCTCCTTGTCGCGGCGGCGGCGGTCACCTCCGGCGTGATGGCGTTTTCGGTCCGGCGGGAGTTTTCCGCCTTTGAGGCGGTCTCCTTCTCCGCGATCGCTTCCTCCGTTCTCGTCGGCGGCGCGCTCTTTCTCTGGATCTTTTTACTGGCCGAAAAAGAGGGAACGGACGTGCGGGCGTACCTCTCGGCGGCGATCGACGGGACCGTCGAACGGTATCTTCTCTTGCTTGACTCGCTGAAAGAGGCGCTCCCCTCCGTTTCCGCCGAGGCGGCGGACGGGGAAACCCTCCGCTCCTCGATCACGATGACCGTCCGCGTCCTTCCGGCGTATCTGGCGGCGATCCTCTGCGCCGGCGCCTTTTTCCGCCTGCGGCTTCTTCTTTCTCTTTTGCGCCGTCTGGGCGTCGGGGCGCGCGGGCAGGAGATCTGGCTTCCGCCCGTCGGAACGGCGGTGATCTTCTTTCTTTCCGTCGTTCTCTCGTTTTTCCTATCGCCCGAGACGGCGGCGGGGCTGACCGCCCGCTATCTCACCGTCCTGCTGACCCTGCCGATGGCTGTCGTCGGCTTCGGGGTGCTGGCGGGGATCTTCTCCCGGGGACGGGCAAACAAAAAGGGCGCCTTTTTCCTGATCATGGCGCTGCTCGCCCTATTCACCCAGTTCTATTTTCTCTATCTTCTCGCCCTGTTCGGCGCGGCGGCCCGCTTCCGGATCGCCCGCGCTCAGCGCGGCGAATAAAAAACGAAAAGATCGGAGTGTATGATGTCAAATCAGAAGAAAAAACTGACGGTACCGCCGACCGACCTGCTTTTCGCCTTTTGCGTCTGCGCCGCGCTGGCGCTGATCGCGCTCTTTGCCCGTCTGGCGGAGGCGTATACCGCGCTCGGCTTCTGGCCGGCGTTCGGGATCCTTCTTTTGCTCGCGGCGATCGGCTGGCTGACCGCGCGCGCCGTCCTCGCCCGGCGGGAAACGGAAAAAAAGGAGGAACGCGCGCAGGAAAAGACCACGATCTTTGAGCTTGTCCGGCTTTTCCGCCGCCCGGCGCTCCTCTGCGACCCGTCCGGGATGATCCTCTGGTCAAACGACGATCTCAACGGTCTCTTTCACACGGGCAGCGTCTGCGGCTTCTCTCTCTCCGAGTTTCTGCCGGAGGCGCGGCAGCTCCTCTCCCGCCCGGATACCGACGGGATTGAGATGACGGTCGGGGAAAAGACCTTTCTCGCGGGGACCTACACCGTCGTTTCCGGCGGCAAGGTGTTCATCCTCGTGCTCTTTGACGATATCACCTCCCTCCGCTCGGTGGAAAAAGCGTACCGCGACGGGCAGCCCTCCGTGATGTATATCCGCATCGACAATCTCGAGGAGATGCAGCAGTATCTCCACGAGGATTACCGGACGGTCGAGGCGAAGACCAACGCCGTCATCAAAGAGTGGGCCTCCGGGATGTCCGGCGTGCTGCGCGAGTACGAGCGCAACAAGTACCTCCTGTTCATCAGCGCCGCCGACCTCGAGAACTGCATCAAAAACAAGTTTTCCGTTCTCGACGAGATCCGCGAGATCCGCGTGCCCGAAACGGGCGCGTCGATCACCGCAAGCATCGGCGCCGCCCGCTGCTCCGGCACGCTCGCCGAGCGGGAGGCGGCCGCGGCGGAAGCGCAGAAGCACGCGCTGGAGCGCGGCGGCGATCAGGCGGTGGTCCGGACCGAGACCTCCGGGACCCTCTACTTCGGCGGCGTCAGCCAGACGGCGCACAAGGTCACCAAGGTCCGCGCCCGCGTCTTCGCGGGCGAGGTCTGCAGCCGCATTTCCTCCTCGGATAACGTGCTGATCTGCGCCCACCGGCATATCGACTTCGACGCGTTCGGGTCCGCCGTGGGGATGGCGCGCTTCGTCTTCTTCTGCGGCGTCAAGTGCAACATCATTGTGGACAAGAGCGATCCCACCGTCAAGCTGTGCCGCGAGCGGCTGGAGGGTCTTCCCGAGTATGAAAACGTCTTCATCGGCGAGGACGAGGCGCTGGAGCTGATCACCTCCCGGACGCTGATGATCATCACCGACGTCAACAATCCGAAGCTCTTTGAGGCGCCGCGCGCCGTCGCCGCGGTGGGGAAGAAGATCGTGATCGACCATCACCGCAAGGTGCTGGATTTTGAGTCCGACCCCGATACCGAGACGTATATCGAGGTCTCCGCTTCCTCCGCTTCGGAGCTCGTCGCGGAGATGATCGAGCAAAGCCTGCCGACGCGCACGCTGCTGCGCCCGGAGGCGGAGCTGCTGCTCGCCGGGATCCAGCTGGATACCAAGCGCTTTACCAAGGCGACGGGGCCGCGCACCTTCGGCGCCGCGCTCTATCTGCGCAACGCGGGCGCCAACCCCGAGGAGACGCGCGCTCTCTTTGATACCGATCTCGCCGCGATGAAGGCGGAGGCCGCCTTTGAGACGGGCGCCGCCGTCTACGCGAAGCACCCGAACGTGGCGATCGCCGTCTCCGATCGGGCGGACACGCTCGCCGCCGCCCGCGTGGCGGACAAACTGCTCGAGCTGCGCGGGGTGGACGCTTCCTTCACGCTGGTCAGCGCGGGCGATACCATCCACATTTCCGGCCGCTCCAACGGCAAGGTGAACGTCCAGCATATCCTCGAGACCCTCGGCGGCGGCGGCCGCTTTGAGGAGGCGGGCGCGCAGGTCCGCGAGACCGACCTCGAGGGCGCGGCGGTCAGCCTGCGCGACGCGATCGACGCGTATTTCGACGAGCTGGCGGAAAAGCGCACGGGAAACTGAAAAAACAAGACCGGCGGTACTGGCCGGAGAAACGGAGTAAAACGATGAAAGTGATCTTATTGGAAGACGTGAAAGGATCCGGCAAAAAGGGCGCGGTGGTCAACGTCAGCGACGGGTACGCCGCCAACTTCCTGTTTCCGAAAAAGCTGGCGAAGCCGGCGGACGCGGGCGCGCTCGGCGAACTGAAAAACAAGGAGGCAAGCCGCCTCCACAAGATCGCGGAGGAACGCGCCGCGGCTGAGGCGCTCGCCGACCGGATCGGCGGCGCGACCGTCAAGGTCGTCTGCCGCGCCGGCGCGGACGGCAAGCTCTTCGGCGCCGTTACCTCCAAGAGCATCGCGGACGCGCTGGCGGCAAGCGCCGGCGTGACCGTGGACAAAAAGAAGATCCAGCTCGCCGACGCGATCAAGGCGTTCGGTACCTATACCGTACCGGTCAAGCTCTATCAGGGCGTGGAGACCTCCGTCAACGTGATCGTGACCGATCAATAAAAAACAGGAGAAGACGATGGACGAGATCCAAAGAAAACTGCCGTACGCGGCGGAGGCGGAGCAGTCCGTTCTCGGGAGCATCCTGATCGACCCGGAGGCGTTTTCCCGGGTGGCGACGCTCCTCTCGCCGGACGACTTTTACCTCTCCGAAAACCGCGCGGTCTACGAGGCGATGCAGCAGATGTTCGCGGAGAGCAAGCGCATCGACGACGTGCTGCTGATCAACCGGCTGGTGGAGGGCGGCTCGCTTGACAAGGCGGGCGGCATCCAGTATCTGAAGCTGCTCGGCAACGCCGCCAAGACCTCCGCCAACATCCTCGATTACGCGCGCATCGTCGCGGACAAAAGCCGCCTGCGCCGCCTGATCGAAACGTGCGCCGACATCAGCGATGCCGCCTTCCTCGAGGAGGGGCGCGTGCAGGATATCATCGGCAGCGCCGAACAAAAGATTTACGATCTTTCCAACGACCGGGATCAGCGGGATTTCCGCCCGCTCGATCAGCTGATCGTCAATATTTACGACCAGCTGGAAAAGCTCTCGCGCGACGACGGCTCGGAACAGCGCACGATGACCGGCTTTTCCGGGCTCGACAAGGTCTTGCTCGGTATGGGGCCGGGGGATCTGGTGCTGATCGGCGCCCGCCCCGGCATGGGCAAGACCAGCTTTGCGCTGAACGTCGCCGCCAACGTCGCCCGCCAGACCGGCAAGACCGTATGTATCTTTTCTCTGGAAATGTCGGGCGAACAGCTCGCGTCCCGGATGCTCGCGAGCGAGGGGATGATCTCCTCGGGCGATCTGCGCACCGGCAAGCTCTCCGAGGAAGCGTGGGCGCGCCTGTCCCGCGCCGCGGAACGCCTCGGATCCTGTAAGATCCTCGTCGACGATACGGCGGGCGTTACCCTCACGCAGATGCGCGCCAAGCTCCGCCGGGTGGAGAAGGGGACGCTCGGAATGATCGTGATCGATTATCTGCAGCTCATGCAGAGCGACCGGCGCTTTGACTCCCGCGTGAACGAGGTTTCGGACATCTCCCGCAATCTCAAGCTGCTGGCAAAGGACTTCGGCGTGCCGGTCCTCTGCTGCGCGCAGCTTTCCCGCCAGCCCGAAAACCGCAAGGAGTCGGAGGGCGGCAAACGCCCGATGATCAGCGACCTGCGCGAGTCCGGCTCGATCGAGCAGGACGCGGACGTGGTCCTGCTCCTTTACAGCGAGGATTACTACAAACGCAGCGAGGAGGAGCGCAGCGAGCTGCGTCCCTTCGAGGTGATCGTCGGCAAGAACCGCCACGGCGAAACGCGCACGGTGAAGCTCGGCTGGATCCCGCAGTATACCAAGTTCCGGACCCTCTCGCCCGAGGACGAGGAGAGGTTCCGGGAGGAAAAAGCAAAAAAAGATGAATGACCGGTTTCTCGCGGCGGTCCGGGACTTCTCCCTCCTTGAGAAGGGCGGGGACGGACGGCTCGGCGTGCTCGCCGCGCTTTCCGGCGGACCGGATTCCGTCGCGCTGCTCCGTCTTCTGCGCGAATATACCGGCGAGCGCGGCATCCCCCTGCGGGCGGCGCACGTCAATCACCTTCTGCGCGGAGAGGAGTCGGAGAGGGACGAGGCGTTCTGCCGCAAACTCTGCGAAGAGCTCGGCGTTCCGCTCGACGTGCTCCGCGAGGACGCCGCCGCGAAGGCGAAACGGGAAAAAAAGGGGATCGAGGAGGCGGCGCGCGACCTGCGCTACGCGTATTTCGACGAGCTGCTTTCCCGCTGTCCCGAGCTTGACCGTGTCGCCACCGCCCACACCGCGACCGACAACGCGGAAACGCTCCTTTTCCGTCTTTCCCGCGGCGCGGGGCTGACGGGACTATGCGGCATCCCGCCGCGGCGCGGGCGGATCATCCGCCCGATGATCCTCATGACCCGGGAGGACGTTCTCGCCTACTGTAAAAAAGAATCGCTTGACTACGTAACGGACGGCAGCAACGCCGATCCCGCCTACGCCCGCAACCGCATCCGCCTGCGGGTGCTGCCGGAGCTCTCCTCGCTCTTCGGGGATTTTTCCGCCGCCGCGTCCCGCACCGCCCTCCTGCTCCGGCAGGACGAGGCGTTCCTCGGCGGGGAGGCGGAGAAGCTCCTCGCCGCCGCCCGCACGGGCCGGGACGAGTACGACGCCCCGCTTCTCGCTTCCGCTCCCCCCGCGCTGTCCGCCCGCGCGCTCCGCGCGGCGGCGAAAGAGGCGGGCGGCAGAGTGCCGGAGGCGGAGCATATCCTTACTTTGCAAAAGATGCTGGCCGGGGGAGGTGTTTGCTGGACGCTCTCCCTCCCGGGGACGGCCGTTTCCCGGGACCGGGACCGGCTCTCCTTTCTCTCCCGGCCGCCCGCGCCTCCCGCGGCGTATTCTATGCCGCTTTCGGAGGGAAAAAACCCTCTGCCGGACGGGGACGGCGCCGTTTGGCTTTTTTCCGGCGGGGACCGCGAAAAAACCGAAAAACTGAAAAATGTTTACAAAATATTGATATACGCAGACGTTGACCGTGATACAATAAAAGGCGGTTTATCCGCCCGCTCCCGCCGGGAGGGGGACGGCTGCCGCTTCGGCGGGATGCTCCGGAAGGTAAAAAAACTGTACGGAGACGCCAAGATTCCGCAAAGCGAGCGGGCGCTCCGCCCTCTCGTCTGCGACGGGGACGGCATTTTGTGGGTGCCTGGCTTTCCCGTCCGGGAGGGAAGCGCGGCGGCGCCGGGGAGCAAAACGGTCCGCATTTGCTACGCAAGGGGCGCTGTCCCCGCATCGGAGGAAATATGATCGATCAGACGAACGAAGTTTCACACATCTTGATCTCCAGCGAGGAGCTGGACGCGATCACCACCCGCCTGGCGGCGGAGATCAGCCGCGACTATCGGGGCAAAAATCTGCTTCTCCTGGGGATCCTCAAGGGCTCGGTCCTTTTTATGGCGGATCTGATGCGCAAGCTGACGATCCCCGCGGAGATCGACTTCATGAAGGTCTCCTCCTACGGCTCCGGGACCGTCTCCAGCGGAAATCTGAAGATTTATCTTGACATTCTGCGCAAAAATCCCGAAGAATGCGATATACTGATCGTAGAAGACATCATCGACAGCGGCCGTACCCTCTCGATGCTCACGCGGCATCTGCGCGAGAGGGGGATCGAAAGCGTGCGCACCGTCACCCTGCTCGACAAGCCCTCCCGCCGGGAGGTCTCCTTCACGCCCGATTACGTCGGGCGCGAGATCCCCGACTATTTCGTCGTCGGCTACGGACTTGATTACGACGAAAAATACCGCACTCTCCCTTATATCGGGATCCCCGATTTTGCATTCCGTAAATAACGAAAAAGGCTGGACAGATCATGAAAAGAAATCTCAGAACCGCGCTGATCTACGTGATCCTGATCGGCGTCGTGCTCGCGGCGGTCTCCCTTATTATGAAAGAGACGGGGAGCGAGCCGCTGGAGTACAGCGACGTTTACGATCTTTTCACAAAGGAAAGGGTCCGTACCTTTACCGTGGACAGCGACGCGCTGCTCACGATGAAGGTCCGCTCGGAGACCGCGCCGGACGATAAGACCAAGGACGCGACCGTCAAGTTCCGGCTCCTCGATTACGAGCTCTTCAAGGAGGGGATCTACGAGGAGCTCGTCATGGGCGAGAACGGTCAGTACGCCCGCGGCGTGATCGAGGAGTTCAACTTCAAGGAGCCGCAGGTCGTTTACTGGTGGGTCTCTTACCTGCCTTACCTGATCATGATCGCGCTCTTCGTCGGTCTCTGGATCTATATGATGAACCAGATGGCGGGCGGCAAGGGCTCCAAGATCTCCGGCTTCGGCCGCGCCAAGGCCAAGCTCGGCTCCTCGGAGAAGGTCAAGGTGCGCTTTGCCGACGTGGCGGGCGCGGACGAGGAAAAAGCGGAGCTTGAGGAGGTCGTGGAGTTCCTCAAAAACCCCGACCGCTTCCAGCGCCTCGGCGCCAAGATCCCGCGCGGCGTGCTGCTCGTCGGCCCTCCCGGCACCGGCAAAACGCTGCTTGCCAAGGCGGTCGCCGGCGAGGCGGGCGTCCCCTTCTTCTCCATCTCCGGCTCGGATTTTGTGGAAATGTACGTCGGCGTCGGCGCTTCCCGCGTCCGCGACCTTTTTGATACCGCCAAAAAGAATCCCGCCAGCATCGTCTTCATCGACGAGATCGACGCGGTCGGCCGTCACCGCGGCGCCGGCCTC
>JAFSSQ010000019.1 GCA_017450965.1 Clostridia bacterium
CAAAACGGAAAACAAACACAAAACGAACAAAAGCGCGCGGTTTTTTTCGCCCCGGGCTGTTGACTTTACCAAAAGAGAGTGTTATAATCATATCATTGCATAGGGAGAAGTGTTTCCTTTTTTTGCAACAGAATGAAGATTCTGTTTCGTCAGCCGCCGCGGGCGGCTTTTTTCATTACTAAACGGCGGGGTCGTTTTCGCGGCGCTAAAGGATCAGGCGCATCCGCTCCATCCGGCGGCGGTGCTCCGCGCCGGTGGATACGATATAGAGACGCGTGGTGTTGATGTTGCTGTGCCCGAGCAGGTCGGCGAGCTTGGCGATATCCTTCTCCAAGCCGTAAAAGACGCGGGCAAAGAGATGCCGGAGGTTATGCGGGAAGACCTTGCGCGGGTCGACCCGCGCCTCTTCGCACAGCGCCTTCATCTCCCGCCAGACGCTCGTTCGGTCGATCGGCTTGCCGCCGCGCGTGAGAAAGAGACTCCCCGACAAGATCCCCCGCTCCTCCGCATAGCGGAGCAGTTTTTTCTGCAGGTCGCGCACAAGGAAGACCGAGCGGGTCTTTCCCTTGCAGGAGACCGTCGCCTCCCCGCGCCTCGCCGCTTCCGCGGTGATAAAGGAGAGCTCGCTCACGCGGATCCCGGTGCCGCAGATCGTTTGCAGGATCAGGGAGAGGCGTTCGTTTTGCTTTTCCTTTGCCGCGCGGACGAGGCGGGCGTACTCGTCCTTCGTCAGTTCCTTTTCCTCCGGGCAGAAGATCTCCCTTTGCAGTTTGAGGGTCTTGACGCGCAGATCGTGCCAGCCGAGAAAAGCAAACAGCCCGTTGACGCCCGCAAGCATCGCGTTGACGCTGCGCGCCGTGTAGCCCTCCTCCCGCAGCTTGCTTTTCCAGGAGACGGCAAGCTCCTTCGTTACCTCGCCGCCTGCGGCGTAAGCCGCGAACGCCGCGGCGTCCCTGGCGTATTTTTCGACCGTTGCGGCGCTCTTTTCCGCCGCGCGGAGCGCCGCCGAAAAGCGGGTCAGATACGTTGGGGTCAGAATGCGTGCTTCCATCGTTTTTTCCTCCTTTTCGTTTTCGCAGATATGAAAAGCGCAGGGCGCCCCTTTCGGGGTGTCCTGCGCTTTCTGACGTTTGGAAAAGACGCGGCGGTCATAGGCGCGGCGGCTCGTTGGCGCGAAGGAGGTCAAGGATCGCGCCGGCCTTTTCCTTCCAGTCGTTTTCCTTTGCTTCGCGCGCGAGGAGGGCAAGGTAGTCGGGGTCGTGCGCTTCGGCAAGACCGCGCTCGACCTTCCCGAGAAAGTCCTCGTGATCTTTGGCGATCAGGACGGACGCGTACTTCCGGCATTCGTTCATATCGGTCGTCACGATCGGCTTGCCGAGCGCCATATACTCAAAGAGCTTGACGGGGTTGGTGGCTTTTGTGATGTCGTTGATCAAAAACGGGATCATCAGAAGATCGGCGCGGGCGGCGTAATACTTCAGCTCCCGGTAGTCCTTGACGCCGAGGAAAAAGACGTTTTCCGTCTCTCCGATCCCCGATGCGTCGAAAGAGCCGTCGTATTTGATCCCGTAGAGGACGACGCTGTACTTCCCCGTCGCCGCGAGTTTTTTGGTCAGCTCGTAGTCAAACCACCCGGCAAGCGCGCCGTAGTACATGAGGATCGGCTTGCCCCGCGCCTGCACCGCGGCAAAGGGCGCGTCGGGGCAAAACGACTCGTCGAACTCCCGGAAAAACGCGCCGTCCACGCCGTTGGAGGAAACGGCGAGGCGCACGTCCCCTCTCCGCCGGAGCACGTCCTCCCGCAAAAGGTCCGCCGTGACCACGACGAACACCTCGGGATGGGTCATCACGAACTCGTATTTTTCGCTGATATTCTTCGGCAGGGTCGCCGTGCCTGCGAGCTCCGGACTGATGTGATCGATGTACTCGTACACGAAGCCGAAGCCGCGGTCGAGGTAGTTTTGCACGTCCCGGACCGAGAGCTTCCAGTCGGTCGAATAGAGCTGCGCGTATTTCTGGCAGGAGAGGCGCTCCAGCTCCCGCATGAGCAGCCCCGTCAGCCGGAAATTGTTGAAATTGAAGAGGTAGAGCCGGTCGGTCAGCTTGCGGAAGGTCTTGACGCGGTCGGTCATCGTCGTTACTTCATAAAAAACGAGGCAGCCGCCGCGCGCCAGGCCGTTTGCGATATGCTGCGGGCGCTGAAAGAGCGGGACCTGATAGCCGAAGCTGCTGCGCCAGAGGACGACGCGGTCGTACGTTTCCTCTTCCAGAACGCGGCGCAGCTGACGGCGGTACCGCCCCGGCGCGAACCAGACGCGAACACTGATCCGGTCGAGATAATTGGCTTTGATATACGCGTACAGCTTTCTCAAGAAGCCGGAAAAGCCGTACTTTTTGTAGACGTTGACCAGTTTGGACAGTTTTTCTCTCATAGCGCCGTCCCTTCGTTTTTACGGATGGTTTGCACTTTTCCTTTACGCCCTGCCGCCGTTACAGGCCGGAGAAGGCCAGGTACTCGTCGCACACTTCCGCGCCGCCGATCTTTTTTACCGTGCCGTGATCGAGCCAAAGGACGGTATCGCACATTTTTCTGATCTGCTCCAGCGAGTGAGAAACAAAGAGAACGGTTGTGCCGCCCGTGATCATACTCATCATTTTTTTCTGTGATTTTTCCTGGAAGGCGATATCCCCGACCGAGAGGATCTCGTCGACGATCAGGATCTCCGGGTCGACGACCGTGGCGATCGAAAAGGCGAGCCGCGCCGCCATACCGGAGGAAAAGTTCTGCACCGGCACGTCGAGAAAATCCCGCAGCTCGGAAAACTCGACGATCTCGTCGAATTTACTGTCGATAAACGCCTTGGAATACCCCATGATCGCGCCGTCCAGATAGATGTTCTCCCGCGCGGTCAGCTGCGGATCGAACCCGGCGCCGAGCTCGATCATCGGGCAGACGTTGCCGTAGGTCCTGACCGTGCCTTCGGTCGGCTTGATCACGCCCGCGACGATCTTGAGCAGCGTGGACTTCCCCGCGCCGTTCGCGCCGATGAACCCGAAGACCTCGCCCTTCCGGATCCGGAAGGAAACGTCGCGCAGCGCCCAGAACTCGTTCTTCTTTTTTTCCTCGCGCTTCCGGTCGCGCTTGCCGATCTCCGTAAACCACTGCTTGAGCGAGAATCCCTTTTCGATCCCGAGGTTGAACATCATGGAGACGCCGTCCACCTCGACCATCACATCTTTTTCCAATTCCGACATGACGACTCCTTAAACGTAATAGATAAACTTGTCCTGCTTTTTGCGGAACACGAGCGTCCCGATCAGAAAAACGCCGAGAGCCGAGACCGCGCAGCCCGCAAACATCCAGAGGGTGGGGGTGCGGTGATAAAGGATGATCTCGCGCGCGAAGTTGACGTACTGATAGAGCGGATTGAACTTCATCAAAAAGACGATGGTGGCGTTGCCGATCATCTTGATATCGTACATGATCGGCGTGAGGTAGGTCCAGACCGTGATAATGATCCCATAGATATAGAACATATCCCGCAGGAAAACCGCGATCGTGGAAAGGAGAAAGCCCATCCCGACCGTGAAGACGAACAGGCAGAGGTAGGCGTACGGCAGGAGGATATGCTGCCAGCAAAGACCCGTTCCGGTGAGGAGGATCACGGCGTAAAGCGGGATCAGCGTGAGAAGAAAGTTGATCCCGACAAAAAGACATTTGGAAAACGGGAAGATATACTTCGGCATATAGACCTTGTTGATCAGGCCGAAGTTGGCGACCACGCTGCTCATCGCAAGGTTGGACGCCTCGCTGAAATAGTTAAAGAGCGTCAGCCCCGTCATCAGATAGGCAAGATAGCTGACCCCGGGCGTGTTGAACTTGAAAACGTTGGAAAAAACGATCGCCATCACCGTCATCATCAAAACGGGATAGAGAAGGCTCCACAGCACGCCGAGGACGGAGCGCTTATATTTGACTTTGAAATCCCGGGAAACCAGTTGTTTCAAGAGAAAACCGTATTTTTTAAAGCTGTAAGAAAGATTTTGGAAAATGACCGATCCCTCCCTTTTTTGCCCGCCGCACGGAGCGTCTGGAAAAACAGTTTACCACAGTTTTTCCGAAAAGTCCATAGTTTGGGCGCTTAAAGCGAAAAAACGAGCTTAAGCCAGCGTTTGAGCGCCGGCATCCAGTCGGCGGCGTGGGCGACCTTTTCGGGCAGCGGCGCGTTCGTTTCTCCGTCCGCGGTGGCAAGTCCGTGCCAGCCGTAGGGGTAGACGTGCAGCTCGAAGGGGATGCGGAAGCGACTGAGCGCCGCAGCGTAGAAAAGAGAGTTCTCCACAGGGACCGACTTGTCCTCCGCGGTGTGCCACAAAAAGGCGGGCGGCGTCCCCTCCCCCACAAGCCGGTCGCAGGAGAGGAGAGCGATCTCCTCCTCGCTTGGCTCGTGGCCGAGCAGCTCGAAGATACTGCCTTTGTGAGTGAAGGCGGGATCGGCGGTGATCACGGGATAAGAGAGGACCGACGCGCGCGGCGCCCGGCTCTCCGGGAAACAGCGGCGGACCGCTTCGCTTGCGTACGCCGCGGAATAGTGCGCGGCGAGATGCCCCCCGGCGGAGAAGCCCATCACGGCGATCCGGTCGGGATCCGCGTTCCATTCCTCCTGCCGCCGGACGAGAAGATCCATCGCCGCGGCGAGCTCCAGAAGCTGCGTCGGATAGCGGAAGCCGGAAACGGAATAATGAAGGACCGCCACGTTATACCCCTCGGCCGTCAGCCGGAGCGCGACCGGCTCGTCCTCCCGCTCGCTGAGGAAGCGATAGCCCCCGCCCGGGCAAAGAACGATCGCCGGGCGCCGCTGCCCTTCCCGCTTCATCTCCGCGAGGTTGTACGGGAGATAAAGACGCAGGACGGGGTCGGCGCCCTCCCGGTCGAGGAAAGGATAGGTTTCCTTCAAATGCAGGTCCGTGATTTTCATCGTTTGCTCTCCTTCGCTTTCTTTCTCTTTTACTCTACCACGAAACGGACGGGAAGTCAACGGAAAAGCCGCTTGAAAAACGCGGCGCTTTGTATAAGCTCCGTTTTTCCTGCCCATAATAAAAGCGAGGTGATGAAAATGACGCTAACGCAAAAGGAAAAAACGCTGCTCAAAGATATGAAGAGCGCGGAACAGCTCTGCGTGGACAAATACGCGCGGAACGCGAAACAGGCGAAAGACAAGCAGCTGAAGGATCTCTTCAGCCAGCTCTCGCAATGCGAGCAGCAGCACTACGACCTGCTCTGCGAGATCGAAAAGGGGACCGTGCAGCAGCCGGAGAGCGGAAACGCGCAGCAGCCGACCTTTTCCGCCGCCTACGGCAAGGAAGACTCCGCCGCCAAGCAGAACGACTGTTATCTCTGCAGCGACGTGCTCGCGGCGGAAAAGCACGCCTCGCATCTCTACGACACCTGCGTGTTCGAGTTCAAAAACGCGCAGATCCGGGATGCGATCAACGCGATCCAGAAGCAGGAGCAGAACCACGGCAAAACGATCTTCGACTATATGAGCGTAAACGGCATGTATTCCTGACGGAAAAGGAGCGCGTCCGGGGAAACCGGACGCGCCCTTTTTTATTCTTCCAGATCCGCTTTGATCGCCCGGTGCAGTCCCTCCCGGAAGGCGGCGCACGCCGCCGAACAGTTTTCTTTCCGGATCGCGGTATAAAGCGCCGTGTTGGAGAGCGAGACAAGGAAAAACCCTTGTTTTCGATCCGCGAAACACTCGGTCCCGCTGAAGCCGGTATGGCCGATCGCGCCGTCGGAATAAAGGCCTCCTCCCTGCCCGTAGCGCCCGTCGGCGTAAAGATAACCGAGCGCGCGGCCGAGGGGGAGCGAGGACGTTCTGTCCCGCGCGGCAAGCTCAAAGGTATCCCGCCGCATCAGCGCGGGATGCCCGCGCAGAAGCGAACGGCCGAAGAGCGCCATATCGTCGAGGCAGGAAAAGACGCCCGCGTTGCCGGAAACGCCGAAAAGGCGGCGGTTGATCTCGTCGCTGCAGCGGATCAGGCCGGCTTGCGGTTTCAGCGTTCCTTCGACGATATTTTCCGTTTCTCCCGGACGGTAACAGGTATCCGTCATTCCGAGGGGACCGGTGATCTTTTCTGCGAACAACTGGTCGAGCGGGGCGTTCCAAAGGCGCTCCAGAAGGAACCCGAGCAGCACAAAGCCGCTGCAGGAATAGAGATACTGCGTCCCCGGCTCGAAACGGAGCGGGTGGGCAAACTGGAAGCGGATCGCCTCCTCGCGGCGGTCGGGTCCCATCGGCTCCGGGTAAACGTACCGGTCAAGCCCCGAGCAATGCGAGAGGAGCATCCAGAGGGGGATCCCCGCTTTGTCCGCCGGCGCCTCGGGAAAATACCGGCCGAGCGGATCCTCCGGCGAGACGAGCCCCTCCTCCATCGCGATATGGAAAAGCGGCGCGACGGTAAGGATCTTGGTGACCGACATCATGTCGTAGAGCGTTTTTCCGTTCTGCTGACCTTTTTCTCCGCCCGGTCCGCCCGCGAAAAAGCGGTAACGCTCCCCCGTTTCGTCCCCGAGGGAAACGGCAACGCTCCCCGCGTTCTTCGCGCGGATCCACTCCCGCAAAAATGCCTCGGCGCGCGGCATAGACTCTTTGAAACGCATATTTCCTCCTGTGTGAGAGCGGCGGATCCGCTCTTTTTTACAGTGTAACGCCGGAAAACGAAAAAGTCAACAGCGCGCAGCGCCCTTGACAAAAAAACGGCGGCGCGATATACTGGATTTAATCTATGATGAAAGAAGGGCGGACAAATGAAAGCCGGAAAGATCCTTTTCTATCTTCTCGCCTTCTCGATCCTCTTCTCCTCTCTCCCCTCCTGCGCGGCAAAAATGCCCGCGGAGACGGAGGGGAACGAGGAAACGAGCCCGGCGCCGGAAACGGACGCCGGCGCGGAGGAGGACTTTCCCGATTACCGGCCGGGAAAAGCGATACCCGCCGACAAGGAGACGGCTCCCGACCCGACCGTGCCGCAGGCGCCGCGCGACTTCTCGGAGGACGTAAAAATCTACGTCGATCAGAAAAACGGAAAGTCCTCCGGCACGGGCGAACGCTCCGATCCGGTCAACTCTCTGGAACGCGCCTACGCGAAAGCGAACGCCTCGGCGGCGCCGGGAGCGGCGCTGGTCCTTCTCTCCGATTATACGCAGACGGCGAGCTATACCGCGCCCGCTCACGAAAAGCCGGTCACCCTGACCTCCGAGAACGGCGCCGCGCTCCGCTTTAACGGCGCGTTCCGCTACTACCTCGGCGGGGAGACGACCTTTGAGAGGATCACGCTTTCCTATCAGAACACCCTCAACGTCGTCTGCGGGTTCCATCCCGTCCGCTTCGGCGAGGGGGTGGAGACCGTCAATCTCGGTTCGGGCGAGGGCGTTTACGTCGTCGGGGGGCTGCAAAGCCCCGCCAGCGTGGCGGATCCGGGGAAAAACTCCTCCATTACCGTGGAAAGCGGCGAGTTTTTCGCCGTGATCGGAGGCTCGCGGCAGCGGGCGTCCGGCGCGGACCACTTCGTTTTCACCGGAACGAACCGCATCACCGTGACCGGCGGCAGCATCAAAAAGCTTTACGGCGCCAACGTCAGCGCCCATTACGGACAAAACGCCGTCATTACCGTCACGGGAGGAAAAATCAAAGAGCTGTACGCCGCCGGGGACTCCAGCCGCCGCCTCAACGGGACCGCTCTGCTGACTCTTTCCGGAGGAGAAGCGGAAACGCTCACCGTCAACAACGTGGTCGGACGGGCGGACGTGTATCTGCTCGGGACAAAGGTCGATTCCCTCTCCGTCGGTTCGGCAAACGCGGAAGTCAAAAAGCTGACGGATAAGGAAAACCGCCCGAGAGTCCTGCATCTGGACGCTTCCTATTACACCAAAGAAGAGATCGATCTGTTCTCCGAAAGCTTCGACGCGCTGGAGAGCCGCACTTTGCTGTACGCAAAGGAGGGGGGAACGGGAACGGGACGCGCCCCGGAGGATCCGACCTCCTACCGACTCGCTTTTGAGATCGCCGCACGAGCCGGCGGGACGGTCCGGCTGCTCGGCGCGGTCAACGCCGCGGGGTACGAAGAACCGGCGCACTCCTATCCCGTCACGGTGGAAGGAGCAGACGGTTCCGCCTCCCTTGCCGCAGAAGGCTACCGGCTGGCCGGGGAAACGACCTTTTCCTCACTCACGCTTTCCGGCTCTCTCGACGCGCGCGCGGGGATCTTCACCGCCGCGCGGGATCTCACAACGGAGGGGACGGTCGCCGTCTCCGGCAACGCCCGCCTCCGCGGGGGACGTTTTGCCCTCCTCGCACCGGCGCGCTCCGTCCTGATCGACGGTGCGGCGGTCGACCGCATCGTCGGCAGTCCGTCCAAATGCGCCGTTGAGATCCGGAGCGGTCAGATCGGCGAACTGCTCGCCGCCGAAAACGGGACCGGTGTTTTCTCTCTGGTACTTTCGGGCGGCGAGGTAGGCCGGGCGGCGTTCGACCGGATCGGCGAGTCTCTGTACGTCAAGCTGGCCGGCGGGAGCATCGGCGCCGCATCGGCCGAGGGAACGGAGATCCGCGGGACGCTGATCCTGAAAAACGGGGCGTCCGCCTCCCTGCTCGGCGACGCCGCCGCGCTCTTTGACGTGAAGGAGGAACACCTCTATTACCTCCGCGACGGCGGGACCGGCGACGGCTCCACCGCGGAAAGCGCGGGCCCTTCCCTTTCCGACGCGTATCAAGCCCTCCGTCAAACGGGCGGAACGGTCGTGCTGTGCGGTCCTTACACGGCGCGATCCTTCAAGGCGCCCTCCCATCGGGGTAAAATCGTGATCACTTCGCTTTACGAAGGAGTGGATTACGCCGCGCAAAACGGCGCGATGCTCCTTCTCCCGACAGACTTCACCTGTGGAGGCGAGACCGAGTTTTCCTTTTTGACTATCGCGTCGGAAGCCAATTATATCAGCATTTACGGCGCAAATCACGCCCTTCTGCTCGGCCGCGGGATCACCTGCCTTAAAACCGGCAGCGTGACGACCTATCCCTCCGTGATGGGCGGCGCGCGCGCGGCCTATCAAACGGCAAGCTCCGATCTCACGATCCAAAGCGGGTCGTGGCAGCGGGTGCGCGGCGGCTCCGCCGTCGGCGGGAGCAAAAACTACACGGTCCGGCTTACGGTGGACGGCGGAGCGTTCTACGAGCGCCTCACTCTCGCCGACAACGGCGCCCACGACGGCGACGTAACCGCGACGGTCAACGGCGGGACCTTCTATCAGGGGATCTGCGCCGCTTCCCTCTCGGCAGGGGACCGTTTTTCCGGCAAGGTGGATCTCACGATCAACGGCGGCGTCTTCTACGCGACGGTCGGCTACGCCGCAAGCGACGCCGGATCCTATTCCGGCAGCTACCGCGTTACGATCAACGGCGGCGACTTTGCCCATCTGACCGACCTGGAAGGGGGCGAACGCTTCGGCGTCCTCTCCACGCTGACGGGTTCTCTCGACCGGAACGCGCCGGTCTCCGGTACGATGACCTTCCAGAATCCCGTCCATCCGAACGGCGCCGATCCGTGGCTCTTTGAACACGGAGGCTTTTACTGGTACGTCTCCACGCAGGGCGGCGGGTATCTCACCGTACGCAAAGCCGCCAACATCGGCGATCTCCCTTACGCAACGTCAAAGATCGTCTATCAGCCGGAAAGCGGCAAGCCGTGGTCGAACAGTATGTGGTCGCCGGAGATCCATTATTACACCGACGAGGAGATCGGCGAAGGCAACGGCGGGTGGTACTGCTACATCGCCGCTCAGGCGGCGGGCGACGGCAACAACCATCAGATGTACGTCCTCAAATGTCTCGACGGAGACAACTTTTTCGGCCGGTGGGGCAACCCCGTCACGGGCGAGGTGAACGTCCCGCAGCCCGTCGCGGCGCCGGACATGGAGGAGTTCCCGTGGGCGGCAGGCGAGACCGACGTCCGCATCAACGGTCAGCTCTACAACCTCTACGTTACCGTGGCCGATTCCGGCAAGCCATCCAAACACCAGACGATCAACATCGTCAGGATGACCAACCCCTGGACGCTGAAAGGAGAAGCATCCGTGATCTGCGTCCCGGACTACGACTGGGAAATGCACGGATACTACTATGATCCGATCCAGAAGACCTACATGCCGCGCGTGGTCGAGGGTGCTACCGCGGTCTACGCGGACGACGGGACGGTCTATCTCATCTACTCGGGCAGCGGGTACTGGACGGTCTACTACCAGCTCGGGCAGCTGAAATACGTCGGCGGCGACCCGCTGGAAAAATCAAGCTGGGAAAAACGGCCGACCCCGATCCTCTCTCTCTCGGAGGAGGTCAACGGCTGCGGGCACGCAAGCTACTTCACCGATCTCGACGGGCAGCGGTGGATCTGCTATCACGCCTACATCGGCAAGGATACCTCCAGCGGCCGTTACGCCTTTGTCGAGCCCTACACCGCGGACAAAAACGGCGTGGTGATCGGCAGCGGCAGCGAGCATCCGGCGCCGCTTGACACCGAATACACCGTGAAACTCAATCCGATGCCGCTCTCGGAGAAGATCGGCGGCTTTACCGACTGACAACCTCAAAATGAAAAAAGGAGAAGACGATGAACAAAACGACGCCGGATCCGCTCCGGCAGAACACGCCCGAGGATTTTTTGCGTCTCGTCCGGCACAGGCGGAGCGTGCGGACCTTCGACGGGCGCGCCCTGTCGCCGGAGGACGCGCAGCGCATCCTCGCGTACGCCGAAACGGTAAAAAACCCTTACGGTCTTTCCATCCGCTGGCAGATGCTCGACGCAAAGACCGCCCGGCTGTCCTCTCCGGTCATCGTCGGAGAAGCGACCTATCTGACCGGTACGATGGACCGTGTTCCCGGCGCGGAAGAAGCGTTCGGTTTTTCCTTTGAGCGGATCCTGCTTTTTGCCGATTCGCTCGGGATCGGCAGTACGTGGATCGCCGGAACGATGGATCGGGCGGCGTTTGAACGGGCGGCCGGCAAAAGACCGGGCGAGGTCATGCCCTGCGTCAGCCCGCTCGGCTATCCCGCTTCCGCCATGTCCTTCCGGGAAAAGATGATGCGGAAAGGCGTGAAAGCGGACAGCCGTCTGGATTTTGAAACGCTGTTCTTCTCCCGTTCGTTTGACGCGCCCCTTGCGCGCAAAAACGCCGGACGGCTGGAGCCGCTGCTGGAGGCGGTCCGCCTCGCTCCGTCCGCCGTCAACAAGCAGCCGTGGCGCCTTCTCGTCAACGATCGCGGCGTGTATTTTTACGAAAAGAAAAACAGGGGGTTCGCCGGCGCCGACGGCTGGGATCTCCAAAAGATCGATCTCGGGATCGCCATGTGCCACTTTTCCCTCGGACTGGAAGCGTGCGGCTTCTCCGCCTCCTTCTCCCGCGAAGATCCCGGTCTCCCCGCTCCCGCGGAGCTCTCCTTTTCGGCGGGGTATCTTTGGGAAAGCGGAAAACCGGAGGAAGCGTCGCGCTGACCCCCGGTTTTCCGAAAACGCGATAGGCCATAAAAGAGCGGGAGAGGTTACCGGATGCCGGTAACCTCTCCCGCTTTTTCTTTGGTTTCTGTTTTTGAGGATAGGCTATCTCTTTTTATAGAGGACGAGCTCGGGGGCGGCCCCGTCTTTTCCGTAGGTGCAGATCAGGATGAAGTCCATATTGGCGAGCACGCCGAAACACCGCTCGCCGCCGAACGCCGGCTCGAGCTGCGTTCCGAGATAGGTCGTTTTGTCGTCGAGAAACTTCACGCAGGCGCCGCCCGGGAGGGGATACGCCAGATTGACGTAGCCGCCGACGAGCGCGTTCAACTTTTCCACCTTCGGCATCCCCTCGATCCCGAGGGCGTTGATCTCTCCGATCAGCTGCTCCTTGAACGCTTCGAACTGTCCGCCGTCGCCGAGCTCTTCGTAGCGCTTCCAGTAGTCGAGCTGCGGCAGTTTCTCTTTCATATACGCGCGGGCCTGCTCTTCGGTAAACCCCTGCGCCGTCATGTGCGGGATACAGACCTCGATCAGGTCGTCCATATCGCTGTAGGTATAGGTCCCGTCGGCGTAGCACCATTTGCAGTAATCCTCGTTGAAGGAGCCGTCCTTTTCCCTGCCGATCAGCCCGTCCTCCAGCGGCATCCCGCAGCACTGGCAGATCAGCTCGCGGGGCGAGCCGAGCAGCGTGTTGATCGAAACGCCGTAGAGCGTGGAGAGCAGTTTGAGCGTCTCGGTGTTCGGGATCGTCTCCCCGGTTTCCCAGCGCGATACCGCCTGCCGCGTGACAAAGACCTTTTCCGCCAGATCCTCCTGCGAGAGACCGTGCTTGGTCCTGAGCTCATACAGAATGTTTTTGGTTTCCATGATGATCTCCTTCGTTTTTTCTGATTTTACCGCAAAATCCTCCCCGGCGCAAGCAACGCGCCGTTGCCCCCGGTTTTTTCGCGCCGCCGTCAGGCAAAGAAAACGAGCGCGGCGCCGGCGAGCAGGCAGACGATCCCGATCACAAACTCGATAAGGCCGACTTTTTTCGGGTACGCTTCCGTCTTTCTCCCTTCCCGGAGATCCTCTTCAAACCCGTTGATGAGAAAATACTTTCCCCGGAAACAGATAAAATAGCCGAACCCGGTAAACGCCGCGCCGAGAACCAGGGCAACGATCTTCAAAACGAGCATAAAACGTCTCCTTTTGCCCGGAAGAGCGCGTTTATTTTTGCTGGCTTTTAATAATATCCGAGACATCCTGCAGGGAGATGAACGCTTCTTTGTCGATCCCGTGAACGATCTGCTTCAATCGGTTGATCTGGAAATGATTGATGATGAAATAGACGATCTTTTTATTTTCTCTCGAAAAACCGCCGACGGCGTTTACGATCGTGCCGCTTGATCCGAACTGCCCGGAGATCGCTTCCGTGATCTCCTCCGCCTTCGTCGTAACGATCATCGCGCATTTGGAGCGGTTGAACCCTTCCACGATATAGTCGACGGTCTTGGATCCGACGAAGTAGGTAACGATCGAATAGAGCGGCAGGATCCAGCTCTTGATCGCAACGCCGCAGACGGTATAAAGCAGCGTGTTGAAGATCATAACGAACGTTCCGATCGAGATCCCGATCCGTTTGGCAAACACCACGGAGAGAACGTCGATCCCGTCGATCGCGCCGCCGAAGCGGATCGTCAGCCCGCTCCCGATCCCCGAGATCACGCCGCCGAACACCGCGCACAACAGAAGATCGGACCCCGCGAGCGGCGAGATCAGCGAAACGTCGATCGGCAGGACGTTCATGATCAGATACGCCGTCAGAGAGTATACGCCGACGGCAAACACCGAATAAACGGTAAAGGGCAGCCCCTGTTTTTTCGTACCGAAGAGAAAGACGGGGACATTTAAGAGGATCAGAAAAAGCGGCAAAGTCAGAAAGGGCGGCGTGATCTGATCCAGCAGCATAGAGAGGCCGGAAACGCCGCTGTCGTACAGTTTGACCGGGAACAGAAAGATCGTTACGCCGAACGCGTTGATCACGCCCGCAAGCGTCAAAAAGAAAAAATTCAGCGGTTTGATCTCCCGGATCCCGCGCATAACGCCGTTTTTCCTATTCTGATCCGCCATTTTTCTCTCCTTATATGTGTGCGGCCGCCAGCCTCTTATCCGTAATACTTGTCGACGCCGCCGTAGCCGACGATTTTTTTGTTTTCCCGTGTTTTTCGGATAAAATGGGCGAGCCGTTTTTCAAACTCCGCGGGGCGCTTCCGCGCCGCGTCGATATACGCGACCCGGATCCTTTTGTAGGGCTCCGGCATCGTCCGGTAGTTTTTCCACGCCGTTTCGTCCCGCCGGATCGCCGCGAGGATATCCTCCGGAAAAACGAAGGGCGCGCCGAGGATCGGCGCGACGGACGCCCGTACCTTCGGGTGGATCAGCCCGCGCCCGTCGAGCCAGATCAGGCGTTCGATATTCGGGCGCGAATAGGCGCTGCCCGCCCGGCGCGGCGTGAAGCGGCGCAGGGCGTGCGTTTCGTCCAGCGTTCCCGCCCGGCCGTCGATCCAGCCGAAGCAGAGCGCCTCCTCGACCGCGTCGTTGTAGGAGAGACTTTCCTCTCCGGCGCTTTTTTCGGGGAAGACGAACCAGATCTCGCTCTCGGTCTCAAAATGTGAAGAAAGCCACGCCCGCCACGCCTGACGGTCGTGGGTGTAAAAGGTCTTGCGCTCAGTCATAGAAGCGTCTTTCCCTTCCGTTTCGTTTTTTTCGCGGGCGGGTCGGGCAGCTCGGCCGCCGTCTCCGCGAGCAGCTCTGCGAGAAACGCCCGGTCGTCGATCTCCTCGACGAGCAGCATCTGCCGCGCGCCGGGATACGGGGAGACGAGCGGCGCCTCCGGCATCCGTTTCCGCGCGGCCGGGGTGTCCTTGACGAGAAAACGGTCGTCATAGATCCCGGCGACGGTCCTTCCCCGCAAGGAAAAAAGGTATTCGCCCATCATCGGCTTGCAGACGATCCCCTCCAGCCCGGAGAGCTGATCCAGCACGAAGGCCAGATACGCTTTGCTTGACGCCACGTTTCCCCTCCCGCGGTCCCTCTTACAGTTTGGAAAAACCGAAGCTGTTGACCAGCGCGTCCACCGGCTCTCCCGCTTTGCACATCGGGCACTCGTGCGAGCTGTAGCTGGCGTAACCGGACAGGTCGTTCGGGTTGAAGACCGATTTCACCGGGTAGCCCATACAGTCCTCGGTCGTGGCAAAGATCGCCGCCACGCCCGCGACCGTTCCGCCGTAATACCGGATCGCCTCGATCGCTCCTCTCGCGGTAAACCCGGTGGTCACGGAGGCCGCCAGCACCAGGACGTGTTTTCCCTCGATCATCGGCGCGGTGCTGTCCCGGAAAATGAGCTGACTGCCGGAGGTATGCTCCGGCGTCACGACGTAGATGGTCTTATGGGCGTTCAGATTGAGAAACGATCCTTCGGTCAGCGCGTCGGCAAGGCAGGTCCCGATGACCTCCGTTCCGTCGAGACAAAGGACGGTATCGACGATCGTGCTGGAATTGTAATAAGAGACCAGTTCGGTCGCCACCGCCTTCGCTTCGGACAGGCGGGATTTTTGCATCGTAACGTCGATATAATAATTGATATGGCTGTGGCTGGTCGCAAAATGACCCTTGCAAACGCGCAAATAGAGATTGTTCCGCTTCGTCTGGATCTTGTAGGACTGTTTGGAAGGCATAACCGTTCTCCTTTTCGTTTTGGGCCGCTCCGCCTTTTAGAGGACGGGACCCCGTCTTCCGGCGCCGGGATGCGCTCCCGCGCCGCCGCGTTTTCTTCCCTTTTTCACCCGACCTTGCCGGGTGTTCTCTTATATGATGCCACAAAAACGCGCGTTTGTCAATTCTTCCCCGCGCGGAAGCGCGAAAAAAGCACGCCGGGCGTGCTTTTTTCAAGGGGAAACGGCTGTCAGCCGTCGGTTTTTTCTGCCTTCCGTTCCAGAATGAGCGTTTCGTAGGGCGCCAGCGTGATCGGGCCCGTGACCGGGCGTTTTTCTTCCACCGTCACCCATTGAAGAGCGGTCGCGCTCTCCTGCGGCCGGGCGGTGAAGTTCTGCAAAAAGACGCAGACCGTGTCCCCGTCCGTGCGGGAATGGGCGGTCACGCCGAAGGGGAGCGCGCCGTCGAAATCGGAAACGATCCCGCGCTCCTCCAGTAAATAGCCCGTCAGATCGGAGAGAAAATCGTCCTCGCCGCGAAAGGCGGCGTAATACGCTTTTCCCTTTCCGTAAGGATGAACGGTGAGCGCCGGCATCCCGGCGTAGAAATCCTTGCCGTAGACGGCGAGCGTTTCCGCGCCCTCGGCGTGGAGCAGTTCGCAGTAGTCGACCGCGCGGTAAGTCTTCCCTCTCCATTCCACCCGGTTGGACTCCTCGGGATAAAGAGTGTCGATCTCCTCGTTCCAGATACCGAATACCTCCTTCAGTTTCCCGCCCGGGAAGCCGCCGGGATAACAGCGGTCGTTTTCGTTGACCATGCCGGTCATATAGGTACAAAGGATCGTCCCGCCCTCCCGGACGAACGCTTCGATCTTGCCGATCAGCGCTTCGCCCGTCAGATAGAGCTGCGGCGCGATGATGAGGTCATAGCGGGAAAAATCGTCCTCAAATCCGATCACATCGGTGTTCACGCCCCGCTTCCAAAGCGGGTCGTAATGCTTTTTGAGCGTCTGGTAGATTTTTTTGTCGGTGAGTTGGAACCCCCGCGCTTTATCAAGCATCCAGCGGTTCTGCCAGTCGTAGACGAGACCGACGCGGCTGACGGTAGGTGCGGCGAGAACATCCTCCAGCTTCCGGAGGCGGGCGCCGACCTCGGCCACGTCCCGGAAAACGCGGGTGTTCCCGTGTCCGACATGGTCCACCACCGCGCCGTGGAATTTCTCCGGGCCGCCGCGGCTTTTCCGCCATTGGAAGTATAGGACGGAGTCGGATCCGTGCGCGAGCAGCTGCATAGAGGAAAGCATGTGCATGCCGGGCCGCTTGAGTTTGTTGTAGGGGTGATGGTTGACGTTGCTCGGGGTGCATTCCATCTGGATAAACGGTTTCAGCTTGAGCGAGCGGTTCAGGTCGCAGCGCATCGCCACCTCGCTTGCGAGCTCGACGTCCGTGTCGTCTCCGCGCCAAGTCGGATACGCGTCGTGGGAAACAAAATCGACCTCTTTGGCAAACTTCCGGTAATCGAGACAGGTCGAAAATCCCATAAAATTCGTCGTGACCGGCGCGTTCGGCGTGTATTTGCGCAGGGGCGCGATCTCGTGTTTGAAAAAGTCGATCGTCTGGTCGGTGGTGAAACGGCGCCAGTCGAGATAAAGCCCGTGAAGCGTCCGCTCGCCGAGCGGGGAGGGCGGGTCGATCTGATCCCATTCGGTATAGGTATGCGACCAGAACGCCGTCCACCACTGGTCGTTGAGTTCGTCGAGCGTGCCGTATTTCTTCTTCAGCCATTCGCGGAACGCCGCGCGGCAAAGTTCGCAGTGGCACTCGCCGCTGTATTCGTTCGAGACGTGCCAGCCGATCAGCGCCGGGTGACGGGCGTAACGCTCGGCGAGAAGACCGTTGATCTTAGCGACCTTTTCCCGGTAAACGGGAGAGGTGAGGCAATGGTTGTGACGGCCGCCGAACCAGCGGCGGACGCGATTTTCGTCCACGCGCAGGACCTCCGGGTATTTCTGCGCCATCCATGCGGGCCGCGCGCCGGACGGCGTGGCAAGGAGTACCCGCCCGCCGTTTGCGTAAACGTCGTCCAGCGTCTTGTCAAGAAAGGAAAAATCGAATTTTCCCTCCTCCGGCTCCAGAGCCGCCCACGCAAAGATCCCCACGCTCATCGTGTTGCAGTTGGCAAGCTTCATCAGCCGCATATCCTCTTGAAGGATCTCGGGATACTTCCGCCATTGATCGGGGTTATAGTCTCCTCCGTGCAGAAAATGCGGAAAATCCGGGAAAACGTACTCTTTTTTCATGCCTTTCTCCTTTTTTGCCCCGGTCGGACGCTTATCATCGTTTTTATCATGCCCGAGCCGGCGGTGAACCGTGCGCGGAACGCCGCGTTTTCCTTACGGCTGTTTTTCCTGCGTTTTTCCGTGTTGCTTTCTCTTCCGGAACCGGAACAGGCAGAGCGCGGCGAGGATCAGCCCGCCGAGCGCAGCGAACAGCAAGCCGGGCAGACGGCCGGAGCCGGCTGTTCCCGCGCCGGAGCTGTCGGAAGGTTCGTCCGGGACGGCCGCCGCTTTTCCGCCTGAAACGCTGTCAAATCCCCGGATCCTTTTGTCAAGCGGCAGTGGGTTGAGCGCGACCTCATAGACGGTATCGAGCGGCGCCGCGATTCCCGAGCCGTTCCCGATCACAACGCCGTTTTTGTCCGCTCTGACCGGCTCCGCGATCGCATACCGGCTGCCGCCGGTCGTCGTACCGCGGTAGGCGTGATAACAGATCCAGATCTGACCCGCGGTATCCGTGACGAACGAGCCGTGGCCCGTTCCGTTCACCTCATTCGATTTATACAGGATCGACGTCGGATTTTTCTGCCAGTTATTTGCGTCAAGCGGGTCGCCGCCGAGGTACGTCATATAGCCGAGCTGATACTCGGTCGTCCAAACGCCGCTGCCGGTATAGGTCAGGAATACCGTTCCGTCCTCGCCGTACAGGGCGGTCGCGCCCTCCACTACAGCGGGATAGGCTTTTTTGCCCGCGGCGTTGGGATTATAAGAATACCCGTGTTTCTCCCAATCGTACTCCGGCACGCAGATAACGGAGGGCTGACCCCGGAGCGTCCAGGGGTTCTCCATCTCCATGATGTTGATCGTCTGGTGGAAATCGGCCGTTTCCCGTCCGACCTCGGAAACGAACAAAGCATACACCTTGCCGCCAATCCGGATATCCGACTGTCCCGCGCCCCACCAGCTGCCGGAATCCGCAACGTCCGGCGCCGTGACGCGCCGGGGCTTGTTCACCTCTCCGGTCACGGGGTCGCCCCAGCGTCCCATCAGATCGTCTCCGTCCAGACACTTGACCGTATACATACGGCGCGTCGCGTTTTCGGTCCCGTCCTCGGGCGAGGCGATATAGCAATACCAGCCTCCGTTCCCCTCTCCGATCTCTTCGTCGGTGTAATGATGAATCTCGGCGGACCAGTTGCTTTTGATCGTTGAAGAATACACCTTCTCATAGAGCGCATACTGCAGGTCGCCGATGTTCGGCGCCTTCACGATCGACGTTCCGTACGCGGCGGAACCGGTCAGATAATAGTAGCCGTCGTGGTAAAAAAGCCACGGGTCGCTCTTGACCTTGACGGGATTGGTGAAACTTGTCTTCCCGACAAACGGCGCGTTCGGGTCGATCGTGTCCGCCAGTTTCAGCGAAGAGGTCATACTCCCGGTATGACCGCTCTCGCCGATCAGTTCCGTGAGATGGGCAAAATCCCCGCCGGTGATCTCCACGTCAAAGCTCCCCGCGTAGCTGCCCGTATACTGCCCGACCGACCGCATCGCGGCCGCGATGTTGCCGTAAAAGGTACCGCCTCCGATCTGAAGGGAAACCGCGGCGCCGAAGGACTGCTCCGCTTTGGTGAGCGTGGAAGCGTAAATCCCCTGATAGAACGTCCCGCCGGTGATCACGGCGCGGATATCCCCGCTGTGCGAGGCGGCGCTGCCGAGCGTGACGTAGTCGGTAAAGGTACCGCCGGTGACCGTAAGCGAGACCGTCACGTTCGTACCGGCGTTTTCCGCGGCGCCCGTGACCTTTTTCCACACGCCGCTTCTGACGGTGAGATCGACGCTCCCGCCGGAGAAGGAGGAGGGCTTGCCGCCCGTCAGCGAAAGATAGCTGCCCGATGAGGCGTGGCATACGCTGACGATCCCCTCGCCGAGCGTCAGCTTACGGCAGTTGCCGAAGATCCGGACGTTCTCCGCGTCCGCCGCCAGCGTGATCTCCCGGAACTCGGTCTCCCCCCCGCAGAGAAAACTTGCGGAGAAGATCATCCGGGCGCCCGCGGTCTGCGCGTAGTCGATCCCCTCATAGCGCGAGGTGATCACGACCGGCTTGTCGTTTTTCAGGTTTTTGACGGCGGTACGGACGGTAAAAGGTCCGCAGATCACCAGCGTACCGCCGCGCTCCCCAAGGGCGGCGTAGGCGTCGTCGAGAGAGGCGGACGGGGTATTCGGCCCGCTTCCGTCGCCGATCCCTTCGTCGCGCAGAAAGAACACGGCGTCCTCCGCCTTCTCAAAGAGCGAGGCCGCCTGAGAAAGCGAGTCAAGAGCTCCGGCGTTTGCGTAGAGTTTTCCCTTGACGCAGTTTTCTTCCGTTTTGTACGTTAAAACCGTCCCGCCCGCGAGACGGAGAGAGAGTTCTTCCGTTACGTTACTGAAAATCACCGTGTCCGCGCTCCCGCCGAACAGCGAGAGAGAAAAAACGCGCACGGACTCCCCGGCGGTCCGGACGGTCCCGACGCTGCCGCCGAGGAGGGTGATATGCGTTTCCTCCCCGCCGCCGGTGATCGCCCCCTTGACTCGGCCGCCCTCGACAACGACGGTCCCGGCGTCTCTGATTTCGGAAAACGTTCCGCCGCAGAGCACCGCGGATCCGGCGAGCGACAGACTCTCTTCGGCTGTCTTTGCCGTTTCCGCGGCGGAAAAAAGCCCGTTTTGCGCGTCAAACGTCCCGCCGCCCGTCAGGGTGAGCGATTCAAAGCGTGTTTCGCCCGCCAGCGTATAAACGCCGTCGAGCCGAAGGACCGCGTCCCCGGATGCGCCGGTCACGACGACCGGTTCCCCATGCGCGGGCTCGCGGTAATCGCCGAGCCGGACACAGCCGACGATCTTCACGGCGCCGCCGGTCTCTGCCGCTTTGGAGAAGGCCGTCTCAAAGGAAGCGGGGGTCTCTTCGCTCGCTCCGTCGCCAGACGCGTTTTCCCCGGCGTACCAGACCGTTGCATTTTCCATGAGTGAAAAGCCGACGTACCTCTCAAGCAGCGGTCCGTATGCGCCGCTGTACGAGAGCCGGCTGATGCTCCCCGCCTTCCGGTGCGCCGTCTCGAGGGCGGAGGAAGCAAAGGAGACCTCCATCCGGTCGACCTGCGCGCCGCAGAGGAACACGGCGGCGTCGCCGATGACGTTGTTGACAAGCACCTCGCCGATCTCCCCGCCGGAGAGCCGGGCGTCGGCGTTTCCGTTCAGCGCGCGCTCGCCGTCCCCGGCGAGACAAAGCGTGTCGATCTGCCCGCCTGTCACGCGGATCTCCACCCGTCCGGCGGTGTGTTTGGACATGGTGCCGGCGTAGAGCGTTTTGACCGTTCCGCCGCTTACCGTGATATGATGCGTCCCCGTGAAGGTCAGATCCGTCCCCTGCCTCGACCCGCCGACGACGTACGCAAACGAGCCCGATCCGATCGTGATATATGAATCCGCGTCCACCGTCTTGCCCGCTCCAGGGCTCTGCCAGCCCCCGACGAGGTAGACGCCGCAGGCGTCGCCGTCAAGCCGGATGTGTGTGACGCCCTCGCCGAATACGATCCGGTGATACTGGGCGACGAAATTGAGCGTGCCGCTGTATTCCACCGCGATTTTCTCAAAAGAGGTATCGCCGTTGAGAACGTAGCGAAGCCCCTTTCCGAAGACAAGTTTGGCTCCGCGTGCGCCGTAGTCGGTCTTCCCGTCGTCCGTCGTCAGAACGAACGGGACCTTGTGCGCCGCTTCCGTAACGGTAGAAGAAGCGGTACAGACGTCCGTCAGAACGATATAGGCCTTGCCGACGCCGGAGCGTTCGGCGATCCGGCACGCCTGCGCGAGCGTTTTGACGGCGTTTTCCGGACTCAGTCCGTCCGCCCGGTCGCTGCCGCTCGCGGAACTGACGTAAAACCGGCCGATCTCCTGCGCCCTCGCTTCTGCGCCGAACGCGGCGAACAGAAGGGCAACAAGGAAAAGAATACCAGGGATCCGTTTCATCGCAGCTCCTTTCCGAAAAATCCGTATGACCTGAAGCAAGGATCTTCACCGCCCGCTATCCGTTTTTTTCATTATGTCACAACAACGCGCGTTTGTCAATTTGTTTCCGTGATTTCAGCGCGAGCGCCTTTTATCCGTTCGCCCGATACCGGAGCATATTCCAGGAATGCTTTTTGAGAACGATCTTCCCGTCTTCCCGGAGGGGAACCGGAGCGGGCGACACGCGCTCGGCGTCCTTGTCGTTGACCGCCTTCAAATCGTCCGCGTAAAGTTCCGTGTGCCCGACGAGGCGATACCCGTCAAAGCGTTCCAATTCGACCTCCAACTCCGTCTCTTCGTCGAGGGAACGGTTGACCGCGTAAACGACGACTTCATCCGCAGCGGGGTTATGAACGACGCTGGCGACAAGGTACGGAACCCCCTTCCGCCCTTCCACGTCGTAGGTCTCGCTTTCGATGAGCGCGCGCAGCGCCGTCCCTCTTCCGTAGTTGGAGGCGTAGAAAAACGGATAAAAGATCGTCTGCACCCACGCCTTTCCGCCCTTTTCCGTCATGATCGGCGCGATGACGTTCACCAGCTGCGCGAGGCACGCGATCTTCACCCGGTCCGCGTGGTTTTGAAGCGTCATCAGCATCGAGCCAACGACGAGCACGTCCTCAAAATTATAAACGTCCTCCAGTTGATGGCGCGCCCGCGTCCAGCGGTCCGCGTCGCGGTTCGCGTGATCGGTCTCGATGCTGTGATACCACACGTTCCATTCGTCATAGGAAAGAAAAACCGTTTTGCGCGATTTTTTCTTTGCCTTTACCGCGTCGCAGAGCGCGATGACGCCGTTGATGTAGTCGTTTGCCTCCTCGGTCTTCGCCAGATACTTTTTCGCATCGTTTTCCTTGTTCTGAAAGTAGGTATGGAGCGAGATGTAGTCTATATACCCGTAGGTATGACCGAGCACTTCATAGTCCCAGTCGCCGCACCGGCCCCATCCCGTGGCGCCGCACGCGACCAGCTCGATCGATGCGTCCGCCCGCTTCATCATCTTGGCGGCCTCGGCGGCGAGAAGCCCGTACTGCTCCGCCGTTTTGTGTCCGAGCTGCCAGGGACCGTCCATCTCGTTGCCGAGGCACCAGACCTTGACGCCAAAGGGCTTTTCAAAGCCGTTTGCGCGGCGCAGATCCGCGTAATACGTATCGGTCTCCGCGTTGCAGTACTCGACCAAACCGGCGGCCTCTTCCGGACCCCGCGTGCCGAGATTGACCGTCATCATGACCTCGCTCCCCGCGCGCCTCACCCATTCCTGAAACTCGTCGACGCCCACCTCGTTCGTTTCCACGGCGCCCCACGCGAGATCCATCCGCTTCGGTCGCTTTGCCTTATCGCCCGTGCCGTCCTCCCACCTGTAACCGGAAACGAAGTTCCCGCCAGGATACCGGACGATCGGGACGTTCAGTTTTTTGACCAGTTCGAGCACGTCGGTGCGGAAGCCCACGTCATCCGCCGCGGGATGCGAGGGCTCGTAGATCCCCTCGTAGACCGCGCGGCCGAGATGCTCGATAAACGATCCGTAAAGGCGCGGATCGATTTCTCCGATAACATATTTTTTATTTGCCGTGATCTTCGCTTTCATCGTTCTCTCCTTTTCCTTTTTCTTTTCTTATTTTACCGTCTTGACAGATCCCGCGCAATCGTGTATTCTGTCTTTATACTGATCTTTTGTGCTTTTCGGAGCGTATTATGAAACTACTGAGAATCGGATGCAACTACCGGCACCCCTCCCGATTCCGCATCAACAGACCGAACGGGTCCGGGGATTATCTTTTTCTCATCATCAAGACCGCAGCGTTCGCGGTCATAGGCGGAGAGCGCGTGTCCGTCCCGCCGAACAGCGTTCTCCTCTACAAAGAAGGCACGCCGCAGCTGTACGGCGCGTCGGGCGGTCCTTTCATCAACGATTGGATGCACTTTGACGCGGACCCGGCGGACGAGGAACTGATCGCCGCGCTCGGCATCCCCTACGATGCGGTCATCCCTCTGCGGGACGTAACCGAGCTTTCCGATCTGCTCAAAAACATTTTCCGGGAACGGTTCTTGCAGGATCTTGTCAAGGAAGCGATCGTGCAACGGTACTTTGAGCTGATCCTTCTCAAACTCTCGGAAAAGATCCGCGGGCAAACAAAAAAGCAGCAGCATCCCTGCTACGACGCTTTCTGCCGTCTGCGAAGCGAGATCCGTCTGGAGCCGCAAAAATGCTGGAGCGTCGACACGGTCTGCAGAAAAATGAATCTGAGCCGATCCTATGTCCAACATTGCTACAAGCTCTTCTTCGGCGTGAGCATCACCGACGACGTCCAAAACGGGCGAATGGAACACGCAAAATACCTTTTGTCGTCGACCGATATGACCGTGCGCGCGGTTTCGCTCTCCTGCGGGTATCAAAACGACGTTCATTTCATGCGCGTTTTCAAGCAGCAAAACGGCACGACGCCGTCCGGCTTCCGGGCCTCGTTCCGGTCCGCCGGCGGGCGGTAATCCCCGAGGAGCGGGAAAAGGAAAAAGCCGGCAGGAGCCGGCTTTTTCCAATGATCTCCGCTTGGGAACGGTCAACTTTCTTTTGCGAATTTTTTCAGCCAAAGCACCGTGTCGCGAATGCTGGTCTGAATGGGGCGCGGGGCGTATCCGAGGGTTTCGGACGCGGCTTTTCGGCTGAACCGGCTGTTGGAAGCAAGAACGGCTACGGCGTAAGGGGTAAAAAACGGGGCCTGCTTTTTTTGCACGCTCCGTCTTTCGCAAAGCGGCGCCGCCAGTCGGGCAAAAGAGAGCGGCAGAAACGAAACGGCTCGCTTCACGCCGAGGACTTTCTTGGCAGCGGTCAGGATATCGCGGATCGACGCGCGCTGTCCGGAGAGGATATAGCCGCGCCCCGGTCGGCCGTGTTCCGCGCAGGATACGACGCCGGCCGCCACGTCGCGCACGTCGACAAAATCATAGCCGCCCCTGACCGCGAACGGAAGCTTCCCCGTCAAAAAGGAGAGAAGCATATTGGTCACGCTCCCTTTCCCGACGTCGCCGGGACCGATGATCCCGGAGGGGAACACGACGCTGGCGTTCAGTCCGCGGTTCGCCGCCTCAAAAACGAGCGAGGTGGCAACGGCTTTGCTTTTCGCGTAATCGCCGCGCACCAGATCGGGCGAAAACGTCGCCTCCTCGGTGATCTCCGTTCCTTTCGGCTTCTCCGGGATGGCGTGGACGGAGCTGACGTAGACCAGCTTGCCGACGCCGCTTTTTTCGCAATGCCGCAGGACGTTGTTCGTGCCGCCCACGTTCACCCGATAGATCCGCTCTCCGGGATGCGACGCCACCGAAACGATGCCGGCGCAGTGGATAACGCAGGTTTCCCTGTCCGCGCCGGAAAAAAACCGCTCAAGCGACGCGTCGTCGCATACGTCGCCGTATACCACGGAAACGTCCTGCGGCAGATCGGCGGCCAGCGGGTCGTTCTCCAGCACCAGAGCGCGGATCTCCCCTTCCCTCTTTAGCAGTTCGGCGAGGACCGCGCGTCCGAGAAAGCCGCTCGCTCCCGTTACAAGATAGGTATGATACATACGCCGTCCTCCTCTCTGATCAAACGGGTGTTGATTATCTTTCACGCTTATAGTATACTATAGATACGGAACGATCACAACCGACAATCCGTGTGAAGAAGAAAGAAAAGCAACAGAACGGCGTCCGGTGTTGCCGAAAACGGTAAACTTTTTATGTACGGAGGAAACGGGATGCGAAAAAGCGACGCGAGAGTACGGTACACGCAGCACGCGATCAAACAGTCTTTTTTGTCTCTGCTCAGAGAAAAGCCGGTCAATAAAATCACCGTTAAAGAGGTCTGCGAGTTAGCGGAATTGAACCGGGCGACCTTTTACGCGCATTACAGCGATTGCTTTGCGCTGATGGAGAGCATCGAGCAGGAACTGCTGGAAGCGTTCGGTCAATCGCTGCGCCTGATCAACGGCTTTGACGTCAGCGCGCTGATCACGGCGATCTACGCGATGATCGAGACGCACGAGGAGGCCTGCCGGGTCCTGATCTTCAACGGCAGAAGGCCTTCCGTTCTCGGCAAGATGCTCGATCTTGCCAGAGAATCGAGTATTGCGGCGTGGAAACGGCAGCTCCGCCACGCCACCGACGCCGAGCTGGAAATGCTCTACGCGCATCTCTCGAACGGTCTGATGAACGTCGTGCTGATCGGATACGACAGATACAGCCGGGAGGAAGTGATCTCCTTCGTCAACCGCATCGTCAAAAGCAGTCTCTCGCTTTTCCGGTGATCCTTGCGTAAGCGCGGGCAACGCGCCAATCACTATCCGCTGAACAAAAACCACACTTTCTTCCCCGAAAGTGTGGTTTTTCTCAAAACGCGGCGGATGTTTTACGATCGTTTCTCAAAAACGGCAAGGATCCCGCCCCCGGCCAAGGGCAAAACCGTATGATCGAGTCCGTCCGCCAGCCGATCGACTTCGCGCAAAGAATAGGGATGAAAGACCATGCCGGCCCATTTCCCCTCAGGAAAGAGATAATCTCCGTCTTCGTTTACGGAATGCGGCTCGCTTTCGTATTCTTCATCCGCGGCGTCCAAAGTCAGCAACACGCACCCGCCCGGTCGGGTGATCCTCTCTAATTCCTTTACCGCCGCGATCCCCTCTTTCAAAGGAAGATGATCCAGAACGTCTCTTGCAGCGACCGCGTCAAAGACCCCGTCTGCATAACCGGTTGACAGGAGATCCGCCGTCTTGAAAGCGGACGACGGATATCCGTTTTCGGCAAACAGTTTTGCGGCCAGCGAGACGGCGTCTTTTGCGATATCAAAACCCGCAACGGTGAACCCGTGCCGGGCCAATTTCAGCGAATAAGCGCCGCATCCGCATCCGGCGTCGCATACGTACCGTAGCTCCCGCTCTTTGAGAAGGTCGATCAGCGGATCCGCCGAACGGCTCAAATGCGCAAGATAGGGTGGAATGCGGCCCGGATCAAACGATCTCCACGTGCGCGTCCAAAAGGTATGATCTTCCATCTTTTCTCTCCCAAAAACCCGACTTGACGGGACATGGTTTTTTCGCGTTCGTCAAAGCGGAATATGTCGAAAAACTCAATATTCGATATTCTTAACAAGGTCTATATTATCAATAGAGAATTCATGTATTTCACCCTTGATTTCTGCCGGTTCCGCTATAACATTCATTTCTTTCTCTTTTGAGATCACGCGATTATTGCTGCCGCGAACGTAAGGATAATTCAATCCTTTCGCGCAAAAAACAATGCTCGAAATCACAAAAACGGTGTCATTCCTGTTGATATCTTGCAAATCCTTTTAGCCGTGTCTTTTTCTGTTTTGCACTCTTTTTATACTCGCTGATGCTCCTACCCGTCCGGACGGTAAAGGCGCGCAGGAAGGAGTTGAGTTCCGCGTAGCCGAGTAAGAAAGCGATGTCGTTCGAAGTCATCTCCGTATTGCGGATATAGTGGATCGCCAGCGTTTCGCGCACCGAATTGAGCTGCTTCTGAAAGGTCGTGTCTTCTTCTGCCAATTTTCTTTGCAGCGTTCTTCGGGAAAGTCCGAGCCTGTCCGCCGCGTCCTCGATACTGCACTGACCGCCGGGGAGCAGTTCGGACAGAGCGCTGCGTACCCGAGCCGCCGTGGATTCGTCCAGGTCGAGTTCGGCGAGACGCTTCGTCAGCTCCGGTTCGAAGTAGCTCCACATCCCCTCGCCGTAGCTGATGAACGGGATACGCGCTTTAACATTCCGTTTTGCACCGCCGCATATACTCTATCTGCCGTGTGAGAATACAATGTTATATTAACTCTTCGATCACTTCACCTATATCCCCGTCGATGCAGATCGAACGGTCGGCGATCTCTTCGAGCGTGATCGCTTCGCCCTTGTTGACGCAAGCGTAGGTCGCGTCGGGATTCTGCGCCGTCATATTCCAGAACGGGATCTTGATGATGACTGGCGTATTGTAGCCGACGCCGAGTTCAAGGAAAAACACCTTGCCGGTGCGAGTGCGAAGGAAGTTCTCATACCTTTCTGCCGCTTGATGCCAGCCTTCGTCCTCGACGAAGGAATCGTCCGAGCGCAGGTTCATCGTGACCTTGCCGCCGTAAA
>JAFSSQ010000020.1 GCA_017450965.1 Clostridia bacterium
CTTCGGCAGGATGTAATCGGCGGAAAGCTCTTTGTCGGAGACGAGGGCGCTGAGCGCGCGGACCGCCGCCGTTTTCATCTCCTCGTTGATATCGGAAGCGCGGACGTCGAGCGCGCCGCGGAAGATCCCCGGAAAAGCGAGGACGTTGTTGATCTGGTTCGGGAAGTCGGAACGGCCGGTCCCCGCGATCCGGGCGCCGGCGGCGAGCGCCTCGTCCGGCAGGATCTCCGGGGTGGGGTTTGCCATCGCAAAGACGACGGCGTCCTTTGCCATTGAGGCGACCATTTCCTTCGTGACGACCTTCGGCGCCGAGACGCCGACAAAGACGTCCGCGCCGCGCATCACGTCGGCAAGAGAGCCGGTCTCGCGCGCCGGGTTGGTCTTTTCCGCGAGCGCTTTGTGGGCGGGGGAGAGGGTTTCGTCCCCGCGGCAGAGGGCGCCCGCCTTGTCGCACATCACGAGGTTTTTCACCCCGAGCCGGAGCAAAAGCTCCCCGATCGCGGTGCCGGCGGCGCCGGCGCCGTTGATCACGCATTTGATCCCGTCAAAGGATTTTCCGACGAGCTTGAGGGCGTTCTCCATCGCGGCGGCCACGCAGATCGCCGTGCCGTGCTGATCGTCGTGGAAGACGGGAATATCGCATTTTTCCTTCAGCTTCCGCTCGATCTCAAAGCAGCGGGGCGCGGCGATGTCCTCGAGGTTGATCCCGCCGAAGGAGCCGGCGATCCGGTAGACGGTATCAACGATCTCGTCCACGTCGTGGGAGCGGACGCAGAGGGGGAACGCGTCGACCCCGGCAAACTCCTTGAAGAGAACGCACTTCCCCTCCATCACCGGCATCCCCGCTTCCGGCCCGATATCGCCGAGCCCGAGGACGGCGGAGCCGTCCGTGACGACGGCGATCAGGTTGCGGCGGCGGGTCAACTCGTAGGATTTTTCGGTATCCCTGGCGATCTCCAGGCACGGCTCGGCAACGCCGGGCGTGTACGCAAGGGCGAGATCCTCCGCCGAGCGGACCTTCACCCGCGAGACGACCTCGATCTTCCCGTTCCATTCATAGTGCTTTTCGAGAGAGACTTTCCTGATATCCATCGTGTTTCCTCCGGAGCCGAGCCGGTTTTTTCTTTCATGCGTATCATTATACGCCGCTTTCCCCGGCCTTGTCAAGGAAGAAGGAGTCCCGACGCGCGCAACTCGCCCGAAAACTACAAAAAAGAAAGGGAAAATGAAAGATTTTTACATTGAGGAAGCCGGAGCGCCGGTGTAAAATGAGAGAAAGACCGCCCTCCCGCGGAGGACGGCAAAACGAAAAGGAAAGGATCGTTTTCTATGTTTCGTTTCATCGCGACAACGCCGGGCGGCGCCGTCAACACCTTCCCGGCGGTGGTCGAGGACTTCGGGACCGTCCTGAAGGTCAGCGCGCCGACGCGGCTCTTTGAAGGGCTGAAGTACCAGACGGCCGTCCTTGAGACCCCTCTGCTGACCGCAAAGGCAGGCGAGCCCGGCTATTTCTTCTTCCCCACCAATTTCGGCTGCGGGTTCGTGCAGTGCCTCTTTAACGAAAAACCGGACGGAGAGTTCGTTTCCTGGCTCTCGGCGATGCCGGTGTGCGGCCTGTGCGAAAACGAGCGCGCCGTGTTCGTCCGGGTGGAGGGCGGCGCGGCGGACGCCCGCTTCGTCGTGCGCAAGGCGGGCGACACCTACAGCATTTCCCCGCGCTTCGAGCTGGAGGGCGAGCAGCCGGAGGAGGATCTTTCGGTCTTCTTTTACCGGATGCCGAACGCCGATTACAGCGAGATGGCGCGTCTCTACCGGAAGTACCAGCTGGAGGTGAAGGGCTGCCGCCCGCTGCGCGAACGCGCGGAGGAGCGGGAGGCGCTGCGCCTTGCCGCGGAGGGACCGGAGATCCGGGTGCGGATGGGCTGGAAGCCGATCCCCACGCCGATCCGCTTCCAGACCGAGGAAAACGAGCCGCCCCTGCACGTGACCTGCACCGTGCCGCAGCTTAATCAGATCATCGACAAAATGCAGGAAGCCGGGATCAAAAACGCCGAGCTCTGCCTCGTCGGCTGGGCGCTGAGCGGCCACGACGGGCGCTTCCCCCAGCAGGTGCCGACCGATCCGCGCTACGGCGGCGACCGCGAGATGAAAAAGTTCATCGCCAAGGCGCAGCGGATGGGCTACCAGGTGGTCTGCCACACCGTCTCCTGCGGGGCGTACGTTCTCGCCGACAATTTTGACATCAAGGATCTCGCCAAGCGCCGCAGCGAAAAGGGCGAATACTATCCCTTTGTGCGCGACATCTACAAAGCGAAGGGCCTCAACGGCGGCGAGCCCTACGCCGTTTGCCCGCAGCGCGCCTACGAGCGCTACGCGAAAGAAGATCTGTCGAAAGTCCGGGCGCTCGGCTTTTCCGGGCTGCACTACGTCGACGAGCTGACCGCCTACGTCCCCGAAAAGTGCGCCGACCCCGACCACCCCGTCAGCCGCAAAAAGGCGCAGGACTACTACCGCAAGATCGCGCAGCTCTCCCGCGCGCTCTTCGGCGGGTATCAGTCCGAGGGCTTTATGGACTTTATGAGCGCGGACGTGGACTCGATCCTCTACGTCGGCTGCCGCTCCAAGGCTACCTCCGCCGTCAATCCGCTCTTTGACGAGGGGATCCCCTTCTGGCAGCTCGTCTACCACGGCATCATCCTCTCCAACCCGATCGCCGGCACGGTCAATCACACGATCAAGGACGCGCGGCACCGCCTCGTCTTCATCGAATACGGCGGGCGGCCGGTCTTCTACTTCAACAGCAAGTTCGGCCCGGCGCGCAACTGGATGGGCGACCTCGACCTCTACAACGACGACGAGGGCGATATCGAAAAGAGCGTGGCCGCGATCAAGGAGGGGTGCGAGGAGTACGACAAGCTGAAATACCTGCAGTACGAGTTCATGGACAGGCACGAAAAGCTCTCGAAAACCGTCTACCGCACCACCTATTCGGACGGCACGGTCGTGACCGTCGACTACGGCGCCCTCTCCTACCGGGTGGAAAAGCCGGACGGCGAGACGATCGTGAAAAATCTGAAATAAGGAGGCGTTCGCTGTGAGAAAAGTCTATATGGGGAAAAATAAATACGGGATCGAGTGCTTTGCGCACACGATCTCAAACGGCGATCTCAGCATCACCGTCCTCGATTACGGCGCGACCCTCCAGCGCTTTGTCCACAAGGGGACGGATATCCTCCTCGGTTACGAGACACTTGCGGATATCGAAAACGCCGGAAACAATCCCGGCGGCGTGCTCGGCCGCTATGCAAACCGCATCTCCGGCGGACGGCTCGTCCTCGACGGGGTCTGCTATCCGATCCCCCGCAACGACGGCGAGGCGCACCGAAACGGCGGGAACGTCGGCTTTGACCGCCACACTTGGAACGTGGAGGACGGGGTGCTCCCCGACGGGACGCCGACCCTCTCCTGCGGCTACAACTCCCCCGACGGCGAGGAGGGGTATCCGGGGTTTCTGATCAATACCGTGACCTACATCCTGAAAAAAACCGAGCTGATCATCGAATACCGGGCGACCACCACCCGCCCGACCTACTGCTGTCTCTCAAACAGCGCCTGCTTCAACCTCCACGGCTGCGGCGATACGACCGTCCTTGACCACGAGCTGACCGTCAACGCCGACTACTATACCGAGACGGATCCAAAGACCCTGCTCCCGACCGGGAACCGCCCCTCGGTGGAAAAAACGGCGTTCGACTTCCGGCAGGGAAAGCCGGTCGGCGCCGATATGGACAAAACGGGCCTTCCCTACCCCGGTTACGACCACAACTTCCTCGTCAATCACACCTCCCCCTCCGTCTGCAAAAACAGCGGCGGCAGCGGTCCCTTCTTTGAGATGATCGCCAAAGGCGAGATCTACGCGGGGCTGGAGCTCAATCCCGCCGTGATCTGCCGCACGCCGGAGCGGGAGCTGACCGTGCTGACCAGTATGCCTGGCGTCCGGATCTATACCGGCAATCTCCTCGGCGGCGGTCCCGCCTTCAAGGGAGGGGTAAAGCCGAGAAAGTACCAGGGCGTCTCCTTTGAAACGGAGTTCGAGCCGGACAGCCCGAGCCGCGGCGAAGCGCGCCTTAACCCCGGCGAGTTCTACCATCACGCGACCGTTTTCCGTCTTAAATAAGAGAAAAAGAAGGGTCTTCCCGCGGGAAGACCCTTCTTTTTCTTTTACGGGCTGCCGCTGCGGAAGCGGCTCGGCGTTGTTCCGGTAATGGAAACGAAGGTTTTGTAGAAATAGGAAAGATCGTAAAAGCCGAGACTTTCGGCGACCTCCTCGATCGTGATCTCCTCCGAGCTCTGGAGAAGGACCTTCGCCTTGTTGATCCGCGAGTGGATCTTGTACTGGACGGGGGACATCCCCGTCTGCTCGCGAAAGGCGCGGCGGAACGCCGTTTCACTCATCAGGCAGAGCTTGGCAAGCCGGGAGACCGGAATGTTGTCCCCCACGTGGCTGTCCATGTAAAGCATCGCGGGCGCGATCGCCTGCGCGACCTTGCCGTTGAGATCGGAGAGCGTGTGAAAGGTCTGGAGCTTTTCGAGCAGCGCAAAAAAAATGCGGTGGACCGGGACGTAAGGATTGCGCAGACGGTGGCTGTACCGGCAGAGCTTGTAAAAATCGTCTGCGATCTTCGGTTGTTTGCCGTTGAGAAGGAGCTGGATCCGGTCGGAAAAAGCGCAGTCCTCGCCCTCCCGCGTCTTCATCTCAAAGTTGATCAGATAATCGACGTAATCCCCCTCGCCCCGGAAAAACTCCGCCGAATAGCGGACCCCCTTGGGGAGATAAAAGACGGCGCCGGGATCGTAGCGGACGGACTGCCCGTCCCCGTCGGTAAAAACCGCGTATCCGGACGAAATATACATCAGACCGTGGTTGGGGCGCGGCGGCTCGAAAAAAGACCAGCTCCGGATCGTCTCCCACGCCTGCGCGATCCCAAGAATATCGGAAAAAACGTGTTCCTCGCCGATTTCGTTCCATTTGATCCGTTTCATCGTTTCCCTCCGCCGTCATTGTAGCACGGTTTGCCGAAAAATACAATAGACATTCAAAAAAATACATTGTTTCAAACGGGCGGAAAAGATAAAATGGAAGAACAGGATGGGAAAATGTGATCTGTTGCTTCCCGTCCGAAAAAAAAGAGCGTCCGCCCCGGCGGCCGCCCGATCCAACGGAGGAACCATGAAACACAAAGGACTACGCCTGACTGCGCTCGCTTTGGCGCTTTGCACCGTCTTTTCGGCTTTCGCTCTCGTTTCCTGCGCCGAAAAAAAGCCCGTCGAGACAAAAGACCCGACCGTCTCCGGCGGCGACGCCCCGGATACGGCGGCGGACCCGAACGTCTGCCCCGTTCCGAAGCAGGACTACGACGACTACGACTTCCACGTTCTCGAGGGCGGATTCGGCCTCGTCGTTTTTCGCAACGACTTTGCCTATGACGACTCCGCCGCCTCCACCGTCCTCGACGACGCCGTCTTCCGCCGCAACAGCGCCGTGGAGGAGTATCTGAACATCCGCATCACTACCGATCAGAAGATCTGCAAAGATACCACCGGCTCAAACGAGGGCTACGGCACGCTGATGAAGGAGAAAAAGGCGGGCGATACCAACTACGACGCCGCCGTCCTCCCCGCCTACGACCAGACCAAGCTCGCCTATCAGGACGCGCTGACCGATATGAACAAGGTCGGCACGCTGGACTTTTCCAACAAGTGGTGGGATCAGAAGGCCGTCAGCACGCTGACGATCAAGGATATGCTCTTCTTTGTGACCGGCGACTTCAGCATCGACGTCTTCAACTCCACGATCGTGATGATCTTCAACAAAGAGATCGCAAAGGAAAAGGGGATCAACGACCTCTACCAACTCGTAAACGACGGCAAGTGGACTCTGGCCAAATGGAAAGAGTATACCGCGATGGTCTCGGAAGATCTTGACGGCGACAACCTCTATACCGACAAAGACCTCTACGGCGCCGCCGTGTGGGACGACGTTGTTTACGCCGCCGTCCATTCCGCGGGCGAGCGCTGCTGCGACCTCGACGAAAACGGCGATCTGATCCTCACCCTCGGCACCGAGCGCGCGATCTCCGCCTATATGGACTACGTGGAGTTTGCCCTGAAGGATCAGAGCGTGATCCGCTATCAGCAGACCTTCGGCGCAAACGGCAAGCCCTCCTTCAACGCAGGCTCCGATCTGGAGTATAAGCTCTTCCAGAACGACCAGGCGCTCTTCCTCTTCACTTGGCTCGGCGTTGCTGACAAGTTCCGCGATATGAACACCGATTACGGCATCCTCCCCGTCTTCAAGTACACCGAGGACCAGAAGGAATACTACAACACGGTGGCGCCCTACAACGCCCGCTTCCTCGCCATGCCCTACCTGCAGGAGGACGAGGAGCGCACCGGCGCGATCCTCGAGACCATCGGCTTCTACTCCGCGCAGATGATCACCCCCGCCTTCTATGAAAAGACCCTCTACGGCGCGACCGTGCGCGACGAGGAAAGCCGCCCGATGCTGGAAATGATCCGCGAGCACCGCGTCTTCGACCTCGGTTACTTCTATCAGCCCGCCAGCATCAACAAAAAGCTCATCCTCCTCTTCCGCGCCAACCAGACCAACTGGGCGTCCCAGTACGCCTCCCTGGAGAGCTCCGCCAAACGGCAGCTCGATAACGTCAACGCCGCCTTCGAAAAGATCCGCGGCGACGCCTGATCCCGAGAGAACGGAGACATTGCCTTGACCTTTCAAATTACCGCTAAAACGGCGGGCGGCCAGACCCGGACGATCACGCCCGTGATCCGGGAACAGGGCCGCACCGTGACCCTCACCGTCCCGCGCGAAAAGCTCGTCAATCCCCGCCTTGACTCTCTTCTTGTGGAGTCCTCCCTCACCACGGCGAAGGCGGACGGCAGGGGAAGTATGTTCTATCCGACCAATTTTTACTACGGCTTCGCCCTTACCCGCTTTACCGAGCGGGAGGACGTCCTCTTCAAGACCTGGCCGACAGCGACCCTCGTCTGCGGCTTCGGCTGCGATACCGAATACGCCGTCTTTATGCGCGTGGCGGGCGAGGCGTTCGACGGACGCTTTTACGTCTCCTGCCGGGACAACGTCTATTCCGTCTCTCCGCAGTTCCGTTTTGACGGGGACGAGCCGGACGAGGACGTCGTGATCGTCTACGAACGGATGCCGAACGCGACCTACTCCGAGATGGCGCGTTTCTACCGCGCCTACCAGATGGACTTTTGCGGCTGCGTGCCGCTCGCCGAGCGAGTCAAGCAGCGGGAAGTGCTGCGGCGCGCCGCGGAGATGCCGGAGCTGCGCGTCCGGATGGGGTGGAAACCCTGTCCCACGCCGGTCCGCCACCAGACCCTCGAAAACGAGCCGGAGATGAAGGTCGCCTGCGACGTTCCCACCCTCCACAGGATCCTCGACAGGATGATCGCCGCCGGGATCCGGGGCACGGAGTTCTGCCTTGTCGGCTGGGGACCGGGCGGGCACGACGGGCGTTTCCCTCAGCAGTACCCCTGCGACGAGCGCTTCGGCGGGGACGACGCGCTGCGCGAGTGGATCGCGCGCGCCCAGCGCGCGGGCTTCCTCGTCGTCTGCCACACCGTTTCCTGCGGCTGCTACGAGATCGCCGCCAACTGGGACCGCGACCTCTGTGCGAAAAAGAAAAACGAGTTCGGCGACCCCGTCCCCTATATCCGCGAGCATTATATCAAGGGCGGACTCAACGGCGGCGAACCCTACTACCTCTGCGCAAAACCCGCCTACGAGCATTACGCGGTGCACGACCTGCCGGTCGTCCGCGGCTACGGCTTCGAGGGGCTGCACTACATCGACGAGCTGACCGCGATCATCCCCGAAAAATGCTGCGACAAAAACCACCCCCTCACCAGAAAGCAGGCGTGGGAATACCACCGCAAGCTCGCCCGGCTGGCCAAAAACCTTTTCGGCGGCTATCAGTCGGAGGGGTATATGGACTATATGAACGCGGACGTGGACTCGATCCTCTACGTCGGCGTGCAGTCGAAGCTCACGCACGGGATGAACCCGCTCTTTGACGAGGGGATCCCCTTCTGGCAGCTCGTCTACCACGGCATCGTCCTCTCCAACCCGACGAGCCAGACGGTCAACTACCCCGTCAAGGACGAAACCCAGCACCTCAAGTTCCTTGAGTACGGCGGGCGGCCGGTGCTGTATTTTTACAGCAAGTTCGGCGACCAGAAAAACTGGATGGGCGACCTTGACCTGCACTGCGACTCCGACGAGGCGATCGACCGGAGCGTGGCGGCGATCAAGCGGGCGTATGACGAGTACGAACAGTACAAGCACCTCCAGTACGAGTTCATGGAAAACCACGAAAAGCTTGCGGAAAACGTCTACCGCACCACCTATTCGGACGGCACGACCGTGACCGTCGATTATAACAC
>JAFSSQ010000021.1 GCA_017450965.1 Clostridia bacterium
GGCGATCGGCGTCAGCTATTTTCTGCAGAACGTCGCGCTGCTGATCTTCGGCTCCAGCGCGAAAAGCTTCAAAAGCGTCGTTCCGATCGGGGAGATCCATATCGGGACGGAGCTTGTCATTTCCGGGGAAACGGTCGTGACCATCGCCGTTTCTCTCGTGATCATGATCGCGCTCACGCTCTTCGTCAACCGCACGAAGACCGGCAAGGCGATGCTGGCCGTCTCGGAGGATAAGGGCGCGGCGCAGCTGATGGGGATCAACGTCAACAAGACGATCTCGATCACCTTTGCGATCGGCTCGGCGCTGGCCGCGGTCGCGGGCGTTCTGCTTTGCTCCGCCTATCCCAGCCTCAAGCCGACGACCGGCGCCATGCCCGGCATCAAGGCGTTTACCGCCGCCGTGTTCGGCGGGATCGGCAGTATCCCCGGCGCGATGATCGGCGGCGTTCTGCTCGGCGTGATCGAAAATCTGTCAAAGGCCTATCTGTCCAGCCAGATGTCGGACGGGATCGTCTTCAGCGTGCTGATCCTCGTCCTTCTGATCAAGCCGACCGGCCTCTTCGGCAAGAAGATCAATAAGAAAGTGTGAGGGGGAAGAGATGAAGAAAAAACTTTCGCCCGCCTTTCGCGACAAGCTCGTTACAAGCGGGATCGTCGTCGTCTTTTTTGCGCTTTGCCTGATCCTGACGGCCGCGGGAGCCACCTCCAACCAGTTCCGGGGACTCGTCGTGCCGATCGCGATCTATATCATCCTCGCCGTATCTCTCAACCTGACGGTCGGGGTCCTCGGCGAGCTGAGCCTCGGACACGCCGGCTTTATGTGCGTCGGCGCTTACGTCGGCAGCGTCGTCTCCCTTCTCTTGGGCGACGTGATCGAAAACGGCTATCTCCGCTTCCCGGTCGCGCTGCTCTGCGGCGGCGTGATCGCGGGGGTGTTCGGATTTCTGATCGGGATCCCCGTGCTGCGTCTGCGCGGCGACTACCTCGCTATCGTCACCCTTGCCTTCGGCGAGGTGATCAAGACGATCGTCCGCAATCTCTATATCGCCACCGACGCGGCGGGGCTGCATATCAACTTCACCGCGATCGCCGATATGGATCTCGACCCCGCAACGCAGAAGATCATCGTCAACGGCGCGATGGGGATCTCCGGCAGTCCGCGCGATTCCAAAATGTGGATCGCCGCCCTCCTCGTCCTTCTGACCGTGGTCGTGGTGATGAACCTCGTCGACTCCCGCGCCGGACGCGCGTTCATGTCGGTGCGCGATAACGTCATCGCGGCGGAATCGGTCGGCGTGCCGGTCGTCCGCTATAAACTGCTCGCATTTTCCGTTTCCGCGTTTTTCGCGGGGATCGCGGGCGTGCTCTATTCGCACAATCTTTCTTCCATCAGCCCCAGCACCTTTGACTATAACCTCTCCATCATGATCCTGGTGTACGTCGTGCTCGGCGGGATCGGCAGCATCCGCGGCTCGATCATCGCGGCGGCGCTCCTCTACGCACTGCCGGAGATGCTCCGCGCGCTGAACACCTACCGCATGGTCATTTACGCCGTGATCCTGATCGCGATGATGATCCTCAACAACAACGAGAAGTTCAAGGGAAAACTCAGCAAGTTTTCCCCGAAGACGCTCCTTGACCGGATGAAAAGAAAGGGGGGCGATCGGATATGAACGTTCTCGAACTGAAAAACCTCGGGATCCAGTTCGGCGGTCTTCACGCGGTGGAGGATCTCAACGTCACCATCCGTGAGGGAGAGCTGTACGGACTGATCGGACCGAACGGAGCGGGGAAGACCACCGTCTTCAATCTGATCACCGGCGTCTATAAACCGACCGTCGGCTCGATCTTCCTCTGCGGCAGGGACATCACCGGCAAACCGACCGCCGAGATCAACCGCGCCGGCATCGCCCGCACCTTCCAGAACATCCGCCTCTTCTCGGAGATGACCGTGCGCGACAACGTCAAGGTCGGACTGATGAACGAATATCCCTATTCCGTCTTTTCCGCGATCCTCCGCCTCCCCTCCTACCGGAAGGCGGAAAAAGCGATGAACGAAAAAGCGGACAAGCTGCTTTCGATCTTTGACCTCGGGGAAAGCGCCGACCTGCTCGCCGCCAATCTTTCCTACGGCAAGCAGCGCAAGCTGGAGATCGCCCGCGCGCTCGCCACGGAGCCGAAGCTCCTTCTGCTCGACGAGCCGGCGGCGGGGATGAATCCGCAGGAGACGGAGGAGCTGATGAGCACGATCCGCTTCGTGCGGGACGAGTTCAAGGTCACGATCCTGCTGATCGAGCACGATATGCGCCTCGTGTCCGGCATCTGCGAGGAGCTTACGGTCCTCAACTTCGGCCGCGAGCTTGCACAGGGGCCGACGGCGGAGGTCCTGCGGGATCCCCGCGTCGTGACCGCGTATCTCGGAGAGTAGGAGGCAGCATGAAAAAAGATACGATCAAGGAAGCCGTTGCCGCGGTAGGGGAGGGAGAGATCCTTCTTTCCGTCCGCGATATCCACGTTTTTTACGGACTGATCGAGGCGATCAAGGGCGTCAGCTTCGAGGTGCGCCGCGGCGAGATCATCGCGCTGATCGGCGCGAACGGAGCGGGCAAAACGACCGTGATGCACACGATCAGCGGTCTGATCCGGCCGAAGAGCGGGAGCATCCTGCTCGGCGGCGCCGAGATCACGCAGATCCCCGCGCACCGCATCGTTTCCCTCGGACTGGCGCAGGTCCCGGAAGGCAGACGTGTGTTCCAGGAGCTGACCGTTTACGAAAACCTGATGCTCGGCGCCTACGTTTCCTCCGATAAAGCGGAAAGCGAGGAGATGCTGGAGAAGGTCTATCAGCGCTTCCCCCGTCTGGAGGAACGCAAAAAGCAGTCGGCGGGCACGCTCTCCGGCGGGGAACAGCAGATGCTTGCGATGGGCAGAGCGCTGATGAGCCGCCCGGACATTATCCTGATGGACGAGCCGTCGATGGGGCTTTCCCCGCTTTACGTCAACGAGGTCTTCGACATCATCAAGGAGATCAACGGCTCCGGTACGACCGTCCTTCTGGTGGAGCAGAACGCCAAAAAAGCGCTGGCCGCCGCCGATCGCGCCTACGTTCTCGAAACGGGCCGGATCGCCCTCGAGGGCAAGGCCTCCGATCTGATGGACAACGCGCAGGTCCGCCGCGCCTATCTCGGCGAGGAATGATAAAAAAGTACGCGCCGGGCGCCCGATGGGCGTCCGGCGCGCTCGCGTTTTTCTCCCGCTTTCTCTTGCGTTTCTTTCCGTTTTGCGGTATGATAAAAAAAGAGAAAAAGAGAACGGAAAAGGAGCCGCAAGATGACGACGGAAAAGATCCGGGAAGACCTCTTTTCCCTGCGGGACGAAGGGTACCGGGCGTTTCAGGCCAAACTGATCCCGACGGTCGCGCCCGACCGGATCATCGGGGTAAGGACCCCGGAGCTGCGCCGATTCGCGAAGAGCCTACTCGGCCGGGGAGAGGCGGACGCCTTCCTCTCCGAATTGCCGCATGCGTATTTCGACGAGGATCAGCTCCACGCGTTCCTTCTTTCGGAGAGAAAGGACTTTGTCCGCTGCCGGGAGGAGGTCGACCGGTTTCTCCCCTATGTGGATAACTGGGCGACCTGCGACCAGCTCTCGCCCCGGGTATTTTACAAACACCGGCGGGAGCTGCTTTCCCCGATCCGCTCGTGGATCGCTTCCGGCGCGACCTATCCGGTCCGCTTTGGCGTCGGGATGCTGATGCAGCACTTCCTCGACGGAGATTTTAAACCCGCCTATCCGGCGGCGGTCGCGGCGATCCGCTCGGAGGAGTATTACGTCCGGATGATGGTCGCGTGGTATTTTGCCACGGCGCTCGCCAAACAGTACGGCGCCGTTCTCCCTTACCTCAAAGAAGGCCGCCTGGACCCGTGGACCCACAACAAGGCGATCGCAAAGGCGCTGGAGAGCCGGCGGATCTCCCCGGAGCGCAAAGCGTATCTGCGAAGTCTGAAAAAATAGCGGAATCTGAAGAAAAAGTGCCTGCTCGCGCAGGCACTTTTTTGGCAGAGGTCAGATCGTTCCGGTCACGGTGAGGACGGTCACGCCCGGTTCGGCGGACCACGCGCCGGTGGCGGGATCCTGAGAGTAGGTTGCCGCGGGGACGGTGAGCGTTCCCGTAACGGTCCGGAAGAGACCGCTTGCCTCGTCGTAGGTGTAATCGGCGGGGGCGGTGCGCGCCGTACCGTCGACGGTCACGGTCAGATCGGAGAGGAGAGGATCGAAGGTGTCTGCCACGGTGACCTCGTCCGTCTGTACGGTCGCCGCGCCGCCGGCGTTGCGGATCTCAAAGGTGTAAGTGACCTGTCCGTTTTCCGGCACGGAGGCGGGGGAGACGGACTTGAAGATGGAGAGGGCGGGCTCCGTTGCCGCCGGGACGGTCGCGCTGACCGTAACGGGGGTCAGCCCGCCGCCGCTGACGACGGCGGTGTTCGTGATCGAGGACCCTTCCGTCGGGGGCGCGAACTCGTTTGCGGTTGCCGTGTAGATCAGGGTCGCCACACCGCCGGCGGGGACCGAGACGCCGGAAAAGACCAGCGGAGGCCCAGCCGTAACGGCGGGAGAAGCCTGCAGCACGCCGTTGACGAACAGCTTGACCGAGTTCTCCTCGTAGTCGAGCGGCGTGAGGGTGGTTTCGCCGAAGGCGTAGGCGCCCAGATCGTCCGTGACGGTCAGCCCCGTGAAGGGAGCGGCGCCGGAGTTGAGGACGTTGATCGCGTAGGTGATCGCCGTCCCCCGGGTATATTCCTCGGTAACGGCGGTCTTGCTCGCGGAGAGCGTTTCCACGATCTCGCCGGTCGCCACGTTCGAGGCGAGGGTGGCGCCGCGGTAAGACAGCGTTGCCTGATTATAGAATGTTGCCATGGTTTCCTCCTTGTTTTGTACAGGCGCAAAGCGCCTGTCACCACAGTTTATGCGCCGCCGGTGCGCGCTGCTCTTTTCCCGCCAGGCGGATCCGCTCGGAAAAAGAAAAGAAAAATCGGAAAAAGGGTTTTTGGTAACAATTCTGTCACATTCCGGTACTAAAATGATGCCAAACGCCGGAGGCCGAGCGCGCCGGCGGCAACACGGAGGACGTCATGAAGCGGATCTTGTTTATTCTTCTTCCTGTTTTTTGTCTGTTTCTTTTTGCGTGCGCGGAGCCGACCCGGCCGTCCGTGACCGAGCCGATCGGAAGCGGGACGCCCGGAGCGGAGACGACCACCGGAGCGGGCGGGACGGAGACGGCGGCGGAGGCGTTTTTCTTTCAGTTATCCGAGGACGGCGCCGGGTATCGCCTCTGCGGCGTCGGCGCCTGCCGGGACGCCGACCTCGTCCTGCCGGACGAGTATCGCGGCAAGCCGGTCGTCTCGGTCGACGGGGGCGCGTTTTGCGATCTTTCGTGGCTCAAGACGCTGACTGTTCCCGAGGGGATCCGGGAGATCGGCGGGGAGGCGTTTTCCGGTTGCGGCGCGCTTCGTTCGGTCTCTCTGCCCGCTTCGCTCATCTCGCTTGGCGAGGCGGCGTTCTCCGGCTGTCCCATGCTGGAGGAGGTTTCCGTTTCGCCGGACAATCCCGTCTATCACAGCGCGGGCAACTGCCTGATCGATACCGCGCAGAAGATGCTGGTCCTCGGCTGCCGGACAAGCGAGATCCCCGCGGACGGCACGGTCACCGTGATCGGACGTTCCGCTTTCCGCGGCTCGTCCGCGATGGAGACGGTTACCGTTCCGGAAAGCGTGACCGCAATCGGGCACAACGCGTTTTCCGGCTGCGACGCGCTGAAAACCCTTTGCTACCGGGGGCGCGAGTCGGACTGGCAGCGGGTCGCCGTTTCCTACACGGACGGAGTGCTGCAGCGGGTGGAGATCGTCTTTGACCCGGTCGTTTCCCTCGGGATCACGGAGGTCTCCGCCAAAACGGTGCGCCACCTCTTTACCCATTGTCTGATCCTCGATCCGAAGAAGGGCTGCTCCTACGCCGGCGCGCCGCTGGACGCCGACTGTCTGACGGTAAGCGAGTTTTCCGCTCTTCTGGAGTCCCTTTACGAAAAGGGCTTTTGCCTGATCGACATCAACGATATGTTCGCGGAGGACGCGGAGGGACGCGTCGGGCTTGCCGATACCGTCCGGGTCTACGAGGGCAAGCGCCCGCTCGTGATCTCGATCGACGACGTGACCTACGATCCGAAAAAGAAGGGCTCGGGGATGGCAGACCGCCTTGTGATCGACGGCGGCACGATCAAAGCCTGCTTTGACCGGGAGGACGGAACGTCCGTTCTCAGCGAGGAGGAGTGTTTCTCGCTCATCGAGCGGTTCGTCGCCGAGCATCCCGATTTCTCCTTCGAGGGGAGCAAGGTCACCCTCGCCTTGACCGGCTTTGCCGGAATCCTCGGCTATCGGACGGACGAGGAATACGCCGGCCGATACGACGTGGAAAAGGAGCGCCGAGAGGCGCAGACCGTCGTCGATTGGCTGAAGGCGCACGGCTACAGCTTTGCCTGCCACAGCTATTCTCACGCTGATTACAGTTCCTGTTCCCTCGGACTCGTGCAGGAGGATATCCGCCTCTGGGAGCAGAACGTTGCGCCTCTGATCGGGGAGACGAAGATCTTCGTTTACCCGTACGGCGGCTTTACCTATCAGGGGACCGCCAAGCATCAGGCGCTCTTTGACGCCGGGTTCCGCGTTTTCTGCGGGACATCGCAGACCAACGCCCTCTGGGACGACGCGCAGCCGGGGGTAAACGGGATCGCCCGCGGGACCGGGACCGTCTACCTTGAGCGCTTTACCGTTACCGGCTTTACCCTGCGGCAGTACGCAAGCAGGACCAATTACCGCGATTATTATATCCGCTACTACAAGCAATCGGGTTATTCTCCGGAGGAAGCAGAAGAAAAGGCGGAGCGCCAGCTCGCCCGTTCGTTTGAGTCCGGCCGGCAGAACTCGCTTGAATATTACACGCCGGAAAAGATCTACGATCACGAAAACCGGTATGAAAAGATCCTGCCGGAAAACGGATAAAACGATAAAACAAAAAAGCCTTCGCTCAGAAGGCTTTTTTCATGTTTGGAAAGGGAAGATCATCCAACCCCGAGCTTGTTCTCTTCCGCCTCCCCGGCGTGAAGGGCGTCAAAGGAGGTACAGTCGCTGTGGGGAATGGGCTTCCAGCCGAGATGAGTTGAGAAGAGGGCCTGGACGTCGATGATGAACTGGATCCCGAGAAAGAGCGGCCAGAAAAGCGAGACGAGGATCTTTAAGGGAAGACTCACGTTTTTGATCCGTTTCCGCTCTAAAGCGAAGATCATCACAGCGCTCAGTACCAGCGTAACGTAGGAGACGGCGCCGGAACGCAGCCAGGTAAAGAGCAGCCCGCTTGACGTGAGGAAATTCCCTCCCGATCCAAACAGGACCTCTTTTAAGGTAAGGTTCTCGTCAACGAGCGGGGCGATCAGAAAGAGGACGAGCTGGATCACCTGCAAAAGGAGGAAAAAGAGCGTGGAGGGGAGGACGTTGGCAAAGATGTCGTAAAGAGAGCCCCTGTTTTTTGTTTTCTTTGCGAAAAGGCCGCGGAGAAGATCCCGGATCCGCGTGTAAAAAACGATCAGATGCCCGCGCGACCAGCGGACGCGCTGCCGCCACATGATGCGCAGGGAGGTCGGCTGTTCGTCGTAGAAGACGGCGTCGTCGCAGTAGCGGATCTTGTTGGAGCGGATGATCTGATCCGCCGTGAACTCCCAGTCCTCGGCAAGCGTCACGTAAGGCCAGCCGTCCCGGACAAGGCGGGAATTGATGAGATACCCCGTCCCCTGGACGCGCGTGGAGCATCCCGTTACGGTGCGCCCGCGGCTTTCATAGCGGCACCCGACGGCAAAATAAACGCCGTAAAGCCCGGAAATGAGATTGGCGCCGAAGTTTTTCGAGTTGCGGAAGGAGGTAACGACGCACTCCCCGCCGTAATAAGCAAAGGCGTCGTTGATCCGGGAGAGGTAGTTCCGGTCAAGGATGTTGTCCGCGTTCAGCAGCAAAAACCCGTCGAAGGTCTGCGTTCCGAAATCCCGTTCGATCTGGGAAAAGAGATAGCGGAAAGCGTATCCCATCGTGTTTTCGGCCGGGTTGTCGTATTCGTACACCGTCGCGCCGAGTCCGCGCGCGACTTCGGCCGTCCGGTCCGTGCAGTTGTGGGCGATCACAAAGATCTCGATTCTGTCCTGCGGATAGTTGTTTTTCCGGATGCTTTCGATCAGTCCCGCCACGACTGTTTCCTCATTGCGCGCGGGAATGATGATCCCGTAGCGGTTCTTTTTGTCCGTCTCGGGGTAGGTTTTTTTGCAGAAGATCCCGACAACGGAAAAAACGATAAAATGGAAAAACATGATCCCGAGGATCGTGAAAGGAACGGAGGCGGCGACGGATACGATATCTAAATAATTCATGGCGCGTATTGCAGTTCCGGCGAGCCGGAATCCTCCCTTTCGGTTGTCGTGGCCGCGCCGTCGCGGCAGAGCCCGGGGAAAGTTGAAACGATCTTCTCCCACAGTTCATCCGCCGCCCGTTCGCTTCCGAAGTGCCCGCGGTAGGCGTTTGCCGCTTCCCGGTAGGGCGCGAGCAGCGCGGGATCCTTTGCAAACGCTTTGATCATCCCGACCGTTTTGCGGGGAGAGAACTCCTTCATCGCGCACCCGACCGTGCGGATGTAGTGGCCGGCGATATGCCGCTCGATCAAACTTGTGCAGTTCGTAACGATCGACGGATTGCCGAAAAACGTCGCCTCCGCAAGGATATTCCCGCTCTTGCCGCAGAAGAGGTCCGCCGCCGCTTCGAGCCGGAACATATCCTCCGTGAAACCGTAGGGACGGAAGGTGATCTCCTGCGCCGTTTTCAGCGCGAGGAACCGGCGGTAGAGCGCTTTGTTCTTTCCGCATACGGGGATGACGGTCAGGGGGAGATGCTCCTTTGCCAGCAGCTTGCAGATGGCTTCCATTTTTCCGATGCCGTATCCGCCCTCGACAAGGAGCACGGTAAAGTTTTCTTCGGGAAGACCGAGCGCGGCGCGCGCCGCCCGTTTGTCCGGGCTGACCGAGAACGCCTCGTTGCGGATGAGGAACGGGACGAACTTCAGATTGTCGGCGTTAAAGCGTTTTCTTTTCAGCGCTTTGCGGTATCCGTCCGGCATACTGATCATGGCGAGATCGCTCGGGTAGGAAAAGAGCGCGTTTTGCTGCGCGTCCGGACAGTACATCACGGTAAGCGGTTTTCTTTTGAGATGCTGCGCGTAATAGTTTGTGACCCAGTGGGTGCTGAACACCGCGTCGGGGGCGATCTCTTCCATCCGTTTGACGCCGCGCCGGTACGCAACGGGAGCGATGAGACGCATCGACCCGAAGGAGGCGAGGATCGAGCCGGACAGCTCACAAATAAATGTCGCCAGGTAGCCGATCGCCGGAAACCGGTTGTAGATCCTTACCTGCCGGGAAATCATCTGTTCATATTTTTTTAAATGAAGATCCCCGCTTTCCCGGAAGAAAGAGGAGGAGATCACGTCAACTTTATCGCCGTATTTTCTGCCGAAGGTTTCTGCGATCGACTTCATCGGCATAATATGTCCGAATCCCGCTTCAACAAAGGGAAATAGGACCTTGATTTTATCCAAAGAGAGAAACCTCCCGATTGTTTCGATACACCCCTGTTTTTTTGAGGCGACCGATCCAAAAGCTGATAATCCTAATTATATCATATAGGTTCAAAACTGTCAAGACTGCGCTCCGTTTTGCCGTCGCGGCAAGCGTATGAAAAGCATAAGATACCAACTTTCGACAAAGCGGAGCAAAACGCGGAAGGACGGCGCCCGCACCCGAGAAAGGATGCTTCAAGATCCGATGACAAAGGAGAAAGACAGTTTTTAAAGAAAAAAGAGGTCTTTATTTTGTCTTGCATTCCGGCGGCGCTGCCGTTATAATGAAAGGGAAAACGGGAGCAAACTCCCGAAAAACGGAGGAAAGCTATGAAACGCGTGATCGGACAGTAGCAGGAACGCAACCTGATCTATCAAAACAATATGACCGGACCGGAGGCGATGACGGACTTTACCGTCGTTTACGGTGAGATGGAGGTGCGGGACGGCGCGCTCCGCACCGTAAAAGGGCAGGGAGGACATTCCTCCGCCCTTCTCAACGTTCCAAACAAGGCGTCGTTTGTTCTGGAAACGGACCTGATCGGCCGTCAGGGCGGCGGCGGGGTCTTCTTTGCGGGGACGCCGGGTCAGGCAAAGGACAGCACCGCGGAGGAGGATTTCACCAACGGGTATTACGCCTTCGTCGGGCAGGACGGAACGGTGGGCGCGCTCGGCTGCACCAGCAGGATCGGTCGCTGGAACGGCAACTTCACCTCCAGCCGGACGGGCCGTCTGGATCTCGCGGCCGATCTCCGCTTTGCGATCCGCGTGACCGGAGACTATATCATCTACCGGCTCCTTGACCGCGAGAGCGGAAAGGAACTCTACCGTGCTGAATACAAAAAGGGCGACAGCCGTTTTGATCCTTCCCCCTTCGAGTCCGGGATGATCGCCTTCCGCCTCAACAACGACGGCGGCAAGGGCGGCTTTACCGGGATCCGTCTCTACGCGCCGAAGAAGGCGGAGATGTCGGACGTCCGCCTTTCCGCCGGGGAAAAGCTGACCGCCGTTCTCCGCGCTTCCGACGCGGAGGAGCTGCTCGTCTTCGCCGACAAGGGGCAGGGCTACGCCTTCTCTTACGACGCCGAGACCGAGCGTCTGCTCGCTTACCGCTACCTCAACGGCGCGCTGTATTTCCTTGCGCAGCACGCGATGAAGATCACGGCGGGCAGGGAATACCCCTTCTCGGCCGTCCACCGCGGGGACGTCCTCGCCTTTTATTTCGGCGATCAGACCTACCCCGTGCTCGAGGCGCGGATCGAAAAGCCGCAGAGCTTTTTCGTCGGCTCCACGGCGCCCGTCGAGGTCGAGGTCTCGCCCGCCGCGCTTTGGCAGGGACCGACCTACCAGAACCCCGTGACCTACGGCGCCGACCCGGAGATCCTCTACCACGACGGCGTCTTCTACCTTTACACACTGGACCGCACCGGCCCCTACTGCCGCGTCCGCGTCCGCACCTCAAAGGATCTCTATACGTGGGAGGAGGGCGGTTTCTGCTTCGGGATCGACGAAAACAGCCCCATCCATTACTTTATGAGCCCCAACGTCTTCCATAAGGACGGCTGGTTCTACCTTCTGATCGCCTCGCAGTTCGCGGGCGGCTACGGACCGACCGAGTTCCGCGTTTTCTACGCCCGTTCCCGCCGGCCGGACGGCCCCTTTGAGATAGACCCCGAAAAACCCTATATCAACACCGTTCCCGAGATCGGCGGCGCGCCCTTCGTCGACGACGACGGCAGGGTCTACATCACCACCGTGCGTTTCGGCGGCGGCAACCACGTTTATATCCAGGAGCTGAACGCGGAAAACGGCGTCCTCAGCACCAAGCGCGAGGCCGTTCACTGCATCAGCCCGACCGAGCACTACGAGATCGACGAGTACGGCCATATCAGCGAGGGCGGCGTGATCATCAAGCATAACGGCTGGTACTATATGATGTTCGCCTCCGGCCACTTCCGCGGCCATTACGGAGAGGCATACGCCGTCAGCCGCGACGTGTACGGACCGTATACCAGGTACGGGTACAACGAGGTCCTTTCCTCCAATCTCTACGTGGACGGCGTGGGCGACTGTATGTTCGTTGTCTGCCCGGAGCTGAAGGAGACTTTCGTCACCTACCACTGCCACGCCGCAAGAGGGAACAAGGGCTACGACCGCAACATCTGCATCGACCGCGTCTACTTCGTCCCCTCGGAGGACGGCGGCCCGGACGTTCTCCGCGTCTACGGCCCGACGACCACCCCCGTCCCCGCGCCGGAGTTTTTCAAAAAATAATCGCAGCCGGCCGCCC
>JAFSSQ010000022.1 GCA_017450965.1 Clostridia bacterium
AGGCGACGTCTTCCGGCGCAAAATGCAGCCCCTCGAGATACTGGAGCACCTGCTCCAGCCCCGCAAAGACGGAAAAACCGCCGCCCTCCGGGTTTTTGCGGAAAAAAACGTCGAAGGCGACGCGCTTTTTTTCTTGTTCCTGCAAAAAATAGCCGTTCGCCATCGTCAGCTCGTAAAGGTCCATCATCATCCCGATGTTGCGGGCGTCATAGATCGTTTTCTTCATCGTCGGTCCTCTCTTTTTCATTCCCGTACGGCGATCTGGCAGCTTTTCATCGTGTCGAGCGCCGCCGCGTGCTTTTGCGGCGTCACGCCCGCGCAGCAGCGCGCGTCCACCGAGACCGGTGTTTCGGGCAGAAACGCCTTGATCGTCAGGGCGTTGGAGACGACGCAGATGTCGGTGCAGAGCCCGATCAGCTCCACTTCTCCGATCTCCCCCTCCCGCTCCCGCAGATAGGCGGCGAGCGCGGTGGAGCCGAAGGTCTTTTTGTCAAAGACGAGGGCGTTCTTTTTTTCGACCAGATCGGCCAGCTCCGGCGCGATCTCCCAGCCGGGCGTGCCCTTCACGCAATGCACAACGGGGAGGAGCCGTCCCTCCTGCGTCGAGAGATAGTCGGGCGCGTGCGTGTCCCGCGTGAAGATCACCGGCCCCTCGTGGGCGAGGATCTTTTCCCGCGCCGCGGGCAGGATCGCCTTTGCCTCCGGCGAGCCGAGGGCTCCGGTCACAAAATCGTTTTGCAGATCCACCGCGATCAGATAGTGTTCCATACGATCATCTCCTTTTTTATCCTGCTCTTATTGTGCCACAGATCAGAGAAAAAAGCAAGTTCGCTCCGGACAATTTGAGGCAAAACTTGATTTTCCGGAAAAAGAATGATAAAATAAGGAAAAAACAGGAAAGGAAGAGTTGCTTTGACGATAGAAGAACTGCTCGGCGAGATCGCCGCGACCCCCACCGCCTATCACGCCGCCGCCCGGATCCGCGCGCGGCTGGAGGAGGCGGGATACGAGGAGGCGGGCGAAACGCTCCTTCCCGGCAAAAACTATTTTGTTCCTCTCTACGGTTCCGCTCTGGCGGCGTTCCGCCTGCCGGAGAAGACGCCGGACGGATTCGTGATCGCCGCCGCGCACGCGGACTCCCCCTGCTTCCGGATCCGGGACGCGGCGGAGCTGCCGGGCGGCCCTTACCTCAGTCTCTCCGCCGAGCGTTACGGCGGGATGATCCACGAGAGCTGGCTCGATCTCCCGCTTTCGGTCGCCGGGCGGGTCTTCTGTCGCGCCGGGCACGGCGTGGAGGCGCGGCTCGTCGACTTCCGGCGCGATACCGCGCTCATTCCCCGCGTCGCCATCCACCTCAACCACGAGGCAAACAACGGCGCCAAGGCCGATCCCGCCCGGGATCTGATCCCGCTTTACGGACTTTCCTCCTCCGCCGGGTCCTTCGGGGAGGAGCTCGCCCGCGAGGCGGGCGTTGCCCGGGAGGAGATCGTATCGACCGATCTCTTTCTCTACAATCGCCGCGCCGGGACCGTCTGGGGGGCGAGAGGCGAGTTCTTTTCCGCCCCGCGGCTCGACGATCTCGCCTGCGTTTACACCTGTCTTGAGGCGTTCCTCACGGCCAAACCCGCGGCCTGTGTCCCCGTTCTCGCCGTTTTCGACAACGAGGAGATCGGCTCGTTGACCAAACAGGGCGCCATGAGCGCGTTTTTGCCGGGTCTGCTCTCCCGTATCGCCGCGGCGTACGGTGCGCCGCTCTCCCGTCTGCTCGCCTCGTCTCTAGCGCTCTCCTGCGATAACGGACACGCCAGACACCCCAACCGCCCGGAGCTCGCCGACCGCAGCGAGGCGCCGGTCCTCGGCGGCGGTCCGGTCGTCAAGCATTCGCCGCGCTACGCAACGGACGGCCTTTCCGCTGCGCTCTTCACGGGAGTCTGCCGCCGCCGCGGGATCCCATGCCAGAACTATTCCAACCGCCCCGATCAGCCGGGCGGCTCCACCATCGGCAATATGCTCTCGGCATTTACCCCGGTCAGCGCCGCGGATATCGGGATCGCGCAGCTCGCGATGCACTCCGCCTACGAGACGGCGGCGGTCGCGGACGTCTGCTCGTTTACCGACGCGGTCCGCGCCTGCTACGAAACCTCCTTCGCGATCTCCGGCTCCTCGGCGGAGATCCTCTGAAAAACCGCCTTTTTCTCCCCGGAAAAACGAACGAAAATACCGGACTGCCGCGGCAGTCCGGTATCGGTTTTTTGCGGCGTTTCCGGCGGGATCAGGAAAAGAAGATCCGCTCGCCGCTTTTCCGATCAAAGAGGAAGACCTTGTTTTTTTTGAGGGAAAAACGGACGGTCTCCGCCGCGGGGTCGATCCGGCTCCCGGAGGAGAGGATCGCGCGGATGTTGGAGGAGGCGGCGGGGTGGGAGGAGATCACGGAGAGATCGCGCCCCATCACGTTCACGCCGATAAAACGGCAGCAAAGCGGTCCCGCTTCGTCGGGGGAAAAGCCCTCCGGGCGGATCCCGACGGTAACGTCCCCGTCCGGCGCGCCGGCGACTGGGAGAACGGCGTCTTCTCCGATCAAGAGCGTTTTGCCCCGGACCGAGCCCTCAAAAACGTTGATCGGCGGCGTGCCGAGGAACTTGGCGACAAAGAGATTGACGGGCGAGTCGTACACGTCCTGCGGACGGCCGATCTGCTGGACGACGCCCTTGTCCATCACCGCGATCAGATCGGAGATGCTCATCGCCTCCTCCTGATCGTGGGTGACGAAGACGGTCGTGATCGCCGTTTCCCGCTGGATGCGGCTGATCTCCTCCCGCGTCTGCAGGCGCAGGCGCGCGTCGAGGTTGGAGAGCGGCTCGTCGAGCAGGAGGATGCGCGGCGTTTTCACCAGCGCCCGGGCGATCGCCACCCTCTGCTGCTGGCCGCCGGACATTTCGCCCGGCTTGCGGTCAAGCAGCTCTTCGATCTGCACGAGCCGGGCGGCCTTCCCGACCCGCGCGAGCATTTCTTCTTTGGAGAGTTTTTCCGCTCCCCGGAGGTTTTCCAGCGGGAAGAGGATATTCTGCCGCACGGTCATGTGCGGGTAGAGCGCGTACTGCTGGAACACCATCCCCACGCCGCGCCGTTCGGGCGGCAGGCCGGTCACGTCCTCCCCGTCGAAGAGGATCCGGCCGGCGCTCGGCTTTTCGAGCCCGCAGATCAGATTGAGGACGGTGCTTTTCCCGCAGCCGGAGGGGCCGAGCAGGGCGATCAGCTTTCCGTCCGGCAGGTCGAAGGTAAAGTCGCTGACCGCGGTCACGTCAGCGCCGCCTTTTTTGCGGGAGGGGAAGATCTTGGTCAGATGTTCAAGCGTAACTTTCATCGCGTTTTCCTTTTTCGCTTTTGGCAAAGTGCCGAAAATACAAGAAAAGGATACCACGTTTTTCTCCTTCTGTAAAGTGGAAAAATGAAAAAAAGGGGGTGCGCTTTGTTGACAAAAAAAGGCAAAAGGACTACAATAAAAGCGTACCGACGCGCACAAAGAAAGGCTTGATATGGAACGAAACGACCGGAAAGGCTGGCTCTATCTGCTGCCCGCGATCCTTTTTCTCGGTTTTTTCCTGGTTTACCCCCTCGTCGACGTGTTTATCTATTCCTTCGAGGAGGGGTATCACTCCGCCTCGCAGACCTACACGGGCGTGGGGCTTTATAACTATTCCTACGTTCTGCGCGACCCTTACTTTCTGCAGGCGCTCAAAAACACCGTCCTGCTCGTTCTCATCACCGTTCCGCTTTCCACGGGGCTGGCGCTTTTCATCTCGCTCGGGCTTTCCTCGCTCAAAAAACTGCGCGGCCTCTATCAGACGGTGTATTTTCTCCCCTACGTGACGAACACCCTCGCCGTCGGGCTCGTTTTCATGATTCTCTTCAAGCCGACGCCGTACAGCGACGGGCTGGTCAATCTCTTTATCGGGATATTCGGCGGGGACGCGGTGGACTTTATCAACGGTCCCTACTGGGCGAAGATGTTCGTGCTTTGCTTCTACGTCGTCTGGATCGTCCTCCCCTTCAAGATCCTCATCCTCACAAGCGCCCTCGCCTCGGTCAATCCCGCCTATTATAACGCCGCTAAGCTCGACGGCGCCTCCCGCTCCCGCGTGTTTGCCCGCATCACATTACCCTTGATCTCCCCCACCGTTTTTTATCTGATCATCACCGGCTTCATCGGCGCCTTCAAGGCGTACAGCGACGCGGTCGCTCTGTTCGGCGTCGACCTCAACGCCGCGGGGATGAACACCATCGTCGGGTACGTTTACGATATGCTTTACGGCAACAGCGGCGGCTACCCCTCCTACGCGTCCGCCGCGGCGATCCTCCTGTTTGCGGTCGTCCTCACCGTGACCTGCGTCAACCTGCTGATCAGCAAAAAGCACGTGCATTATTAAGGAGACGGCATGAAACAGATCCAAAAGACCGCCCCCGCCGCGAGGGAAGCGAAAAAAGGACCCGGCGTTCCGGGGATCCTCGTCGGTTGTTTTCTCACCCTCTGGGCGCTGATCGTTCTCTTTCCCTTTTACTGGATGATCCTTACCTCCGTGAAAAGCTACGGCTCCTACAACGCCGAATATATCCCGAAGTTCTTTACCCTCTCGCCCACCCTGCAAAACTACCGGGACGCCTTTACCGCCGTTTCGCTCGGGCGCTACTTTCTCAACACCCTGATCTTTACCGCCGTGACGACCGCGCTGATGCTCGCCGTCATCACGCTGGCGGCGTTCGCCTTCGCGCGGCTGCGCTTCCGCGGACGGGACCTCGTTTTCACGCTCTTTCTCGCTTTGATGATGATCCCGAACGAGCTGGTCGTGATCACCAACTTCGTCACGGTCACCGACCTCGGACTGCGCAATACCTTTACCGGACTGATCCTGCCTTCCGTTACCTCGGTCTTTTATATCTATCTTCTGCGGGAGAACTTTGCCCAGATCCCGGACGATCTCTATTACGCCGCCAAGGTGGACGGGACCACCGATCTGCGCTATCTCTTCCGCGTGATGATCCCGATGTGCCGTCCCACCCTCGTTACCGTGGCGATCCTCAAGATCATCGAATGCTGGAACGCCTACGTCTGGCCCCGCCTGATCACCGACGACGAGCGGTACTTCCTCGTTTCCAACGGCATCCAGGAGATCCGGGAAAACGGCTTCGGCCGCGAGAACGTCCCCGCGATGATGGCGGCGGTCGTCGTCATTTCCGTTCCGCTCGTCGTCCTTTTCCTCGTCTTCCGGCGCAAGGTGATGGAGGGCGTGTCGAGAGGAGGGCTGAAGGGATGAAAAAACGGATCCTTTCCCTCGCCGTCCTCGCCGCGCTTCTGCTGCCGGCGCTCCTCTCCTGCCACGGCTCCCGCGAGAGCCGCGCTTTCGAGCTGCCGGAGCGTTTCGATGCGGAGGGACGGTACGAGATCACCTTCTGGGCGAAAAACGATACCAACAAAACACAGGCGGAGATCTACGCCAAAGCGATCGCGGATTTCGAGGCGCTTTACCCCGAGATCCGGGTCACGCTCCGTTCCTATACCGACTACGGGCAGATCTACAACGACGTGATCACCAATCTCGCCACCGGCACGACTCCGCATATCTGCGTGACCTACCCCGACCATATCGCCACCTACCTCACGGGGGAGAACACCGTCGTCCCGCTCGACGGGCTGATGGCGGACGAACGCTACGGGCTCGGCGGGTCGGAGGTGCGCTTCTCCTCGCCGAAAAAGGAGGAGATCGTCGAAAAGTTCCTCGGCGAGTGTTCCTTCGCGGGCGGCACCTACGCGCTGCCCTTTATGCGCTCCACCGAGGCGTGCTATATCAACAAGACCTATGTGGAAAAGCTCGGCTATACCCTGCCGGAGACCCTGACCTGGGATTTTGTGTGGGAGGTCTCGGAGGCGGCGATGAAGAAGGACGGGGAGGGGAACTTCCTTGTCAACGGCCAGAAGGTGATGATCCCCTTCATCTACAAGTCCACCGATAATATGACCATCACCTGGCTTGCGCAGAAAGACGCGCCCTATTCCACTTCCGCAGGGGAGATCGGGATCTTCAGCGGGGAGACGGAGGCCTTTCTCCGCGAGGTGGCGGAGCACGCCGCGACCGGCGCCTTCTCCACCTTCAAGATCTCCAGCTATCCCGCCAACTTCCTCAACGCCGGTCAGTGCATCTTCGCCGTCGACTCGACCGCCGGTTCGACCTGGATGGGGTCGGACGCGCCGCTGGTCGATATCGACCGGGAGCGGATCGTCCCCTTCGAGACCGCGGTCATGACCGTTCCCCAGCTTGATCCGGCGGATCCGAAGATGATCTCGCAGGGACCGTCTCTCTGCCTCTTCGGCAAGGAGGATCCGCAGGAGGTGCTTGCTTCCTGGCTCTTTTTGCAGTTTCTTCTGACAAACGACGTGCAGATCGCGTATTCCCAAACGGAGGGGTATCTTCCCGTCACGGAAAAGGCGCTTGCCGATCCCGACTACCAGAACTATCTCTCCCGCGCGGGGGAGGACAACGCCCTCTATTATCCCGTCAAGATCGCCGCCGTCCGTCTTTTGATGGAGAACATCGACCGCACCTTCGTCACCCCGGTCTTCAACGGCTCCGCCTCCTTGCGGGACGCGGCGGGTCAGCTGGTCGAAAACGTCGTGAAATCCGCCCGCCGCAAGGAGACGGTCGACGACGCGTATTTCAAAAAGCTTTACCGGGACGTTTCCGCGCTTAAAAAGCTCGACCGGATCGGCAAGCCCATCGGCGGGGATCTGGGTCCGCTGCCGAAAACCTCGGTCCTTTTCCTCTCTCTGCTCGGCGCGGTCTGGGCGGGGCTCGCGGCGGCGTTTTTGATCGGAAAAGCCCGGGAAAAGCGCAGGAAAAACAAAAGAAGCTCTTGAAAAAACAAAGTCCCCGTGTTATAATGCGTGGGAAGGAACACCCTTTATCAAAAAAATTTCCGGTTGGAACCGGATAAAAGGAGATGGAAAACATGAAAAAGGTTTGGATCCTCGTTTTGGCGTTCGTTCTCGCGGCAGTTTCGCTGAGCGCCTGCGCAAAGAAGGAGGACGGCGTGATGTCCTACGCCGAGTTTGAGGCGGCCGCTCTGCAGACGAGCGTTACGGTGGACACCTACGTTCAGGCCAAACAGGGCTGGTGGGAGAATGAAGGCGTCGGCGTAGCGTCCTTCTACACCCAGAATGAAGACGGCGCGTACTTTCTCTACAATATGCCGTGCAGCAGGGAAGACTACGACAAACTCGTCCCCGGCACCAAGATCCGCGTGACGGGGATCAAGGCGATGTGGCCCGAGGTCAACGGCGAGGTCGAGATCACCGAGGCGACTTACAAGATCGATACCTCCAAGACCTGGATCGCCTCCGCGAAGGACGTGACCTCTCTCCTCGGGACCGACGATCTGGTCAAGGAGATGAACAAGTTTGTCGCCTTCAAGGGCATGACCGTGGAGAAGTACAACGACGACGGCGCCGCCTTCAATTATAAGTGGGACGGCTCCGGCAAGCAGGGCGACGATCTTTACTTCAAGGTCTCCGTCGGCGGCAAGACCTACACCTTCACCGTCGAGTCCTACCTCTGCGGCAAGGATACCGACGTCTACAAAGCGGTCGAAGCGCTCAAGGTCGGCGATAAGATCGACATGGAGGGCTTCCTCTACTGGTACGAGGGCGCCAACCCCCACATCACCTCCGTTACCGCCGCGAAGTAAAACTCTGCAAACGAAAAGGACTGCCGTTCGGCAGTCCTTTTTCTCTTGCCTTTTCCGGCAAAAAAGGGTAAAATAAAATCAATGGAACAAAAAGGGAAAGGAGTGCGCTATGGCAAGGATCCTGTTGGTCGAGGACGACGAGAGCATCGTTTCCTCTCTTTCCGCCTTTCTTGCGGGAGAGGGGTTTGAGACGGAGCACGCGGACGGCAGACGCGCGGCGCTCCGGCGGCTCGGGGAGGAGACATTCGATCTTGTCCTGCTCGACGTGCTGCTGCGGGACGGGGACGGGTTTTCCCTCTGCCGCGAGATACGGGAGCGGTATCTCCTTCCCGTGATCTTCCTGACCGCGTCGGGCGACGAGGGCAGCACCGTCAGCGGGCTGGAGCTCGGCGCGGAGGACTACGTGGCAAAGCCCTTCCGTCCGCGGGAGCTGCTCTCGCGGATCCGCGGCGTTCTCCGCCGCTGCGGGAAGGAGAACCGGGTGATCGCGCTGGGACGGGTCTTCGTGGATACCGACCGCGGCGCCGCAACAAAGGACGGCGAGCCGCTGCCTCTTTCCGCGCTCGAATACCGGATCCTGCTCACCTTTGCTCAGAACAAGGGCAAGCTCCTCTCCCGGGAGCGCCTGCTTGACGAGATCTGGGACGCGGCGGGAGATTTTGTCAACGACAACACCCTCACCGTCTATATCAAACGCCTGCGGGAGAAAATCGAGGACGATCCCGCCTCGCCCTCGATCATCAAAACGGTGCGGGGACTCGGGTATCGGGTGGATTGAGATGAAATGGCTGAAAAATCCGGAGCTGCGTCTGCCGATGGTTCTCTTTTTTGCGGCAAGCCTCCTCTTTGCCGTTCTCGGCTTTTGGATCGATCTGCGCGCGGGGCTGCTGGTTTTGGCGACCGCCGCGGCCGCCTTTGCCGTTTTTGCGGTCGCAACGGCGCGGCGGTATCGGGCGATTGCCCTTCTCTCCGAGGAGCTTGACCGGATCCTCCACGGAAGCGACCGCCTATTTCTTGCCGAGGAGGAAGGGGAGCTGGCGATCCTGAAAAGCGAGATCCGCAAGATGACGGTGCGCCTCTCGGAGCAGGCGGACGCCCTGATCGCCGACCGAAGCCGCCTCAGCGACGCGCTTGCGGACATCTCCCATCAGCTTCGCACCCCGCTTACCTCGCTCGGCGTAACGGTCTCCCTGCTTTCAAAGGAGAACCTTACGCGAAAAAAGCAGACGGAGCTGCTCCGCTCGCTCAAGCGTTCGCTCAACCGGATCGATTGGCTGATCGACGCGCTCCTCAAGCTCTCCCGTATCGACGCGGGGACCGCGGTCTTCCGGCGGGAGAACGTCTCCGTCGCCGATCTGGCGTCGGCGGCGGCCGAGCCGCTTCTGCTTCTCGCGGAGGCAAAAGGGCAGCGGCTGATTATCTCGGTCGGGGAGGAGCGCTTCACAGGCGATCCTTTCTGGAGCGCGGAGGCGCTCGGCAACCTGCTCAAAAACTGCGTCGAGCATACGCCGGAGGGCGGGGAGATTTGCCTGATCGCCTCGGAAAATCCTCTTTATACCGAGATCATCGTGCGCGACAGCGGAGAGGGCTTTTCCCCCGAGGATTTGCCCCGGCTTTTCGAGCGCTTTTACCGGGGGCAAAATGCCTCCCCCGACAGCGTGGGCATCGGGCTTGCTCTTGCGCGGGAGATCGCCGCGGCGCAGAACGGCACCATCACGGCAAAAAACGCCGAAACCGGCGGCGCGGAGTTCACCCTCCGGTTTTACAAAAGCATCGTCTGACGTCCCGGTGACAAATTTGCAAAAAGTCACCGGGATGTCATTTTTCTTTGTTATACTGGAAGAGAAAAAGCAAAAGGAGGGTTTCGGATGGAAATTCTGAAGGTGGAAAACCTCACCAAGATCTACGGCTCGGGGGAAAACGAAGTGCGGGCGCTGGACGGCGTCTCTTTCTCGGTGGAGAAGGGGGAGTTCCTCGCCATTATCGGGCCGTCCGGCTCCGGTAAATCAACGCTGCTGCACATTCTCGGCGGCGTGGACCGCCCCACCTCCGGCAAGGTCTGGATGGACGGGCAGGACGTGTACGCGCAGGGCGAGGAGCAGCTTGCGGTGTTCCGGCGCCGGCAGGTCGGGCTGATCTACCAGTTCTATAATCTGATCCCGGTTTTGAACGTTGTGGAAAATCTGACGCTTCCCGTTCTGATGGACGGGAGGAAGGTCAACACGGAGCGGCTCAACGAACTGCTCACGACCCTCTCCCTCACCGACCGGAAAAACAACCTGCCAAATCAGCTTTCCGGCGGGCAGCAGCAGCGCGTCTCCATCGGGCGCGCGCTAATGAACGCGCCGGCGGTCGTCCTGGCCGACGAGCCGACGGGCAACCTCGATTCCAAAACCAGCCAGGAGATCGTCGAGCTTTTAAAACTCTCGAACCGCAAATACGCCCAAACGCTGATCGTCATCACCCACGACGAGTCGATCGCGCTGCAGGCGGATCGCGTTATCGCCGTGGAGGACGGGCGCATCGTGCGCGACGAGCGCCTGCGGGGGGAACGGAAATGAACGTCTTTTTCCGTTATACCGCCCGCACGCTGAAAAAGAACCGTTCCCGCACGATCGTTACGATCATCGGCATCGTTCTTTCCATGTCAATGTTTACCGCGGTGTTCGAGTCGATCATCAGTATGCAGGATTTTCTGATCCGCTGCGAGGAAAAACAGAGCGGATCCTACGCCGCGTTCTACCCGTTTCTCAGCGGGGAGGAGATGCGGCAGGTCGGGGAGACGAAAGGGGTAAAGGAGGTCGCCTCCTGGTCGCAGGTCGGCTGGGCGGAGGTCGACGTTGAGACAATCGGATACAAACCCTATCTTCTAATCAAAAGTATCTCCGACAATTTTACCGATCTTGTCGCTGTCCGTCTGCGGGAGGGCAGGATGCCGCAAACGGAGGAGGAGATCCTTCTCCCCGCCCATCTGCTTTCAAACGGAGGGACGTATCGGGTCGGCGAGCGGATCACGCTCGCGGTCGGCCGCCGCGTCGGGGAGGGGACCGTTCTCTCCGAGCGCGTCGCTTACGGCGATGGCGGAGAGGAGCGGATCGAGGGGGCGGAAGAGCGGATTTATACCGTCGTCGGGATCTGCGAGCGCCTTGCCGCGCCCGCGGAGCCCTACGGCAGCGCCGGCTATACGGCGCTTACCGTCGGTACCGCGGGAGAGCCTTACGGCGTTTTCTTCTCTCTCAAGGATACCGGATCCTTTTATTCCTTTATTCAAAAGAATGCCGTTTCCGAGGAGTGGTACGAGCACGGCGATCTGGTCCGTCTCTACGGCGCTTTGCGGGAGAGCAGCCTTGCCTCCGTTTTGTACGGTTTTGCGGCGGTCCTGACGCTGCTGATCGTCTTCGGCTCGGTTTCCCTGATCTATAATTCCTTTTCGATCTCTGTCAGCGAGAGGACAAGGCAGTTCGGGATCCTCAAGTCGGTCGGCGCCACGAAAAAGCAGATCCTTTCCTCCGTTCTTTGGGAGGCGCTCCTGCTCGGCGGCGCGGGGATCCCCGTCGGGATGCTCTGCGGCTGCGGCGGTCTTTCCCTTACCTTCTTCTTTTTGCGGGACGCCTTCAACCGTTTCACCGGCGCCCGGGGCGTGGTGATCCGTCTGGCCCCGAGCGCGCCGGCGCTGATCGGCGCCGCCGCGGTCTGCCTTGTGACCGTGCTGATCTCCGCCTGGATCCCCGCGCGCCGCGCGATCCGCGTTTCCCCCGTCGACGCGATCCGCCAGACCCGGGACGTAAAGATCCGGCCGGGCAGCGTCCGCACCTCTCCTCTGACGGGAAAGCTGTTCGGCTTTGAGGGGATGATGGCGGCGAAAAACTTCAAGCGGAACCGCAAGCGTTATCGTTCGACCGTTCTTTCGCTGTTTCTCAGCGTCACGCTCTTTATCTCCGCCTCCTCTTTCTGCTCTTATCTCACCCGCTCGGTGGAGACGACCGTCTCAGGCGACATGAACGCCGACGTCGCCGTCAGCGCCCGGATCAGGCCCGGCGAGGAGGAGAGCGTATTCCGCCTTCTCTCCGGCTGCGTCGGCGTCCTCTCCGGCTCTTATTACGCCCAAGCGGGAGACCAACTCTTTTTTCCCTCCGCGCTTCTCACAAAAAAAGCCCTGGAAAAGCAGCAGGCGGAGCAGGCGGGAGGAAAGCTTTCTTTCGGCGAAAGCACGTATTTCCCAATTTATTATCTGGATGACGACAGTTTTCGCGCTCTTTGCCTGGAAAACGGCGCCGATCCCTACGCCTTTTTCGAGGGGGAGGAGGCGCGCGCCCTGGTCTTCAACCGGGGGGTCGACGTCCTTCTCGGCTCGGGCGGCAGGGAATGGACGCCGTACGAATTCTTCCGGGAAGGAGTCCTGCCCGCCTCGGGAACCATCCTCCGGCTGAAGGAAATGAGAGGGTATATTCCCATGATGTTTTCGGACGATCCGGAACACTATTATTTCTTTACAGAGGAAGATTATGTCAACGGAAAAGACGGGAAAGGCTCCTCGCCGGACCGCTCCAAGGCGATCGTTCTGACAGCGGAGGAGGCGGTGGAGCGGATCCCCGTTACCGTCGCAGCGACTCTGAAAAACCCGCCGTTCGGCTCGGACTCGACCCGCGCGAGTCTGATTTTCCCCTATTCCCGCTACGCCGGGGCGGGGGAGGACCGCGATACGGTGGATCTCTTCTTTGCCTCCGGGGATCACGCAAAGACGGCGCAGGAGATGAAACGCCTGCAGGATACGCTCACCGATACGCATCTTGAGATCTATGATATTGCGGAGGACCGGGAGACTCAGAGGATGATTGTTACGGTGGTCAATGTTTTTTCCTACGGATTTATCACGCTGATCTCGCTGATTGCCGTTGCCAACGTCTTCAACACCATTTCCACCAGCATCCTCCTGCGCCGGCGCGAGTTTGCGATGCTCCGCTCGATCGGGCTTTCCCGCCGCCGGTTCATGAAGATGATGAACTACGAGTGCGTCATCTACGGCGCAAAGGGACTGCTCTTCGGCTTGCCCGCCGCGTTTTTCGTAACCTATGCGCTGTGGAAGATCACAAGCAGCGCCTTTGATTTCCGTTTCTACGTTCCGTGGTACAGCGTCGCCATTGCCGTCGGGAGCGTTTTTGCCGTTGTGTTTGCCACGATGCTCTACGCCTCCGGCAGGATCCGGCGCGATAATCCCGTCGACGCTCTGCGCAACGAAAACCTGTAAAAAAAGAAAAAACGCTTTCCGAGGAAAGCGTTTTTTCTTATCGGTTAGGCAAGGCCGGGGTGGATCGGCTTGCCTTCTTTGCGTTTGTAATGGAAGTAAAGCTCCTCGGTCGCCAGCGCCATCTTCGTGACCGAAAAGGCGCAGTCGTGCGGGTAGATATACCAGGTGTCCTCCAGCGTGTTGAGGTCCACGCAGTCGCCGTGCTTGCCGAGGTAGTTGTATTCGATATGGCAGGAGTAAAGAGTGGGAACGGGCTTGACCATCTCAAAGGGGTCGCCGTCCACGTCGGTCCCCCGGACGGTAAAGCCGTTTTCGTCGTGGATCATCACGCCTTCGCCGAGTCGGATAAAGCGGTCGGCGTTCGGCAGGGTGTCCACCGTTACCGGCATCTCGCCGGTCGAATAGCGCCCTTCCTCCACCTCGCGGCGGACGTTCTGCCGCTCCCATTCATACCAATCCGGGATATGGGAAAACTCCGTCTTGCCCGCGTCGGCGGAGAGGGAACCGTCCTCCCGCATCGTCCAGCTCTTGCCGCAGCGGCGGCAGAAGATCATTGCGTCCTTGCTGTCCATCTCGTATTCGGCGCCGCAGGCGGGGCACTGGTAGAGGACCTTGTGCAGCCCCTCCGCGCGCTTTTCGTAAGGGGTCAGGATCCCCCGCTCCTTCTGCCAGGCAAAGTCGTCGTATTGGAACGCTTCCACCAGCCGCCGGTTGATCTCGTCGGGGTCGGCCTTTTTGACCTCCTCGGCGGTGTAAAGCAGCGTCATCTCCGCCTCAGTCGGCTTCACGCCGCGCTCGTGCAGATTCCAGAAGGGAGAGTTGACGTGGTGCCCGTGGCAGATCAGGGTCACGACCGGGATGCCGAGCAGACGGCAGAAACCGCCGAGCGATTCGGGGAGCACCGCGGTCGTCCCGCAGAGGGAATAGCGCGCCTCCGGGTAGATCACGACCACGTTGCCCGCCTTGGCGGAGCGGATCAGCTTAAAAATGAGGGAAACGTCGTTCGTAAACTTCCGCTTGCAGACGCAGCCGACGTTCCGTAGTAGCTTTTCCCGCCCGATGAAACCGTCGATCGCCACGACGTAGTTGGCGCGGTGCGGGAAGATCGCCTTCGTCGCGACCTTGAAGTCGAGAAAGGCGTTGTGGTTGCAGAGGAGGAGATAGGGGGGCTTCAGCCCCTCCGCGCCGTTTTTCCGGATGATCGCCCGGTGTTTTTTCACGTCCGGGAAGCTGAGCAGCCAGGTGATCGGCCGCAGATACCATTTGGTGTTGACCGGCTTTTTCGCCATGTCAAAGCGTTTGAATTCGGTTTTCACGATAGCCCCCTTGCCGAGTGGATTTTTTTACGGGATCGGTGAGATCCGGCGGGAGAAACGCCTCGCGCGGGAGCGCGGGGCGCGGATTTTTGCCGTTTCCACTATAGCATATCCCGGCGGCAAACGCAAGAGGGCGGCGGCGTTTTTTCGCTTTTTCCTTCTTTCTTTCGCCGAAAAACTCTTGACAATCCGGGGGGCGTATGGTATTATAAGGGAGCCAATAGGCGGGTGTAGTTCAATGGCAGAATTCCAGCCTTCCAAGCTGGCCGTGCGGGTCCGATTCCCGTCACCCGCTCCAGAAAAGCCTCGCGTAAAGCGAGGCTTTTCAACTAAGTGTTCCGCGGGGCGGAACGTTAAGCGCACTTCATGCGTGAAGCGAGGCTGCGCCTCGTGAAGCGCCTGCGGGCGTGAGGAGCGGAACACTTAACTTCACTTTGCGGCGGAGCCGCAATGCTTCATTTCGCTTCACTTGCGCCAACGGCGCAAACTTCACTGAAAGGAAACGAAAATGCAGGAATCAAAACTCCGTGATCAATCTCTTGACTTTGCCGTCCAAATCATAAACCTCGTCAAAAACCTCAAATCAAAGCACGAAACGATCATTTCCAATCAGATCGGCAGAAGCGGCACTTCCGTCGGCGCAAATATCCGCGAAGCGCAGTACGCTCACGGTAAACCGGACTTTATCTCAAAACTGCAGATCGCTTTGAAGGAAGCGAACGAAACAGGATACTGGCTTGACTTGCTATACAAAACAGACTATATCGACGAGCAGACGTACAAGTCTTTTGATGCCGCCTGTACCAGCTTGCGCGTTATGCTCATCTCCTCGATTAACACATTGAAAAAAGAATCATAGGGGCGCCGAATCACGAAGCGCGGGAAGAAGAATTGAGTTCTGCTTGCCATTTCGAAAAAGCCTTGTTTATGTATTCCGGTGAAAAATGAGAGAATTTGATCTTTTTCGATGGTTTTGAGTTTATCGTTTTGGAGGAAGTGCTAAAGTGAGGTTTTGAACAAAAAGTAGAGCAAAAGGTTTTAGTGAACGCAGAAAAGAAATACAAGAGGAGCAAAAATGATAGAAGAGCTACATTTTGAGAAAGAGGTATCAGAAAAAATACACGGCAAGAATGATAATGATCAGCCATTAAACTGCTATCAAAAGAATAGTCTTTCTTGGCGGGAATTCCGAAACGACGATGGATTTGTTTATTCGGTTCCTGAATGGAATTCTATTTATGCAACTTACTATTTCTTAGATACTTACAATGTTCTCCAAAAACACGATAGCGCGTTTGGAAGTTTTTCTTTGCGTGCACACGGAATCCGAGATGCGATGGCTCTTGAGAGTTTTCTTATAAAAACAAGTTTTTATGAGCCGGCGGATTCTTCGACGGCTTTGTCCCTTTTGAAGGTTTCTGAACTGAAGAATTTATTAAAAAAACATGATTTGAAGGTAAGTGGGAAAAAAGATGAACTAATAGAAAGAATTGTTTCCAATGTTTCTTTGGATTTGTTGCTTTCAGATATTCCGACTGATGTATATCGTATAACAAATCTTGCAAAGGAATGGATGGGTGCGAACGAATCCACCTATGGGTTTTATGATTCTAGTCGTGATTATGGCACCTATGAACGCTATCTGCGTTTGAAAGATGAGCCGGATCTTTACTGCGAAGACTGCGGAGATCTTCTAGATCTTGAAACCCATTTTTGCAAATCTTGCGGAAAGGTATGCAAGAATCCACTTTCCGAGTTTAACTACGCAAATACCGCGCGTGATCGGAAGCGGGCATTTGAGATAGGAAGTGTTTGTTATCGTTGGATGTCTTCGAAGGATCAACGAACAAGGCCGTCGCATAAAGAGATGGATGACGTGATTGTGTTTTTTATGCCAAAGGGAAAACGGCCACTTTTAGATGGGATCCGAGGAGATGCAGGGGAGTTTCCTGATTGCCGGTGCGATATGATTCCCATTTCTTTCCCGATTTCTGATGATCTTGGAGAAGGACCGTACAAGTTTTACAATTATGAAACTGACACGATAGAACATATTTCAAAGAATCGCCTTATAGAAATGATTCGGTTTCATTCAAAAAACAAAGTGGAGTTTGATCAATATCTAAAATTTCTTAAAGAGGAAGAGGATACTCCCATCCATGTTGTTGCACCCAAAGTTGAAAAGGGTAAAAACATTTCTCCAATCGGCTGGTTATTAAAACCGATTTTTGGAATCTTCATATTCGCTTTTTTGATTTGGTTTTTGTTTTTCCGTTGAGTTTCAAAAGCAGTCCCGGAAGCGATTCTTCGCTTCCGGGACTTTTTTACCCCTTCTTCCCAAACACCGCGGAAAGAGCGCTGCGCAGGGCGCGGAGTACCATTTTGAAAAAGGCGGCGAGGCCGCGCTCCATCGCTTCCTCCGCGGCGGCGTCCTCCTCTATGCCGGGGTCCGCGTCCTGTCCGGCCGCGGGATCCTCCGGCGTTTCTCCGTCCGGGGCGCTCCCGTCCGGCGGGGTCTCGCCCGCCGGGGGATCGCTCTGCGGCGGCGCGGCGGGGCCGCCGCTGCCGCCGTCTCCGTCCGGCGCGTCCGGGTCTTCGGCGCCGCCGTCCCCGTTTCCGACGGGGATAAGGTCCTCTGCGGCGACGGCGGAGTTGATCGCCATCGTGCCGTCCGCCGACCGGTCGAGCACCACGCGCTCGCCGCTTACTTCCGCCACGATCCACGTTTTTTCAAGGATCACGTCCGGCACGGGGATCTCCGTGCCGTAGTAGCAGGAGCCCGGCCGGATCCGCACGACTTCTCCCGGCCGGAACGCGTCCGGCATCTCAAAATACCCGTAGTCGTTATCGACGTTCCCGACGATCCCCTCCACGCGCGTGATCCCCTGCTGCCAGATCTGATAGGCAAAATCGCGCTCCGGCCGGTCGCTTTCCCCGCCGTCGTACCAGCAGGCGAGCCAGATCGGGCAGGCGCGGAGCCGGTCAAAGTCGTAGCAGGACGCGATAAAATCGTTGTTGGTATAGAGCATCGGCTTGTAGCCGCGCTCGGAGAGACGCCCGAAAAACGCGAGTACGGCGTCGGTCAGTTTTTCCTTCCCTAACTCCCGGTGCGCCTCCGTCTCCGCGTCAAGCGCCGCCCACAGGCCGATTTTTTCCCGGTAGGGGTCCATCTCGTCGGCAAAGCGGTCCGCTTCCGCGATCGCGCCCTCCCCGTCGGTCGCCCGCAGGTAGTGGTAGGTCCCGCAGGCGATCCCGGCGCCGCTCGCGCCGGTGAGATTGGCGGCAAAAAACGGATCGGCGTCCTCCCCGTCCGTCGCTTTGATCATGGCAAACCGCACGCCGGCCGCTCCGACCGCCGCCCAGTCGATCTCCCCCTGCCAGCGGGATACGTCGATCCCTCTCATCGTTTCTCTCCTTTCCCGGTCCCGCCGCGCGGGTCCCTCGTTACAGGATATGCGCGCCGGAGAAAAACGCTTGACATGTTCCGCCGCACGGCGTATAATGTAAGAAAAATAAGAAAAGTAAGAAAAGGAGACCGCCGTGAAAAAGAGCGAAGAAGGCAGATTCATCGTCAGCGTCAAGGTGGGGCCGAAGGGGCAGATCACGATCCCGGCCGAGGCGCGGCGGATGTTCGACATCAAAGAGGGGGAGACCCTGATGGTGATGGGAGACGCCGCGCGTGGGATGGCGATCGTCAAGGCGACGGAGTTTTATCAGCTTATGGGAGGCGTGTTCGATGACGGCGATCAAAGCAAGTAAACTCAGAAAGGAATACGGCGGCGCCGCCGCCGTGGACGACCTCGATCTGGAGATCGGGGAAGGGGAGCTGTTCTCTCTTTTGGGGGTGAACGGCGCCGGCAAGACGACGACGGTCAAGATGCTCTCCACCCTGCTCCGCCCCACCGGGGGAGAGGCGTGGATCTGCGGCCGCTCGGTGCTGACGGAGCGGGAGGAGGTCAAAGCGCTGCTTGATATTTCGATGCAGGAGACCGCGGTCGCGCGGAAGCTGACCGTGGAGGAGAACGTCGCCTTTTACGCCGCGCTCAACGGCCAGACGAGAGAAGAAGCGGAGGAGACGAAGCGCCGCCTCTACGACGCCTTCGGGCTCGGGGCGGTCGCGGGGAAGCGGGCCGCCTCTCTCTCCGGCGGCTGGCAGCGGAAGCTCTCCGTCGCGCTGGCGCTGGTCTCGAAGCCGCGGGTCCTGTTCCTCGACGAGCCGACGCTGGGGCTCGACGTGATCGCGCGCCGGGAGCTCTGGCAGACGATCCGCTCTCTGAAAGGGAAGATGACGATCGTTTTAACCACCCACTATATGGAGGAGGCGGAAGCGCTCTCCGACCGGATCGGGATCATGAAGGGCGGACGGCTCTTGTTCGTCGGGACAAAGGAGGAGCTCTTTGCCCGGACGGGGAAGGGGAATGTGGAAGAGGCGTTTTTAGAGATCGTTTGCGGAGGTGGAGACCATGAATAAAGGATCGTTTGCCCGCACCGTTACGCTGGCAAGGCGCAACGCCCTTGAGATCCTGCGGGATCCGCTGTCCTTTGCCTTTCTGCTCGGGATGCCTCTTTTGATGGAGGTCCTCTTTTATTATCTCTTTCACAAAATGACGGCGCAGTTTGAGATGAAATATCTCGCGCCGGGGATCGTCGTATTCGCGCAGGCGTTTCTCGCGCTTTTCTCGGGGATCCTGATCAGCACCGACCGGAACACGGCGTTCCTCACCCGTCTCTACGTCTCCCGCGCCAGGGCCTCCGAGTTCGTTCTGGCGTATACGCTCGCGCTGCTGCCGATCACGCTGCTGCAATCGTCTCTCTTTTTCGTCGTCGGCGGGATCCTCGACCCCTCCGTCTGGAGCGTGCGGATGATCCCGGCCGTCTTTGTCAGTCTGATCCCGGCCGTTCTTTTCATCGGCTTCGGGATCCTCATCGGCTCGCTGTGCAGCGAGCGTTCGGTAGGCGGCGTCGCGTCCGTCGTGATCGCGGGGCAGTCGGTGCTCAGCGGGATGTGGTTCCCGACGGAGGGGCTGGACGGCGGTATTCTCACGGTCATGAAGATCCTGCCCTTCTGGAACGCTTCCGACCTCGTCCGCGGCGTCGCGCTCGGGGAGGGCGGCTTTGATCCGGCGCCGCTTTGCATCGTTCTCGCCTACGCCGCCGCGATCTATGCGATCGGCGTCGTCGTCTTCGGGCGGAAGATGAGCGCGCGGTAAACGCCCGGGGAGACGGCGCGCTTTTTCCCCGGCTTCTCTTTCTCTTGACGGAGGAGGCGGTCTGCGGTATAATGAAAAAAACGAATGAATGAGGGCTTTGCCATGCTGATCAAAAACGCAACGATACACGACGCCGTAAGCGAAACGCCGTACAAAGGCGATATCCTGATCCGGGACGGGAAGCTCGTCTCGGTCGGAGGAGAGGCCGCGGCGGAAAAAGGGGAGCAGGTGATCGACGCCGAGGGGCTGTTTGCCTATCCCGGCTTTGTCGAGGCGCACAGCCATCTCGGGCTTGAAAACTACGGCGGTCCGACCGGCGGAACGAACGACGTTAACGAGATCACCGACGTTATCGCCCCGCATCTCCGGGGGATGGACGGCTACTATCCGCAAGACGCGGCGATCCGCACGGCGCTGGCGAGCGGAGTAACGACCGTCGCCGCCGGCCCCGGCTCGGCAAACGTCCTGGGCGGCACCTTTTTCGCGGTCAAGACGTTCGGGAACACCGTGGAAGAAGCGACGGTGAAGGAGCCGGTGGGGATGAAATGCGCTTTCGGCGAAAACCCGAAGCGCCTGCACCGGGACAAGTGTCTCTCAACCAGAATGACGACCGCCGCCAAGCTCCGCGAGGCGCTGTATGCCGCAAAAGAGTATATGACGCGCAAAGAGCTGGCAGGCGACGACCTTGCTAAGCTCCCGAAATACAATATGAAATACGAGGCGCTGATCCCCGTTCTGACCGGCGAGATCCCGCTCAAGGCGCACGCGCACCGCGCCGACGACATTATGACCGCCCTGCGGATCGCCCGCGAGTTCGGCGTCCGGATCACCATCGAACATTGCACCGAGGGGCATCTGATCGCAAACGAGCTCAAGGCCGCCGGGGTGCGGGTCGCCGTCGGGCCCACGCTCTCAAACGCGTCCAAGCTCGAGCTGATCCACAAAACCTGGGAAACGCCCGGCCTGCTCGCCGCGGCGGGGATCCCCGTTTCGATCATCACCGACGCGCCGGTCATCCCGCAGCAGTATCTCTCCCTCTGCGCCGGGCTCGCGGTCAAGGCGGGCATGGACCCCTTCCTTGCTTTGCAGGCGATCACGATCAACCCCGCCCGCCACCTCGGGATCGAAGACCGGGTCGGGTCGCTCGAGCCGGGCAAGGACGCCGACGTCGTCCTGACAAACGGCGATCCGCTGGTCAGCGACACCGCCGTCGTCCGTGTCATCCTCAACGGCGAGGTCCGCGTCTGACGCTGTTTCGGTAAAAGAAAACCGCCGCGTGCCGGAAAGGCGCGCGGCGGCTGTTTTTCTTTTCAGGACGCTTTCGGCTTCGGCGGCACGGTCGGGATGCGGATCAGGATCTCCGTTTCCTCTTTGCGATCGGTCCGCTCGGTCTGTACGTTCACCCCCGCGCCGCGCATCACCTCGATCGCGCGGTCGAGGGTGTTGAAAAAGAGGCGCACGTCGTGCAGCACGAGGATCTGTTTGCCTTCTCTTGCCTCCCCCGCGCGCCCGGCGTCGGAGGGTTCTCCCTCGAGGATGCGGGTAACGAACTGCTCGGTCGCCTCCCCTCCCATCCCTTCGGAGCAGATGCGTTTGAGCGCCATCCGGCGCTGCTCGTCGCTTTTGAGGCGCAAAATCGCCGCCACGTGCCGGCGGGAGAGGGAGTTGGAGATCACGGCGGCGCGCTCCTCCTGCGAAAGGCGCAGAACGGAGAGCTTGCGCCCTACCTCCTCCTCGCTGCAGGAGAGTTTTTTCGCTACCTCCGCCCGGGAGAGGGAATAGATCTCGATCAGCGAGGCGATGGCGTTCGCCTCCTCAAACATATTGAGGTCTTCGCGCACGACGTTTTCGGTCAGGGCGATCTCCGCGCTGCGCCGGCTGTCGGTATTGACGATCACGCAGGGGATCTCGCGCAGGCCGAGCAGCTTGGCGGCGCGGAAGCGGCGTTCCCCTTCCACGATCTCGTAAAGCGGCTCGCCTCCCACAAGCCCGCTCGGGCGGACGGTAACGGGCTGGATCAGCCCGTACTGGCGGATGCTGTCGGCAAGGGAGGCGATCGTCGCCTCGGAAAAGATCCGGCGCGGCTGCGAGGGGTTCGGCTGGATCCGCTCCAGGGGGATCCCGTAGACGGCGGCGCCCGCCGGCGCCGCCACGGCAAACCCTCCGTAGGACCGGCTCTCCGACCGGCGGTCGTTTCCGGCGCGCGCGTCCTGTTTTTTTCTTTCAAAAAGCAACATGATTTCAAGTCCTCCTGCATTTTTTGGCGTGATAAGCGCAAAACGTCTTACTGCCAACATTTTACTTTGCCTCCCGCGCGAAAAACCGCAAACCGCGTCTGCGGAAAAGGACTTTTTTTGGCTTTCTCTGTCAAAAGACGGACGGAGAAAAGAAAAAAGCGGCGCTCCGGAGAGCGCCGCTTGATTGATGACGGATCTTATTCGGGGATGAGGAGCCCGTACGCGCCGTCCTTGCGGCGGTAGACCACGCAGGTGCGGTTATCGTCCTCGGCGTTCGTAAAGGCGAAGAACTGATGCTCCAGCAGATTCATCTGCAAAATCGCCTCGTCGACCGACATCGGTTTGGCGGGGAAGGTCTTGGTACGGATATCGAAAAAGGTTTCTTCCTCTTCCGGCTGTTCCCCTTCCGGGAAGGCGCCTTCGTGGAGGCGTTTTTCCAGGCGGGTCTTGTTTTTGCGGATCTGGCGGACGAGCTTGTCAAGCGCGGTGTCCAGCGCGTTCTGGAAGGTAGCGTCCTCTTCCTCGCTGCGGAAGAGAACGCCGCCGTAAGGAATGGTGATCTCAATGATCTCCTTATCTTTTTTATAGCGGAAGGTGACGGTGGCTTCTCCGTCCGGGCCGAAGAACTTGTCGAGCTTGGCGAGTTTTTTCGCCGCCAGGGCCTTTTGGTCTTCTCCTACTGTCATCTGTCTGCCGATAATCGTAAGTTTCATAGGTTGCCGGTCCTTTCTTTGAATATTTGGCGCGCAGCGCCGCGGGGCAATTCTTTCATCTCCTTTCCCTTTGTTCTGTCTTTATTATAGCACCCTTGAATGAAAAAAGAAAGACCTTTGTGTGATTTTTTGGTGATTTTATAAAAAACGCGCTCCCGGAAAGGGAGCGCGTGAAAGAAAGACGTTCAGACCGCGACGGTCGCTTCGTCCGGCTCGGTCACCTTTTTGATATCGGCGCCGAGGGCGGCGAGCTTGCCGCAGATATTGTCGTAGCCGCGTTCGATCGAGCCGATGTTGGTGATGCTCGATACGCCGTCCGCCGCCAGAGCGGCGATAATGAGGGCGGCGCCTCCGCGCAGATCCATCGCGCGCAGCGCGGCGGCGGAGAGCTGCGGGACCCCTTCGATGATGGCGGTCTTGCCGTTAACGACGCGGACGCTGGCGCCCATCTTCTGCAGTTCGTCCACGTATTTGAAGCGGTTTTCAAAAATCGTTTCGGTCACGTGGCTCACCCCGTCGCACAGGCAGAGCAGCGTGGCGATCTGCGGCTGAAGATCGGTCGGGAAGCCGGGGTAGGGCAGCGTTTTGACGGTGGTCTTATCCAGCCGCCGGTCCGCGGAGACGAGGATGGACTCGTCCACCTCCTCGATCCGGGCGCCCATCTCCTCCAGCTTGGCGGAAAGGGATTCCATGTGTTTGGGGATCACGCCGTCGATGCGGACGCGCCCGCCCGTCGCCGCCGCCGCGATCATGAAGGTCCCCGCCTCGATCATATCGGGGATGATGCTGTAGGAGCAGCCGTGGAGCGCGGGAACGCCCTTGATCTTGATCACGTCGGTACCGGCGCCGGTGATGTTTGCGCCGCAGGTGTTGAGGAAGTTGGCAAGGTCGACGATGTGCGGCTCTCTCGCCGCGTTGTCGACCACCGTCATCCCGTCCGCGAGGACGGCGGCGAGGATCAGATTGGCGGTGGCGCCGACCGAGGTGGAGTCAAAATAAACGGAGCTGCCGCGCAGGCCGTTTGCCGCCTCCGCGTCGATGAAGCCGCTGTCGGTCGTAACGACGGCGCCGAGCGCTTCAAAAGCCTTGACGTGCTGGTCGATCGGACGGTTGCCGATGTCGCAGCCGCCGGGCCAGCCGACGTGCGCCCGGCCGAAACGCCCGAGCTCCGCGCCGATAAAGTAAGTAGAGCCGCGGATCTTGCCGATCAGTTCCGGCGGGGTCTGCCCCTGCCGGACGTTTTTCGTATTGATCTCGACGGTGTTTTTGCCGGTCATGCGGACCGAGGCGCCCATCGCCCGGAGGATCTGGAGGGTGATCTCCACGTCGCTGATGGAGGGGACGTTTTCGATCACGCAGACGTCCCCGGTGAGGACGGTGGCGACAAGGATGGGGAGCGCGGCGTTCTTGAACCCGCTGATCGGGACGGAGCCCTGCAGGCGTTTTCCGCCGCTTATGACGATTTTATCCATATCGATCGCGCTTGGCGCGCTTCCTTTCTGAGTTTTGAAAAAGGAAAAACGGGAAAGACCGGTGAAAAACGGCCTTCCGCAGCGAAGATGTTTTATCAGTATCTAATTATAACATAGCCTTTTACAAAAAGAAAGAGGTTTTTTGAATTTTTCCGAAAAAAGAGGAGACCGGAAACGGCGCCGCCCGGCGGGCCGGCGCGCCCTTTACTGACAGTATACGGCGCCGCGCGGGATCGGTGCGCGTTACTTTGCCGTTTCCTGCGCGCAAAAGTAGGCAACGGCGAGGTCGACGACCATCCCGTAGCTCTTCGTCCCTTCCGTGCCCTGGTATCTGAGGTAGGAGTCGTTGATCGCCTCGCTTGCGGCGGCGGCGCTCGACTCCCGGTATTTTTCAAAGAACGCGGCGTACGCGCGCAGCTCCCCCTGCACCGCGGGGTCGAGGGAAAGATAGATCTCGCGGTAGGAGGAGGCGTCCGCGCCGTAGAGGGCGTTCAGTACGTATTCCAGCACGCCGAGCGCCCCGCTGTAACGGATATACGGATCGGAGGATTCCATACAGACCAGAAATCCGATGAAATTCGCTTCATCTTCCCGGGAAACGCCCCGCTGATGCGAGAGCTCGTGCGCGGCGGTATAGGGGAGGGAATAGTCGGGAAAATCGATATTCAGGTTTGCCTCCCCGGTCAGGGGAAAGTAGATCCCGGTCGTGTGCAGGTAGGACATCGCAACGCTGAACGCAACGGGCTTGACGCGGGTCCGGAAGCTTTGCAGGAAGGGGTAGCGGAGATGGAGGGAGGCGTAGGCGCCGCACAGCTTTTCGCTCATCTCGTCAAGCGAGTACGGCATCACGGAAAAGCCGGTGTCCGTGTAGACGATATCGGGTGAAAGTCGGTTCACTTCCGCGGCGAGCTTTTTTGCGGTCTCAGACAGCTCTTCTGCGCTGACCGCCCGCTTTTCCATGCCGAGACGGCGGTCGATCGTGCTCGTCCGGTATCCGCAGGCAAAGGTGAAAACGAAAAACGTGTAGAGCAAGAAGGAAACGGAGAGTAAAAGAGAGATCATCCGCAAAAAGCCCCCGCGCCGGGACAGCTTTTCCCACGCGACGACGAGGAACGCGATAAGGAGAAAGGGTGAGAGCAAAATCAGCGTCTCCGCGAGCGAGAAGGGGAGGGGAGAGGTGAGCTTGGCGAGCAGCATCCGGAAGACGGAGGCGATATGATCGGTGAAAAAATCGGCGAAGGCGGGGGAGCGGGCGGCGATGATCCGCAGGAGAAGGGAGAGGAGGGCGAGCCCCGCCGAAACGAAAAGGACGGGACGGAAAAAGAAACGGGCAAAAGAGGCGTTCTCTCCGGGTTCCCCGACGGTTGTTTCCTGCTTGTTTTCGGTCGATTCTTTCACAGTACGATACCGAACCTTTCCTGGATTTCCTTTGCCAGCCGCTTTTCCGGCGGGCAGACGGCGGCGATCTCCTCCCCCGTGAGGGGGTGGGAGAAGCGGATCCCGTATGCGTGGAGCATACAGCGGGAGGCGGTGTTTCCGTTTCCGTAAAAGCCGTCGCCCGCGATCGGACAGCCGATCGCCGCGAGGGAGACGCGGATCTGGTGGGTCCGGCCGGTCCGGGGAAAGACGCAAAGGAGCGCTCCCCGCCCGTCCCTTGCGAGGACCTTATAATCGGTGCGGGCGTACCGCCCGCCGTCTGCGGAAGAAGAAAAGACGCGCCGGATGCCGCCTTCCCCCTCCGCGCGCCGGATCGTGCCCTCGATCCGTCCGGCGTCGTTTTCCGGCGCGCCGTCCGTGACCGCGAGATAGGTTTTTTCGATCTGCCCCGCGGCGATCCGGGAGGAGAGAAGGGAGGCCGCGTATTTCGTTTTGGCGCAGAGGACCGCGCCGGAAACGTCGGTATCCAGGCGGGTGATCGGCCGGAAGACGAAGGGCTCCCCCCGCGCCGCAAAGAGAAAAGCGGCGCCGTTTGCCAGCGTGCCGCGCGGATGGCCGCGGGAGGGGTGCGTGGGGATGCCCGCCGGTTTTTCGAAAAGGAGCAGGGCGCCGTCCTCGTAAAGGATCCGGATCCCGAGATCGTCCGGGAGAAGATCGGCGTTTTTCGTTTCCCTGTCGCAGTCGACAAAGACCCTCTCCCCCGCCCGGACGGGATCCCGCATAAAACGCGGCTTGCCGTCCACCAGAACGCCCGTTTCCGAGCGCTTCAGTTCTTTCAACAGTTCGGCGGAGCAGTGCAGGCGGCGGGAGAGCAGCGTGCGGAGGCGGACGCCGTCCTGATCTTTTTCCACGGTATATAGCATGGCCGCCTCCCTTTTTCAGACTACCATCAGTATACCACAGATCGGCAAAAAATCAACACTTTCCTTTCCTCTCCGCCCTCCCGGGCGCCGCCGGAAAAAACCGGAAAATACGGAGAAAAATTTGCCGAAACTATTTGAATTTTATTTTACGGTATGATATACTTATATTTACAATAGCCGTGCGCGCCGGACCCCCGGCGCAAAAAAGCATGACGGGAGATCTCTATGGAAGCGATCAGAGAATATTTTTCCGCGTTTTTCAGCAATATGGCGGGGCAGTTCAAGATGATGAAGTGGACGGACGTCCTCGACATTCTTCTTCTGACGGCGCTGCTTTATCTCTGTTACCGGTTCCTGCGGGACCGGCGCGCGGGCAAGCTCGCCTCTGGCGTCTTGTTCGTCCTGCTCCTGCTTCTTCTTTGCGAGGTGCTGGCGCTCAATACGATGCGCTTCCTCTTGCAGAACGTCGTGCAGGTCGGGATTCTTGCGCTGCTCGTGCTCTTTCAGCCTGAGCTGCGCGAGGCGCTCGAGAAGGTCGGGACCCAGCCGCTGCGCGGGATCAAGAGTCTCTCCGAGTCAAAGGATCTCGCCACGTTCAATCACGCCGTCAACGAGATCTGCACCGCCGCGACCGAGCTCAGCCGCTCCCGCACGGGCGCTTTGATCGTGATCGAGCGGAACACCAAGCTCGGCGACATCATCCGTACCGGCGTTCCCGTGGACGCGAACGTCAATTCCTATCTGATCCGCAATATCTTTTACGAGGGGGCGCCCCTCCACGACGGCGCCATCGTCATCCGCGACCTCCGCGTCTGCGCCGCCAACTGCTACCTCCCCCTCTCGCAGAATCCGGACATCACCAAGGAGGTCGGCACCCGCCACCGCGCCGCGATCGGCATGAGCGAGGCGAGCGACGCCGTGGTCGTCTGCGTATCGGAGGAAACGGGCATCATCTCCGTCGTGACCGGCGGGGAGATGACCCGCCGCTATAACTTCCAGACCCTCAACGAAAAACTGACCCGCGAGCTGTCCGATCTTGATCTGTTCCGGAAGATCAAAAAACACGATCCGAAGTCCGGCGGCGCGGAGGAGAAAGGGGAGGACTCCTGATATGAACGCAGAAGGAAAAAAACCGCTTGCGCGGAGAGCGGACGGAACGCAGAGCCGCGCCGTCAACGTCGTCGCCTTCGTCGTCTGCCTCGTGATCGCCGTTTCCGCCTGGCTGTACGTCATGCAGACGGAGAGTCCCGAATACGAGGAGACCTTCACCCGCGTGGCGGTGGAGATCGAGAACGCCTCCCGCCTTTCCCAGACCAATTCTCTTTCCGTGATCGGCGGCTGGAACGCCGAGGTGGAGGTAAAGGTCAAAGGGAAAAAATCGGACATCGTCAAATATACGGCGGAGGATCTTTTCGCCTCGGTTGACGTCGGTTCGATCACCTCGTCCGGCGTACACGCGCTCGACGTTTCCGTCCGGCTGCCGGACCGTCTCTCCTTCGTCAGCTGCTATCCTTCCTCGATCCAGGTGGAGGTGGACTACGTGGAGACGAAGACGGTCAGGGTCGAGCCGAAGATCGTATCCGCTTCTTACGGGACGGAACGGGAGCTCGGCGACCCTGTCGCCAGTCCCGCCGAGATCACCGTGAGCGGCCCTTCCGCCGTGCTCGAGACGGTCGCCTCCGCGCGCGTCTCGCTCTCGCTCGGGGAGCTGACCGGCTCGGTCGTCGCGGTCGACACCGTCACGCTGGTCGACGCAGAGGGGGAGCCGGTGGAAAACCCCTATCTCACCCTCAGCAGCGGCAGCGTTTCCGTTACCGTGCCGGTTTACGAAAAAAAGACCGTGCCGCTGAAGGTGGATTATAAGTACGGCTATTTCAACAATCTCTACTGCCGGGTCACGATCGAGCCGGCGTCCGTTACCCTCAAGGGGGAGCGCAGCGCGCTCGACGCGGTCGACTACATCCTGCTCGACACGCTGGATGAAAAGCAGATCACCTCGGACATCACCCGGAGCATCGCGATCTCCGTCCCGAAAAAAACGACGCTGGTCGACGACGTTACCTCCGCCACCGTCACGGTGGAAAATATCAATACCTCGCAGAAGACCGTTACCGTGACCGACATCAAAAAGATCGGAAGCGGCTACGAGCTCGTTACGAAAGAACTCCCGATCCTGCTGCGGGGACCGGCGACGGTCATGGAGAAGATCGAAGCGAAAGACGTGACCGTTACCGTGGATCTGACCAAACTGACGGGAACGGGCGACAGCGAAATCAGAGTGGAGGCGAACGTCACGGTGGCGAGCAGCTTCGTTTACGAGCTCGGGACCTACTACGTCAACGTGAAAAAGAACTGATTTGACCGAACTGATCTTAAACGACCTCATCCTCCCGCCGGACGGGGGAGAGGCCGAGGCGTGCGCCCTCGCCCGGAAACGGCTGAAGGAAAACGGGCTCCCCGCCCGCGCCGAAACGTCCGTGTACCGGTTTTCGGTAGACGCCCGCCGCAGGCAGAACGTCCGGCTCGTCTGGTCCGTCCGGGTGCGGACGGAGGAGGATTTTCTCCCGGCGGAAGAGGCGGAGAAAAAAGCGCTGCTTGCCCGTCTGCACGCAAACGAGGCGGGCGAAACGTACGATCTCTCCCGTCTTCCCGAGAGAGCGGTACCGCCAAAGGGCCCGCCCGTGATCGTCGGGATGGGACCGGCGGGGCTCTTTGCGGCGCTTCTTTTAGCGAAAAAGGGGATGCGGCCCGTCCTCCTCGAGCGGGGCGGCACGGTCCGGGAACGGATCGCCGCCCGCGACGCTTTTTATCGGACGGGACGGCTCGATCCCGACTGCAACGTCCAGTTCGGCGCGGGCGGCGCCGGGACTTTCTCGGACGGCAAGCTCGTCACGCGGGTAAACGACCCGCGCTGCCGCTTCGTTCTGGAGGAGCTGGCGTCGCTCGGCGCGCCGCGGGAGATCCTCACCCGCGCCCGCCCGCACGTCGGCACCGACCTGCTCCCCTCGCTTGTCGAGCGGGCGGCGGAGCGGATCGCCGCGCTCGGCGGCAGGATCCTGTACCGTACCGCCCTGACCGGCTTTTCTCTTTCCGGCGGACGGATCGCCGCCGCGCAAACGACCGGCGGGGAGATCCCCTGTTCCTCTCTCGTTCTCGCCTGCGGACACAGCGCGCGGGACGTGTATTCGTTTCTGCCGCGCTACGGCGTTTTGCCGGAGGTCAAGCCCTTTTCCGTCGGGGTGCGGATCGAGCATACCGCGGCGGAGATCGACCGGGCCATGTACGGCGCGCTCGCCGGTCATCCGGCGCTCGGCCACGCCGAGTATAACCTCTCTCACCGCGTGGACGGCAGAGGCGTTTACACCTTCTGTATGTGCCCGGGCGGGGAGGTCGTCGCCGCCGCAACGGAGGAGGGCGGCGTCGTGACCAACGGCATGAGTCCCTTTGCGCGCGACGGGGTCAATTCCAACGCCGCCGTCGCCGTTTCCGTTTTTCCCTCGGACTGCGGCTCCTCGCCGGAGGGGGCGATCGCCTTTCAGCGCGAGCTGGAGCGGCGCGCGTTTTCCCTCGGGGGCGGGGGCTTTGCCGCTCCCGTTTCCACCGTCGGCGATCTGATGCGCGGGACCTCGGGGACCGCGCCCTCCCGGATCCTGCCGACCTATATGGGCGGCCGGTGCCGCACGGCGGATCTCGCCTCTCTTTTTCCTCCCTTTATCACACAGGCCCTGCGGGGCGGGCTTGCCGCCTTCGGCAGAACGCTTACGGGCTTTGACGTTTCCGACGCCGTGCTGACGGCGGCGGAAACGCGCACCTCCGCCCCCCTCCGCATCCCGCGCGACCCGGAGACGCTCGCTTCCCCCGTCCTCTCCAACCTCTACCCCTGCGGGGAGGGAGCCGGCTACGCCGGCGGGATCACCAGCGCCGCCGCGGACGGACTGCGCGCGGCGGAAAAAATCTTACTCGGAGACTGATATGCAGCAGAACGCGACCGTGATAAAAACGGACGGCGCTTACGCCGTCGTGGAGGCGGTGCGCTCCTCCGCCTGTGACGGCTGTCACCGGGCGGCGGAGGGGTGTACCGCCTGCAGCCTGCTCGGCGGAAAGAATACGATGCGGGCGAAAGCCCGCAACGACGCGGGTGCGAGAGAGGGCGATCTCGTTTCGGTGGAAGCGTCCTCCGGCCGCACGCTTTTTTACGCGGTCCTTGTTTTCCTTCTTCCGCTTCTTCTGGCGGCGGTCGGGTACTTCGCCGCTTTCCTCGCCGGAGGGGAGGAAAAGATCCGGATCGCCGCGGGAGCCGGAGGGTTCCTTCTGGCGATGATCGGTGTGTTTCTCTATTCCCGGCTGGCGATCGCCGGTCGGTGCGACATCCGGATCACGGAGATCCTCTGCCCTGCGGAGAGCAGGGAGAAAGACGAGGCGGCAGACCGGTGAACGACAAGATCCACAAACCGAAGACACGGCGCTGGACGCTGCGCAAGGGCGCGCCGGAGCGTCCGGACGGAGCCGCCGTCTCCGCGCTTTCCGACGGGCTGCGCGTCTCCCGCGCGTTCGCTTCGCTCCTCTGTTCCCGCGGATATACCGACGTCGGAAAGGCAAACGCCTTTTTGCGGGCGGAGGAGGAGATCTTGCACGATCCCTTTCTCCTCCCCGATATGGACCGGGCGGTCGATACCGTCGAGCGCGCGCTGAAAGAAGAAAAAAAGATCCGCATCTACGGCGACTACGACGTGGACGGCGTGACCTCGGTCAGCACCCTTTTTCTTTATCTGAAATCCCGCGGCGCGGACGTTTCCTATTATATCCCCGACCGTATCCGGGACGGGTACGGTATGTCCGCCTCCGCCGTGGAGGAAATGGCGCGGGACGGCGTCGCTCTCGTCGTCACGGTCGATACCGGCGTGACGGCGAACGAAGAGATCGCGGCGGCAAGAGCGCGCGGGCTCTCGGTCGTCGTCACCGATCATCACGAATGCCGGGACGAACTGCCCGAGGCGGACGCGGTCGTCAACCCCCGCCGCCGGGACAGCCGCTATCCCTTCGACGGGCTCGCCGGCGTGGGCGTCGTTTTCAAACTGATCTGCGCGTTGGAGATGAAGCGGACGGACGATCCGCTCTCCGCCGTGCGGAGCGTGTGTTCCGACTACGCGGACCTTGTTTCCCTCGGCACGATCGCGGACGTGATGCCCATCGTGGACGAAAACCGCCTGATCGTCAAATACGGCCTTTCCCGGATCCGCAAGGGCAGCCGCGAGGCGATCTCCGCGATCATCGCCGCCTCGCGCAAACGGCCGGACGGCGGCTCTTCCTACCAGAAGCCGCCGCGCATCACCTCCTCCTTTATCGGTTTTACCGTCGCGCCGCGGATCAACGCGGCGGGCCGGATCGCGAGCGCCGCGCGCGCGGTCGAGCTGTTTCTGACCGACTCGCCCGCCCGGGCAAAGGAGCTGGCCGACGAGCTGTGCGAGATCAACCGTCTCCGTCAGGCGGAGGAAAACCGCATCGCCGCGGAGGCGCTGGCCAAGATCGAGGAAGGGTACGATACGGAAAAGGAGCCGGTGATCGTGCTGGAGGACGATTCCTGGCATCACGGGGTCGTCGGGATCGTATCCTCCCGGATCACCGAACGCTTCGGGCTTCCTTCCATCCTCATTTCCTACGAGGGGACGGGCGTCTGCACGCCGGACGGCGAGGACGTCGGCAAAGGCTCCGGCCGGAGCGTGCGGGGACTGAACCTTGTGGAGGCGCTCGCCGCCTGCTCCGATCTGCTGGAAAAATACGGCGGCCACGAGCTGGCGGCCGGACTTACGCTGAAGCGGAAAAACGTTCCGGCGTTTCGCCGCCGGATCAACGAATACGCGGCGGGGGTCTTTTCCGCCGGCGCGGCGGAGCCCTCTCTCGAGTACGATATGGAGCTTGCCCCCGGGGAAGCGGACCTTGCCTTCGCGGAGGAGCTGCAGCTCATCGAGCCGTGCGGGATCGGCAATCCCGCGCCCTGCTTTATGATGCGGGATATTCCCGTGCTGGAGGTTTTGCCGGTCAGCGCGGGCAAACATACCAAACTGATCCTCGACTGCGGCGGGACGCAGGTTTCCGCCATGTTCTTTTCCCGTTCGCCCGCCTCGGTCGGCGTGTTTTCCGGTGAGCGCGCGGACCTGCTCTTTTCGGTGGAGATCAACGAATACGGCGGCGCGCGGAGCGTGCAGTTCTTTTTAAAGGATCTGCGCCGTTCCGAGACTGCGGCGCGGCTCCGCGCAAAAGAGAAGGCCCGCTTTGAGGAGCTTTGCTCCGGCGCCGAGGTCGGGGAAGACGAGGACGCCGTGCCGGATCGCGCGGATATCGCCGCGGTCTATACGCTGCTGCGGCGGGAGACGCGCGTCGGAAACGACGAGATGAGCTGCCGCGCGATGCTTGCGCTGCTCGCGGAGAACGCCGGCGGCCCGGGGTATCTCAAACTGCGGTTTTCGCTTCTGATCCTCGAGGAGCTTGGGCTCATCCGGCTGGAGGAAAGGGAAGAGGAGACCTACCGGATCACGCTGGAGCCGGTAACGGAAAAGACCGTGCTGGAGCGCTCGGCGCTGCTCCGGCGGCTTCGCGCATCACAAAAACGGGAGAACGACCATGGCAACGACCGATGAACGAAAAGAAAACGCGGGGGAGGGAGTTGCCCCCGAGGAGCAGACGAGGATACCGGTAGAGGATCTCACCGGGATCGCCGTTTTGCTCGATATGCTCCGCCAGAGCGGAAAAAAGTATAACTTTGAGAAGATCGAGCGCGCCTACGTCTACGCGCGCGACCTGCACGAAGGGCAGTTCCGGCAGAGCGGGGAGCCGTATATCACCCATCCCGTCGCCGTTGCCGAGATCCTCGCCGGCCTGGGGCTGGATTCCGATTCGATCTGCGCCGCCCTCCTCCACGACACGGTCGAGGACTGCGAAGGAAAGACCGATCTCGACGCGATCACCAAGCTCTTCGGGCCGGAGGTCGCGCTTCTGGTCGACGGGGTAACGAAGATCGTTGCGATCGACATCGAGGATAAAGAGGAAGCGCACATCGAGAACATCCGCAAGATGCTCCTTGCGATGTCGAAGGATATCCGCGTGATCTTCATCAAGCTCTGCGACCGCCTGCACAATATGCGTACGCTGATGGCAAAGGCGGACAGCAAACGCCGCTCGGTCGCGCTGGAGACGATGTACGTCTACGCGCCGCTCGCGCACCGGCTCGGGATGCAGCGCATCAAGCAGGAGCTGGAGGATCTCAGTCTCCGGTATCTCGACCCCATCGGCTACGGGGAGGTCGAGAGCGCGATCAAGCAGAAATACGGAAAGAGCGTCGGCTTTATCGAGACGGCCCGCCGCCAGATCGAAGAAAAACTGACCGAAAATAAGATGCCCTTTACGCTGGAGATGCGGATCAAGTCGGTATACAGTCTCTACAACAAGATGTATACGCAGAACAAGACCTTCGACCAGATCTACGATTTTTACGCGCTGCGCATCATCGTGGAGACGGAACTGGAGTGCTACACCGCGCTCGGCCTGATCCACGAGATGTTCAGCTCGGTCCCCGGGCGCTTCAAGGACTATATCTCCACGCCGAAGCCGAACAACTACCGCTCCCTGCATACCACCGTCATCGGCAAGGGCGGCATCCCGTTCGAGGTGCAGATCCGCACCTACGAGATGCACCATATCGCCGAATACGGTATCGCGGCGCACTGGAAGTATAAATCCGGGGAAAAGTCGAGCGCCGATCTCGCGCAGAAGCTCAGCTGGGTCGCCAAGCTCCTGGAAACGGAAAGCAGCACCACCGACCCCGACGAGTTCATGCACGCGCTCAAGACCGACATTTTCAACGACGAGACCTTCGTCTTTACGCCGCGGGGCGATCTGATCGCGCTTCCCCTCGGCTCTACCGTCATCGACTTTGCCTATTCGATCCATTCGGAAGTGGGCAACAAGATGATCGGCGCCAAAATCAACAACGTCATGGTCCCGATCGACCGCGTTTTGCAAAACGGGGAGATCGTGGAGATCCTCACCTCCGCCGCCTCCAAGGGGCCGAGCCGCGACTGGCTCAAGATCGTGAAAACGAGCGAGGCGCAGAACAAGATCCGCCAGTTCTTCAAAAAGGAGCGCCGCGCGGAGAATATCCTCGTCGGCCGCGGCGAGGTGGAGCGGGAGCTGAAGCGCTCCGGCCGCGCCTATACCGAGGAACAGCTTTCCGAGATCGTGACGAACGTCGCCCGCAAGATGGGGATCCAGGAGGCGGACGACCTCTACAACACCATCGGCTACGGCGGCCTCTCCGCCGCCAAGATCGCAACGCGCCTGCGGGACGAGTTCGACCGCGTGGTCGCGCCGGAGCCCACGGTGATCACCGAGGCGGAGCAGGTAAAAACGACCCAGCCGAAGAATATCAAGAGCAGCGGCGGCATCGTTGTCGACGGGCAGCACGACTGTCTCGTCAAGTTCGCCAAGTGCTGCAACCCGCTGCCCGGAGACTCCGTGGTCGGGTTTGTGACGCGGGGCTACGGGATCTCGATCCACAAGGCGGACTGCCCGAACTTCACCGCCAGCGTCGCCCGCGCGGAGAACGCCGGCCGGTGGGTGGAAGCCCACTGGGAGCGGGAGGAGAGCGCCTCCGGCGCTTCCGGCGTTTACGAGGCGATGATCCAGATCCGCGCCGAAAACACGCTTACCTTGCTTGCCGATATCACCGTGGCGCTCGCCGAGATGCGGGTCGCCCTGATGCAGATCAACACCGGTCAGCGCACCGAGGTCTCGATCGTCGTCAATCTGACGGTCGCCTGCAAGGACGTGAGCCATTATCATTCCATCGTTTCCCGCCTTCGCTCGATCCGGGGTGTGAACAGCGTCAGCCGGGGATTTATATGAGGAAAGGGGACCTGACATGAAGATCCGTGTCGGAGAGGGGATCAACCCCTATTACGCACAGACGCTCGCCATGCTCTTTTTCCCGGGAGCAAAGTTTCCGGAGGACCCGGCGGAGGACGACGGAGAGGCGGAGCTGAACGCGTCTCTGGAGGAAACGGAGGGGGGGTATCTCGCCCGCGCCGAGCTGCGCGCGGGAGAGAAGACCGCGCGCGCCGAAGGACGCTATCTCTTTTCCGAGGGGATCCCCGTTTCCCGCGGCAAAAAGCTTGCCCTCGGGCGGGCGGTCTTCGCCGCCGGAAAGGAGCTGTTCGGGGTCCAGCCGCCGTGGGGGATCCTCACCGGCGTACGTCCCGCCAAGGTCGCGATGGAATGTCTTGCCTCCGGCTCGGGCATTATGAAGACCCGCGCCTTTTTGCGGAGCGAGTACTTTCTCAGTTTGAAAAAGGCGACCCTCTGCACCGGCGTCGCCGCCGCGGAGCTGAAGCTCAAGCGGTCGCTTGCCCCGGATATGTGCAGCGTGTATATCTCCATCCCCTTCTGCCCCTCCCGCTGTGCGTACTGTTCCTTCGTTTCCTATACCACGCCGCGTCTGCTCTCGCTGATCGACGAGTATCTCGAGCTGCTGCTTCTGGAGATCCGGGCGGTGTTCCGCCATATCGCCGACCGGGGGAAACGCGTCGCCAGCATCTATATCGGCGGCGGCACGCCCACGATCCTGAGCGAGGAGCAGCTGAAAACCCTGCTCACCGAGATCGGGCGCTGCACCGACGTTTCCTCTCTCTTGGAGTTCACGCTGGAGGCGGGGCGGCCGGATACCATCAACACGGAAAAACTGAAGATCGCCCGCGCCTGCGGCGTCACGCGCATAAGCGTCAATCCGCAGAGCATGTCGGACGTCGTGCTCGAGACGATCGGGCGCCGGCACACCGTCTCGGATTTTCTGCGCGCGTACAACGTCGCCGTCAAGAGCGGTATCGGGACGATCAACGTCGACCTGATCGCCGGTCTGCCGGGAGACAATTTCACCCGGTTTTCCCGGTCGCTCGACCGGGTGGCGGAGCTCTCGCCGGGGAACGTGACGGTACACAGCTTCTGCGTCAAGAAGTCCTCGGACTTTTTGCGCGAGAGCAGCGAGATCTACCGCCGCGGCGGCGGAGACGCCGTGAAGTGCGTGGACTACTCCCAGCTCAAGCTCCGCAACAGCGGCTATAAGCCCTACTATCTCTACCGGCAGAAGAACACCGTCGGCAATCTGGAAAACGTCGGGTTCGCCAGGGAAGGGCAGGAAGGGATCTACAACGTCGTGATGATGGAAGAATACCATTCCGTCTACGGCGCCGGAGCGGGCGCCGTGACCCGCCTCGTCCGCTGGGGCGAGGACGCCGGCCGCGCCGAAAAGATCAAACGCATAATCAACCCGAAATATCCATACGAATATCTGCGGGGAGATTTTTCCGAGCAGGCGCTGCTCGCCCGTCTGGAGGAGGGGGAACGGGTCGTTTCCCTGCCCGCGGAGACGGAGCTTTCTCTCCCGCCGGATGAGAATGCCTGAACGGCGCGACCGAAAACCGGAAAAGAGGATGACCCATGCCGGAACTTCAGCATAACGCTGCCGCCGAAAAAGGCCGCAGCCTCGTCATTTCCAGCGTTCTCGTCTACACGCTGGCCAATATCCTGACCAAGGTCATCGGCGTCTTTTTCAAGATCCCGATGCTTTCCCTGCTGGGCGATACCGGCATGGGATATTTCAACGCCGCCTATCAGGTCTACGTTTGGTTTTATATGATCTCCACGGCGGGACTGCCCGTCGCCGTTTCCACCCTCGTCGCCGAGAGCCGCGCCAAGGGGCGTTTCCGCCAGGTGCATAAGGTCTACCGCATCGCGCTCCGGCTCTTTTTCGTGATCGGGCTGACCGGGGCGCTGTTGATGTTCGCTCTCTCCCGTCCGCTCGCCTCGCTTGTCGATCCCGCCGCCCGGTTCTGCATCATCGCGCTGGCGCCGACGCTCTTCTTTGTCTGTCTTTCCAGCGCGTTCCGCGGCTATTTCCAGGGCTTCCGCTATATGGTGCCCACCGGGATCTCGGAGGTGATCGAGGCGCTCGGCAAGCTCCTTGTCGGGATTTTGTTCGCCCGTCTCGCAATCGCCGCCGGCAAGCCGATCGAGGTGGTCGCCGCCTGCGCCGTCCTCGGGGTAACGGTCGGGGTCATCGTCGGGTTCTTTTATCTCTGGCTGACTAAGCTCTCCTTCTCTCCCGCCCGCTACGACGTGGAGTACCGGTCCATCTACGGCAAAGGGGTCCCCGACTGCGCCGGGACCAAACCGATCCTCTCCCGGCTTCTCAAGGTGGCGATCCCGATCACCCTTTCCTCCTCCGCGATGAGCCTTGCGGGGATGATCGACACGATGGTCCTTACCTCCGGTCTGACCCGCGCGGGCTTTGAAAAGGAGGCGGCGGTCAGTATGTACGGGACGTACAGCACCCAGATCACCTCGCTCTTTAACCTGCCGCCCGTTCTGATCTACCCCGTCGCGTACGTGATCGTGCCGCTTGTGGCGGAGTGCGTGGCGCGCCGCGACCGGAATCGGATGCGCGGGATCCTCTCTTCCGCTTTCAAGATGACGGCGATCATCGCCCTGCCCTGCGCCCTCGGCATGGCGGCGATCCCGCGCTATATCCTCAATACCGTCTATAATCACGGCGACGCGGACGTCCTCGCGCCGCTGCTCTCGATCATCGCTGTCGCGGTCTTCTTCGTCGGGATCCTCGCCACGACCAACAGCGCCCTGCAGGGCGCGCGCAAGGAGCGCTATCCGATCATCTCGATGCTGGCGGGCGCCGCCGTCAAGCTGATTTCCAGCTGGATCCTCGTCGGTATTCCCGCGGTCAATATCTACGGAGCGCCGATCAGCACCCTGCTCTGCTATATCACGGCGGCTTCTTTCAATCTGTATTTCGTCTTCAAAAAGATCGGGTATCTCCCCTCGGTCACTCGCGTGTTTCTCCGTCCCTTTATCGCGGCGGCGGCGGCGGGCGGCTCCGCGTACGCCGTTTCCCGGCTGGCGGAGAAGGCGCTCTTTCCCCTTCAGGCGGCCGGCCGCGGGCAAAACGCCCTGATCACCCTCCTCTCCGTTTTCATCGCCGTTCCGGTCTACGTGATCATCCTCTTTAAGGCGAAAGGGGTCACGGAGGAGGATCTCGCCCTGCTCCCCAAGAGCAAAAAGATCGTAGCGGTCCTGAAAAAAGTCCGTCTGCTTTGAAAAAAGCCGAAAAAAACCGGGATCGAGGCAAGAAATATTGAAAATACTCTTGATAAATCGCCGAGGTGATGGTATAATCTAACCAAAGGAAGGGTTTTCCTCCTTAATAATTGAAAGGTGAAAGATACGATGAACAAGACCGAATTTATCGAAGCCGTCGCAAAGAAGGGCGATTTTTCCAAGAAGGACGCCGAGAAGGCCGTCAACGCGTTTATCGATGTGATCAAGGAATCCCTGAAGAAGAAAAAGAAAGTTCAGCTCGTCAACTTCGGTACCTTTGAAGTCAAGACCCGCGCCGCCAGAGTCGGCCGCAACCCGCAGACCAACGAGGCGATCAAGATCCCGAAGACCAAGTATCCGTCCTTCTCCGCCGGCAAGGGCTTCAAGGACGCCGTAAAATAAAAAACGGAGCGTTATAAGCGCAACAAAGCCGCTCCCGCTTCGGCGGGAGCGGCTGTTTTTACCGTTATGAGAATCGATAAGTTTTTGAAAGTTTCCCGTCTGATCCGCCGCCGCACCGTGGCAAACGACGCCTGCGGCGCCGAGCGCATCACCGTCAACGGCAAGACCGTTAAGCCGTCCTACGACGTGAAACCCGGCGACGTGATCGGGATCGCGTTCGGCGGGCGGACGGTCTCCGTCCGCGTGACCGAGATCAAAGACAGTACCAAAAAGGCGGACGCCGGCGCGATGTACGAGGTCGTCGACGGCTGACGCATATTCTCCTCCCCCGGCGCATAGAGTGTGGTAAACTGATTTGCCGGGAGAGCTTATGAACGAACAAAACGCCGCGCCGTCGGCGTCTCAGGACGTGACCCTCCGCCAGAGAAGGGAACTGGAGATCACGGGCGTTTCCGATGTGATCGGCTTTGACGAAACTTCCGTCGCCCTCCGGACCGCCCTCGGGCGGCTCGACGTGGAGGGAGAGGGACTGTCCGTTGTGGGACTGTCCTCCGAGACCGGCAGGGTCCGCATCGTCGGATCCGTCTCCGGCCTCTGGTACTCCGACGAACGGGAGAAAAAGGAAGGCCGCGGCCTCTTCTTCTTCGGGCGCAAGGGCTGAAAGTGGAGGTCTGGCTTTCCGATCAGCTCCGTCTTTTTTCCGTCTCTCTGCTCGGCGGCGCCGTTCTTTCTCTCTTCTACGATCTGCTCCGGCTGACCCGCCTTCTCTGCGGAGAGAAGGGACCGTCCCGCCGCGTGCCGGAGCTTTCCTCACTTTCTCTCCCGCTTCTCTCGCCCCCGCGGCCCCGCAAAAAGCGCAAGGTCTCCGCCCTGTTCCGCTCCGTTCTTCTTTTTGCGGAGGATCTTGTCTTTTGTGCTGTTTCTGCCGCGCTCCTTCTGATCCTGTTTTACAATTTCAGCCGCGGCAAAGTCCGCCTTTTCGCTTTCTTCTGCGCCGCGGTCGGTTTTTTTCTCTGCCACGCCACGCTCGGACGGGCGATCCTCTTTTTCTTCGAGGCGCTTTGGCTGGGGATCCGGATCTTCTTCCGCTATCTTCTCTTTTTTCTTTTCTTTCCCGTGCGGCGGCTGCTTTTTCCGCTCGTTTCGCGGTTTTTTGCCCGCGCCGGCGCCCTTTTTCGCGCGCTGGGGGATCTTTGCTTTCTTTTGCGGGCAAGGCGCTTTGACCGCGGGGAGAGGGGTCGCCTTCTCGCCCGCCCGCGCCGCTTTTTTACCGATTATCTGAACGATCACGGAGGTCAATTATGAAGGATGTTACGCCCGCGCGGGGCAGCAGTCTGCTCGTAAAGGTCCTCGCCGTCTTTTTCTTCGCGGTCGCCGTGTTTTCCATCTTCCGGATGCAGCTCCGCAAAAACGAACTGCTGGCGGAAAAGGAGCGGCTGGAGGAGCAGTACCGGAAAAACGAGCTGACCATCGCCGCGCTTAAAAAGGATCTGGAAGCGGAGATGGACGACGAACAGATCAAAAAGATCGCCCGTGAAAAGCTCAATCTTTGTATGCCGGACGAGATCATCTTCTATAACGATCTCACCGAGTAAGAGCGCCGTTTTTTGCCGAAAATTCGCGCCGGCGCCGCCGGCGCGTTTCTTTTCCGAGGACGTATGAAAACCATTTCCTTTTCTTTGGTCCGGGATACCGTGGCCCGGCTTTTTCGCGAGGCGTGCTACGCGCCCGGAAACGAGGTGGACGAGGCGCTTGCCCGCGCCGGACGGGAGGAAAGCTGCGAGCGCTGCCGCCTGGCCCTTTCCGCCCTGCGGGAGAACCTGTCCGCCGCAAGAGAGCTGAACGTTCCCGTCTGCCAGGATACCGGCATGGCGGTCGTCTTCTGCGAGATGGGCGACCGGGTGCGGATCGAGGGAGGGTGCCTTTCCGACGCCGTCAATGCCGGCGTCGCGCAGGGATATACCGAGGGGCGGATGCGCCTCTCCGTTGTGTCCGACCCGCTCTACGACCGCAAAAACACGGAGACGAACGCCCCGGCGATCCTGCACCTTTCCTCCGTTCCGGGGGACGGACTGCGGATCGTGGCCGCGCCGAAGGGCTTTGGCAGCGAGAACAAAAGCGCGCTGAAGATGTTCACCCCCGCCGCCGGGGAGGAGGAGATCGTCTCCTTCGTCCGGGAAACGGTACGCCGCGCCGGCGCCGACCCCTGCCCGCCGATCATGGTCGGGGTCGGGATCGGCGGAGACTTTGAATACTGCGCCACTCTCGCCAAACGCGCGCTGATCCGTCCGATCGGGGACCGGAACGCCGATCCGCGCTACGCCGCGCTGGAGGACCGCCTCCTCTCGGAGATAAACGGACTCGGGATCGGCGCCGCGGGCTTCGGCGGGAGCGTAACGGCGCTCGCCGTCAAGGTGGAGACCTACCCCACGCATATCGCCGGGCTTCCCGTCGCCGTCAATATCAACTGCCACGCGATCCGCCACGCAGAAGCGCGGCTTTGATCCGGTTTTTCGCGCAAAAAAACGCGGCGGACACGGTTTTCCGTGTCCGCCGTTTTCCTTTTTTCAGGGGCGCCGCTTCCGGCGTTTGAGCTCCTCGCGCAGCGCGAGGTAGCTTTCGTGCCGGGAGGGAGCGATCGCGCCGTTTTCCACGGCGGCGAGGATCGCGCAACCTTCCTCTTTGGTGTGGGTGCATTTTGTGTAGCGGCAGAGTCCGAGATAGGGCTCGAACTCCGGGAAGGAAAAAACGAGATCCTCCTGCTCCATAAAGTCGAAGTGAACGAAATCGAGCAGCCCGAAGCCGGGCGTGTCCGCGAGAAACGAGAAGCGTCCGCTCTCCCCGAGCGGGAGACGGTGCAAAACCGCCTGCCGCGTGGTATGCCGGCCGCGCCCGGTGCGGGCGCTGACCTGCCCGGTCGAAAGGGAAAGGGCGGGGAAGAGGAGATTGAGGCAGCTGGATTTTCCCACGCCGGAGGCGCCGGCAAAGGCGGCGCACCGGTCCGGCAGGAGAGAGAGAAGGGCGGCGCGCAGCTCTTTCGTTCCCTCGCCCGTCCGGACGGAGATCGGATAGACGGCGAGCCCCGCTTTGCGGTAGATCGCGCAGAGCTCGTCGCAGCTTTCCGGGGCGAGATCCCGCTTGTTGATCACGAGGATCGGCGTTACCCCCCGGACGAGCGCGGAGCAGATCAGCTTGTCGAGCAGGAGAAGAGAGGGGGCGGGCTCGGCGGCCGCCGCGGTGATGATCAGAAAGTCGAGGTTGGCGACGGGCGGGCGGATCAGGAGGTTTTTGCGCGGCAGGATCCGCTCCATCAGAAGGCCGCGTCCGTTTTCCGGCCGGCCCGTTTCGCCCAGCTCCGTCCGCAAAAGGACGAGATCGCCCGCGCACGGGCTTTCCCCCTGATAGCGGAAGACGCCGCGCGCCCGCAGCGTAAGCGGGGTATCCCGCAGCGCGTCGGGGACGGGATATTCCGCCGTCTCTTCGGGGAAGAAGGTGTAAAGCCCTCCCGTACAGGAGAGGAGACGGCCCGCGATCCGTGTTTCCATCGGTCGTCAGGGGTTCTGGGAGACCGCGCCCGTCGTCTCCGCCGCGCCTGTCGTCTCCGCCGACGTGGTGACGGCGGCCGTCGCGGAGCCGGTTACTTTGCCGGTCTCCTTTCCCGTGGTATCGGCGGCGGAGGTTCCGGTTCCGGTCGCCGCGTCGGTCGTGCCGGGCGAGGTCGTTACGGCCGGCTCCGGTCCCTTGCTGAGGACGAAGTCGATCTTCGTCACAAACTTGGCGACGCGGCGGTCCGGCTCGATGCTCTGTTTGAGGACGACGCCGGCTTTTTCTTTTTTGGAGTATTCGTACGTGATCTCGCCCACGTCGAGATCCGCTTCCAGGAGAGCGACCAGCGCGTCTTTTTCGTTCATGCCGACAAACTTCGGCACGTAGACGTATTCGATCTCTTCTCCGCTGCTCACGTACAGCTCGATGATATCGCCGGTCCGCACGGTCGCGCCCGCCTCCGGCGAGGTCCGGATCACAAATCCGCCGGGGATGGCGTCGTGCCTTTCGCGGATCACGGTTACCCCGAGCCCCTTTTCGCGCAGGGAGATCTCCGCCGTGCGCGCGTTCTGCAGGGAATAATCGCCGAGGATCTGCTCCTCCATGCCGGCGCTGACGGTCAGCACCAGCTTGACCGTCTGGCCGCCCTTGAGGCGGCGGTTTTCTCCGGGGGAGGGACTCTGGGACATGACGACGCCCTTTTCCACGTTTTTGTCAAACGCTTCCACGAACTGGACGGTATAGTTATTTCCGAGGGAGGAGACGAGCTCTTCGTTTGCGATCTTGCCGACGCAGTCCGCCACCGTAACGATCTTAACGTTCCCTCCGCCGGAAAAGAAGAGGGTCTTGACGATGAAGATACCGGCAACGGCAAGCGCGATGCCGAAGGCGGAGAGGATGCCGAGGATGATCGGGAGCATCGGACTGGTGCCCTGGCGTTTTTTTGCCTCCGCGAGGCGGACGGCTCTGTTCGGATGACGTTTCACTTTTTGCAGATACTTTTGCATTTGAGCGGCGGACTCAAAGCGGTCGAGCGGATTTTTTTCCATCGCGGTCAGAATGAGGGTGCTTAAACCGTTCGGAATATCCTTTTTCAGTTCTTTCGGTTTTTTCGGCGCTTCGCTGATCTGTTTTAAGGCGATCGAAACGGTGCTGTCGCTGTTGAAGGGGAGCTTTCCCGTCGCCAGCTCGTACATCAGCGCGCCGAGGGAGTAAAGATCGGAACGCGCGTCCACCTTTTTGCCTTTGGCCTGTTCGGGGCTGATATAGTAGACGGTGCCGATCGCCTTGCCGGAGAGATTGGAGGTTTCCTTCGTCGCCGCCAGCTTGGCGATGCCGAAGTCCGCGACCTTGATGGTCCCGTCCCGGAGCAAGAGGATGTTCTGCGGCTTGATATCCCGGTGGATCACGCCTTTTTCGTGCGCGTGCTGGAGGGCGGCGAGGATCTGCTCGGAGAAGGAGCAGATCTCCTCAAAGGGCAGCGCGCCTCTCTTTTTCATATAGCTTTCCAGCGTAACGCCCTCGATGTACTCCATCACGATATATTTCAGTTCCTCGCTGACGGAGACGTCGTAGATGTTGACGATGTTTTTGTGGGAGAGCATCGCCACGGCTTTCGACTCGTTGATAAACCGCTTGACGGCTTCCTCGTCGTCGGTAAACTCGTCGCGCAGCAGCTTGACGGCGACGGTGCGGTTCATCCGCGTGTCGCGCGCGCGGAAGACGACGGCCATCCCGCCGTTTCCGATCAGTTCTTCGATCTGATAACGCCGGTCGAAGAGCTGACCGACGTATTCTTCGTAACGGTTCATCCTTTTTGTTCCTCCTCGCCGGTAAAGGCCATCACGGCGGTGATGTTGTCCGAGCCGCCCTCTTCGTTCGCCAGGTTCACCAGCCGCCGGACGATCGTCTCGGTCGGCAGGGAAAAGTCGGCGAGATATTTTCCGATCACGGCGTTTTCCGCGTTGGCGCTGAGCCCGTCCGAGCATATCAGGACCCGGCTGTCCTCCACGACCGCGGAAAAAACGTCGGTCGCGAGGCCGGGGGCGATCCCGACGGCGCGGGTGATGATGTTCCGGTTTTTGTCGGTACGGGCCTCGTCCTCCGAGATGCGCCCGAGATCGACGAGGTACTGGACGTAGGAGTGGTCGCGGGAGAGCTGGCGCATATCGCCGTCGCGGCTGCAGGTATAGACGCGGCTGTCCCCGATGTTGATCCCGCAGAGCAGATCGCGCGAGACCAGAGCCGCGGCGAGGGTCGTTCCCATCCCCTGCAGCTCCGGCCGGTGCTCCGCCCGCTCAAAAACGGCGCGGTTCGCCTTCTGCGCCGCCTCCGCGAGATCGCTCATGATCTTTTCCGTGTCGGCGGTGAAGTATCCCGTTTCCGGATCGTAGCAGGCGTCCGCCTTTTCGGCGACCGAGTCGTAAAACGCCCGGATGGCGATGGCGCTCGCCTCTTTCCCGCCGGCAACGCCGCCCATCCCGTCGCAGACGCAGAGCAGGGCGAGCCCCGGCAAGAGTTCCTTTGCGATGAAGTCGTCTTGGTTGACGAGGCGCTCCCGTCCGATGTCAGTCATTCCGAATATTTGCATAATCCGTCACCGTCCTTTCGGTAGTGTGTGGAGATCCCGTTTCCTTTATGCGGGACCGGCGCAGTTGGCCGCACGCGGCGTTGATGTCCGGGCCGAGCCGCCGGCGCAGGGTGGCGTTCATCCCCATCCGGCAGAGCGCTTCGCAGAACGCCTTGGCCGCCGCGTCGTCCGGGGAGCGGTAGTCCCGCTCGCGGACCGGGTTGAGCCGGATGAGATTGATGTGGACCGGCGTGCTGCCGGGGAAGTAGCGCCGCAGGAGGCGCGCAAGACGCCGGGCGTCTTCCTCGCTGTCGTTTTCGCCTCGAAGCAGCGTGTATTCAAAACTGATCCTGCGTCCCGTCGCGGCAAAGTAATCGCGGCAGGCGGAGAGCAGCGTATCCAGGGGATAGCGGTCGTTGACCGGCATCACGGCGGAGCGCCGCTCGTCGGTGGAGGCGTGCAGGGAGATCGAGAGAGTGATCGGCAGATCCGCCCGTTTCAGCTCTTCGATCCGGTCGGCCAGCCCGCAGGTGGAGAGGGAGATGTGCCGGAGCCCGATATTCAGTCCCTCCGGCGCGCTCACGAGGGTCAGAAACCGCAGGACGTTTGCGAGGTTGTCAAGCGGTTCGCCGATCCCCATCATCACGATCCCGTCGATCCGGCGGCCGGCGTCCCGTCCGGCGGCGATCACCTGCCCGTAGATCTCGGACGGGAGCAGATCCCGGATCCGCCCTCCGATCGTGGAGGCGCAGAAGCGGCAGCCCATCCGGCAGCCGACCTGGGAGGAGACGCAGAGGGAGGCGCCGTGCTCATAAAGCATCAGCACACTTTCCACCTCCTCGCCGTCGGCCATCCGCATCAGATACTTGGTCGTGCCGTCGAGTGCGGAGACCTGCTTTTCCGCGATCTCGGGGACGAGGTACTGTGCCGTTTCCTCCAGCCTGGCGCGCAGGGAGAGGGGGAAGGTCGTGATCCCGGAAAAGCGTTCTCCCCGCGCGATCGCGGAGAAAAACTGTTTTGCCCGGTATTTCGGCTCGCCGAGGGAGGCAAAATAGGCCTCAAGCTCGGGGACGGTGAGGGAGCAGAGATCGGTTTTTTCGGTCGTATCAGGCATGGGACGTTCCTTTTTTGATCATCCGGCAGAGGAAAAAGCCGTCTGTGTTCGTTTTGGCGGGCAGAAGGGTCAGCATCCCCTCCTCGGAGGAGAGGACGGTCCCGTCCGATCCGGTGAAGGTGAAGTCAAACGGAGCAAAGTCCGGATGCTCGGCGAGAAAGCGCCGGCAGACCTCGTCGTTTTCCGCGCGGCGGAGGGTGCAGGTGGAATAGACGAGCGTGCCGCCGTCCTTGAGATAGGCGGAGGAGGCGTCGAGGATCGCGCAGGCGGTCTCCGGCAGGGCGAGGACGTCCGCCTCCTCTTTGCGGCGGATATCCGGCTTTTTGGCGGTAACGCCGAGCCCGGAGCAGGGAACGTCGCAGAGAACGCGGTCGAGTTTTCCGAAGAGTTTTTGGCGCGGGGAGAGGGCGTTTTGCTCGGCGGGGAAGACGTTTTCCAGACCGAGTTTTTTCGCGCCGTTTTCGATCAGGGAGAGCTTGGAGCGGTGCAGGTCGAAAGAGCGGACCCGCCCCGTCCCCTTCATATCGAGCGCGAGAGAAAAGCTTTTGGAGCCCGGCGCGGCGCAGACGTCCGCAACGTCCTCGTTTTCCTTTGCGCCGAGGAGGCGGGCGCAGAGCTGGGACGCCTCGTCCTGAACGAAGCAGAGCCCTTCGTCAAACCCGGGGAGGCGGGAGGGGGCGGCGTTTTCTTCGATCACGATCCCGCAGTCGGAGAAGTTCGTCGGCCGCGCGCCGAAGGGGGAAAGGAGAGCGAGCAGCTCGTCCCGCCCGGTCTTTTGCGTGTTGACGCGCAGGGTCAGCGGCGGTTTGCGGGAGAAGGCCTCCAGCGTTTCTTTCGCCGCTGTTTCCCCGTAGTCGCGCACAAGCGAGGCGCACATCCAGAGGGGGTAGGAATAGCGGGCGGAAAGGTAGGGAACGAGGCCGTCCTCCTCGCGCGGAAAGACGACTTTCTCCGGCTCCCGCAGGTAGGAGCGCAGCACGGCGTTGACAAACCCGCGCTCCCCCCGCTGCCGCGCCAGCGCGACCGTTTCGTTGACGGCGGCGTGCGGCGGCGTCCCGAGAAAGATCAGCTGATAAAACCCGAGCCGGAGCAGATAGCGGGTAAAGCGTTCCAGCTCGTTTACCGGTCGGGAGGAGTAGGCGGCGAGATAGAAATCAAGGGTGATTTTCTTTTCCGTCACACCGTAGACAAGCAGGGTAAAGAGGGCGCGGTCGCGTTCGTCGCCGAAGGCGGCAAGCGCGGAGGGAAGCGCCAGATTGAGATATTTGTTGTCCCGCTCCGCGTCGCAGAGGAACCGGAGCGCCGCGTCTCTGACTTTGTCTTTCATCTTCTTCCTCGACGGTCGGTGATCAAAAGGAGCCGCAAAATCTGCATCAGGGAGACGGCAAGCGCCGCCACGTAAGTCAGCGCCGCCGCGCGCAGGACCTTGCGGGAAAAGGTAAGTTCTTCTTCGGAAAAACGTCCGCAGTCCGCCATCTCCTTCAAGGCGCGTGCGCTCGCGTCAAACTCCACCGGCAGCGTCAGAAGCTGGAAAACGGCGGAAAAGGCGAACAGCAGGATCCCGATATACGCCAGAGCGGAAAAGTTGAGCAAAAGCCCGATCAAAAGGAGGGGGATCGCCAGAGTGGAACCGATCCGCGTCAGCGGGATCACGGCGGAGCGGATGCGGATGGGGCGGTAGTTTTCCTCGTGCTGGACGGCGTGCCCCGCCTCGTGGCAGGCAACGCCGACCGCCGCGGCGGTGGAGGCGCCGTATACGCTCTCCGAGAGCCGGAGAACGCCCGAGCGCGGGTCAAAATGGTCGGTCAGTTCGCCGGAAACACGCTCGATGCGCACGGCGTACAGGCCGTTGCGGTCAAGGATCATCCGGGCGGCTTCCGCGCCCGTCATCCCGCTCGAGACGGGAACGGACGAGGCTTTTTTGAAGGTGCTTTGGACGTGATACTGCGCCCAGAGGGCGAAGAAAACGGCGGGGAGGACGAGGATGACGTAGGTCCAGTCGATCCCGTAATAAGTGAGCATTCAGTTCTCCTTTTTTCCTAACAGGTCTCCCTTTTTGAGCTTCCGGCCGCGCAGGTAGTCCGCGGCTTTCATCCGCTGCTTGCCCTCGGGGAGCAGCTCGGCGATCTCTAAGACCCGCCCGTCGCCGCAACAGACGAGAAGTTTTTTTTCGTCGGTCAGGACCTCGCCCGCCTCGCCCTCGGAAAAGAGACCGGGCAGGGAGGAGGAGACGATCTTGAGAAGGGATCCGTCGGGCGTGAAGGTGCGGCAGAGGGGAGCGGGGGAGAGGGCGCGGATCCGGTTGTGCAGGACGCGCGCGGGGAGAGAGAAATCGAGCGTTTCCTCGCCTCGGTCGATCTTCGGCGCGACGGTGGCGAGGCGGCCGTCCTGCGGAACGCGGACCAGAGTGCCGGCTTCCAGTTTCCGGAGGGTTTCGGTCAGCGCGTCGGCGCCGAGCCGGGCGAGCGCGTCCGAAACGGAGCCGAAGCATTCGTTCTCCCCCGGCCGGTAGGTCCGGGTGAGGAGCATATCGCCGGTGTCCATCCCCTCGTCCATATACATCGTCGTCACGCCGACGACCTCCTGCCCGTCCATCAGGGAGCGCTGCATCGGCGCGGCGCCGCGGTACGCGGGCAGGAGACTGCCGTGCACGTTGACGCAGCCGAAGGGGGGATAGGAGAGGACCGACGCGGGGAGGATCTTGCCGTAGGCGACGACGACGATCAGCTCGGGATCGAGCCGGGCGAGCAGCCCCGAGAAGGCCTCGTCCCGCAGCGTGTCCGGCTGGAAGACGGGCAGACCGAGCTCCTCGGCGCGCACCTTGACGGGCGGCGGCGTGAGGCGCATTTTTCTCCCCTGGGGGGTGTCTTTTTTGGTGACGACGCCGCAGATTTCGTGCCCCGCGGCGACCAGCGCGTCGAGGGAGACGACGGCGAACGCCGGCGTTCCCATAAAAAGGATCTTCATCGGTTCAATCGGCGGGGATCAGGCCCGCTTCCTTCATTTCTTTTTTGGTCAGCATGTGGACGGAAACGTCGGGGTAGAGCTTTCCGTCCAGATGGTCGAGCTCGTGGCAGAGGGCGCGCGCGAGCAGATCGGAGCCGGTCACTTCAAAAAAGTCTCCGTTCCGGTCCTGCGCCCGCACCGTTACCGTCTTCGGGCGGACGGTGTAGCCCCAGCGTCCGGGCAGGGAGAGACAGCCCTCCAGCTCGTTTTGCGTTTCCTCGGAGGCTTTGATGATCGCGGGGTTGATCAGCTCGATCGGATGCCCCTCCTCCGTTTCCACCACCACGACCCGCCGCAGAACGCCGACCTGCACGGCGGCGAGCCCGCAGCCGTTCGCGCGGTGCATCGTATCCAGCATATCGTCGAGCAGGGTGCGGATGCGCGGCGTGATCTCCTCGACCCGTCGGCTGATCTTGCGCAGGGTGGGGTCGTCGTCTTTGATGATGTTGCGTATCGCCATGTTTGTTGCCTTTCTTGTTTCAGATTCCCGAGGGATTGAAGTCGGCGGACAGCGTGACGCCGTTTTTGCCGGCCCCTTCGCAAAACTCCTCGAGCAGCGTCCCGAAAAAGAGGCGCGTGCGGGAGGAGAGCCGGCATTTGACGACCATCCGCATCCGGTAGCGGTCCGCCAGCTTGTAGATCGGCGCTTCAAAGGGGCCGAACGCCGTCGCCTTCACGTCGGCGAAATCGTTTTGCAGATGGGAGGAAAACAGCGCGGAGAGCCGTTCGCTCGCCCGGGTCAGGGCGTCCTCGTCCTCCGCGGCGAGGGAAAGGGTCACGATGTCGCAGCACGGCGGCCAGATAAAGCCGCGGCGCAGCGCGATCTCGGCGTTGTAAAACTCCTCGTAATCGCCGCGGCAGGCGAGCAGCAGCGATTCGTTATCGGGGCGGAAGGTCTGCACGACGGCGACACCGCCGCGCTCCGCCCGTCCGGCGCGCCCCACTACCTGCGTGATCAGGGAAAAGGTGCGCTCGTTCGCGCGGTAATCGCCGATGGAGAGGGAGGCGTCCGCCGAGAGGACGCCGACCAGCGTCACCATCGGGAAATCGTGTCCCTTCGCCACCATCTGCGTACCGAGCAGCAGATCGTACTCTCCCCGCCGGAAGGCGGTGAGCATCCGGTCGTAGGTCGCCTTTGTCGTCGCGGTGTCCGCGTCCATCCGCAGGACCCGGATCGCGGGCAGAAGACGGGAAAGTTCCGCCTCCGCCTGCTGCGTCCCGCACCCCTCGAAGGTCATTTTTTCCGAGCCGCAGGAGGGGCATTTTTTGAGAACGGAGGAGGTAAAGCCGCAGTAATGACAGAGCAGTCTGCCGTCGCTTTCGTTTTTTTCGCGGTGGCGGGTCAGCGGGACCGAACAGCGCGGACAGACGACCGGCTCCCCGCACTCGAGACAGCTTTCGTAGCTGTTGTAGCCGCGGCGGTTGAGCAGGATGATCGCCTGCTCCCCCCGCTCCCTGACTGTTTCAAGACGCGCGAGCAGCTCGCGGGAGAAGGGAGAAACGTTCCCGGCCCGCAGCTCGCGGCGCATATCGCAGACGAGGACCTCCGGCAGCTTGGCGCCGCCGTAGCGTTCCTTCAGCTCGCAGAGCTCGTACTGCCCGCTTTTGGCTTTGGAAAAGCTCTCCACGGAGGGCGTGGCGGAGCAGAGAAGCATCAGGGCGTTTTCCTTTGCGCAGCGGAAACGCGCCACGTCCCGCGCGTGATACTTCGGGTCGGTATCGGATTTGTAGGTGTGCTCCTGCTCCTCGTCGAGCACGATCATCCCCAGCCGCGGGAGCGGGGCGAAAACGGCGCTGCGCGTGCCGATCACCACGTCCACCGTTCCGGCGCGGATGCGTTTGTAAGCGTCGTACCGTTCGCCCGCCGAGAGGGCGGAGTGCAGAACGGCGACGCGCTCGCCGTAGAAGGAGCAGAAGATCGAGACGGTCTGTGGGGTGAGGGAGATCTCCGGCACCATCAGGATCACGGTGCGTCCCGCTCCGGTCACTTCGTCGATCATCGCTTTGACGACGCGCGTTTTTCCGCTCCCGGTGATCCCGAACAGGAGCGCCGCCTTCGGCTCGCCGGATAAAAACAGCTCCCGCAGCCGCAGATAGACCCCTCGCTGCGCGTCGGAGAGGATATTTTTTTTGTTTGCGTCCGGCTTGATCGCGGCGTAGGAATTGCGGAAGGTCTCGGTCTTCTCCAGCCGGATCAGCCCGGCGTCCTCGAGAGCGTTCAGCTGAGCGGGGGAGCAGTCCGCCCGTTCGAGCAGCGCGGCTTTTTCGCTCCCGTCCGAGGAAAGGATCGCGGAGAGCAGCGCCCGCTGCTTTTTCCCCCGCAGGGCGAGGGGGCCTTTCCCCTCGGCCGCCTCCCGCGCCGTTTGCGCGTCCGTTTTCAGAAAAACGCGCACGGTATAGCGGTCGCGTTTGTTTTCCTTTACCTCAAAATCGCGCAAGAGATGCCCGGAGCGGCAGAGCCGCGTGAGGATCTCCCCCGCCTCCTCGCCGCAGTCGGTTTTCACCCGGGCGGCGGAGACCTTCTTTTCCCGCCGTACGTAATCGCAGACCGCCCGCTCCGTCGGGGAGAGGGAGGAAGGATCCGCCTTTCCGGGAAGATAGAACTCGGCAAGGGAGGAAAAAGCGGCGGAGGGAAGCAGGGTCCTCGCCGCCTCTCCGACCGTGCAGAGGCAGGTGCGCTTCAGGTAAAAGCACAGCTCCAGCTGGCGCCGGTCCAGGGAAAAGCGTTCCCCGTTCACCGCAAGGACGGGTTTGACGCGCCTGTAGTCGCAATTCTCCCGCCGCTCGACGGCCAGCGCGGAAACGCGCCGGTTCGCCGCGCCGAAGGGAACGGTCACAAACGCGCCGGGGACCGCCTCGTTTTCCATCCCGTCGGGGACGAAATAGTCGTACGGGCGGTCGATATGGTAGGGGACGTCCAGAATATGGACGGCGATATATCCGCTCATTGTGTCCCCCTTTCCGGCAGTCTGTCTTTTTTACTCTTTGTCAGACGGTTCCCCGTCCTCGGCGCGGATCAGTTCGTACTCTCCGCTGTCGAGACGGTTGATCGCCGCTTTGACGGCCTTTTCGTCTTCGGCGTCGAGCTTGAGCATCGCGGCGATGGTCTTGTCGGTCTCCTTGTTGGCGATCATCTTTTCCGCTTCCTCGCGGCGCTCGGTGTAGTCGTCGGTCAGGACGCGGGCGAGCTTCGCCGTGCCGAGCACCAGCTCGTAACGGTTGAATTGTCCCTTGGTAAGATCTTCGATGGAAGGCTTGATCATGGCTTTTTCTCCTTAAAAAATATGAGATGTATCAGGATATGGGATTCTACCGATCGGTGTAAAACAAAAGAGAAGGGCGGGTCAGTCGGCGAAGTAACGCCCGACAAGGTCGGGATGGCGGCGGACGGACGCCGCTTCCGCTGCGACGATCGCGCGGAACGTCTCGGCCGTTTCTTCCGTTTTGCCGGTCTCGTTGACGATCACGTAATCGTAATCGCCGAGAGAGTCAAGCTCCGTTCCGGCTTTTTCCAGCCGCCGCAGGATCGACTCCTCGCTGTCGCGGGCGCGGGAGCGGAGGCGGCGCTCCTGCTCTTTCGCGCCCGGCGGAACGATCATCACCAGCACCGCCTCGGGGAACGCCTTTTTGATCTGTTTGCCGCCGTTTACGTCGATCTCGAGGAGTAGGTGGCGCCCGGTCCCGAGGACCGCTTCCGCCGCCGCGCGGGGCGTGCCGTAATAGTTGCCGAGATAATCGGTGTACTCGAGCAGCTCTCCCTTCGCGATCATGTCTTCAAACTTTTCGCGGGAAACAAAGAAGTATTCGCGGCCGTCTTTTTCGTTTTTCCCCGGCGCGCGGGTCGTGGCGGAAACGGAAAGGGCGAACGCCTCGGGGTCCTGCATGAGAAGCTGCATCACCGTCCCCTTGCCGCTGCCGGCGGGGCCGGAAACGACGAAGAGGAGTCCCTTTTGCTTTCCGAGAAAGCTTTCCTCACTCATCGTCCTCTTCCTCCTCGTCGGATTGCTTGCCGTTCAGGCGCCAGGAGATCGTCTCCGGCTGGGTGGAGGAGAGGATAACGTGCTCGCTGTCCGTGATGATCACGGAACGGGTGCGCCTGCCGCAGGTCACGTCGATCACCCGTCCCGCGTCCCGCGCGTCCTGCACCAGACGCTTGATGGGCGCGCTGTCCGGACTGACGATCGTGATCACCCGGTCGGAGGCTACGACGTTGCCGTAGCCGATGTTGATGAATTTCATAACAACCTCTTTCTTATTCGATGTTCTGGATCTGTTCGCGTATTTTTTCCAGCTCGCTCTTGATCCGGACGACGGTGTGGGAGATCGCCAGATTGGAGCACTTGGAGCCGATGGTGTTGGTCTCGCGGTTCATTTCCTGCAAAAGGAAGTCGAGCTTCCGGCCGGCGGGCTCCCGTTCGCCGAGGATGGTGTAAAACGCCTCGAAGTGGCTGCTGAGCCGCACGATTTCTTCGTCGATGGCGATCTTGTCCGCAAAGAGGGCGCACTCGGTCAGAAGCCGGCTCTCGTCCGGCACGATCCCCTCCTCGCCGAGCAGCTTGCGGATCCGCTCGGAGAGCTTGTCGCGCCGCGCCTTCACGTCTTCGTCCGAGAGGGCGGCGATCTGCGGGGTCAGCGCCCGGATCCCCTCGACCTTCGCCGTGATGTCGCGCTCGATCCGCTCGCCCTCCGCCGCCCGCGCGGCGAAGAACACGTCCGCCGCTTTCTCCAGCGTGGGGAGGAGCATCTCCCAGTCTTTTTCCGGGTCGCGCTCGGAGCGTTCGATGCGGAAGAGGTCTTTGTTCGCCGCCACCCGCATCAGGGAGAGATCGTCCTTCAGTCCGAAGGTCTCGCCAAGCTCGCGCAGCGCGTCGAGATAGGCGCGGGCGTATTCGGTATCCACCGTGACCTTCCCGCCGCCGACCTCCGAGAGCATCTCGATCCCGATATAGGCGTCCACCTTCCCGCGGGAGAGGCCGCGCCCCGTCAGATACGCCTTGACCCGGTCCTCCAGAAAGGAAAAGGTCCTCGGCAGTTTTACCGTCAGATCCAGGTAGCGGTTGTTCACCGACCGGATCTCCACGGTGATCTCCGTCTCCTCGGTGCGCGACGAGGCGCGCCCGAAGGCGGTCATGCTGTTGATCATATCCGTCTCCGTCAGGCTGTAACAGCCCATAAAATATTTATTCAGTATATTATAGTATAAAACAAAAGCAAAAGTCAAGGGCGGCGCCGCCAAAAACCCTTTCCCGGCCGAATTTTTCCGCGCGGAGGAGGGGATACTCTCTTTTGCGGAAGAAAAGAGCGGAAAACGCTTGACAAAACAAAAAAGATTGTATACAATATAATTGCAAACAAAAGAGCGGCCGCTCCGGCGGCCGCGGGGAGGATAAGATGCCGCAGCGTTACGACATTGCGATCATCGGCACCGGCCCGGCGGGGATCTCCGCCGCGATCACCGCCGCCGTCCGCGGAAAAACGATCCTGCTTCTCGGTCCTGCCGCGCTGAGCGAAAAGCTCTCCCGCGCCGAGAGGATCGAAAACTACCCCGGTCTGCCCGCGATCAGCGGCGCGGACTTTGCCCGCGCGCTCTCCGCGCATCTCGGCTCGCTCGGGATCCGGATCACCGACGCGCGCGTCGGCACGGTCTACGCGATGGGGGACTGGTTCGGGATCCAGGCGGGGGAAACGATGTACGAAGCAAGTTCCGTGATCCTTGCCTGCGGCGTGGCGCAGGGCAAACCGCTGCCCGGCGAGGAGGCGTTTCTCGGCCGCGGGGTCAGCTATTGCGCCACCTGCGACGCGCGGCTCTACCGCGGCAAGACCGTCGCCGTCCTCGCCTACTGCGCGGAAGCGGCGAAGGAAGCGGAGTTTCTCGCGACCGTCTGCGCGCGCGTCCTCTATTTTCCGGTCGTCCGGGCGCCGCTCCCTCAGGCAGAAAACCTTGAAGTGATCCGCGAGCTGCCGCGCGCGATCGCGGGAGAGAAAAAGGCGGACGCCGTGCTCACCGACGCCGGCGCGCGAGAGGCGGACGGGATCTTCGTTCTGCGGGACGCGGTCCTGCCGGAGCGGCTCGTCCCCGGGCTCGCAACGGAGGGCGAGCGGGTCGCCGTCGATCTCTCGATGCGCACCAACCTCCCCGGGCTTTTCGCCTGCGGCGACGCGGCGGGCCGGCCGTACCAGTACGTCAAAGCGGCGGGACAGGGCAACACGGCCGCCCTCTCCGCTGTGGAATATCTGAGCAAGCGATAAAAAAGAAAAGGAGAAAACGAAAATGGTAACGAAGATCGAAAACGAAAAGATGGAGAAAGCCCTGGAGGCAAAAGCCGCCGTCGTGGACTTTTCCGCGACCTGGTGCGGCCCCTGCCGGATGCTGGCGCCCGTGATGGAGGAGCTCTCGGAGGAGATGGAGGGAAAAGTCGATTTTTACAATGCGGACACGGACGAAAATCCGCAGCTCGCGGGCAAATACAACATTTACAGCATTCCCGCCGTTCTCGTGTTCAAGGAAGGGCAGCTTGTCGGCAGCGCCGTCGGATTTCGTCCGAAAGCGGATATGAAGGCTTTTATTGAGTCAAAGATCGGATGATGACGGATCAGACGAACGGGTTCGACCCCCTCCGGCTTGACTGCCAGCTTTGCTTTCCCCTTTACGTCTGCGCAAAGGAAATCGTCAGAAAATACAAGCCGCACCTGGACGGGATCGACCTTACCTATACGCAGTATCTCGCGATGATGGTCCTCTGGGAACGCCGGACGGTCAACGTGCGGGACCTCGGCAGGATCCTCACGCTCGACTCGGGGACCCTCACCCCTCTGCTCAAAAAGTTAGAGCAGAAGGGGTATCTCGTCCGCGCGCGCGACAAGCAGGACGAACGCTGTCTCGACGTTTCTCTGACCGAAAAGGGAGAAAAGCTGAAGGACCGCGCCGCCTGCATCCCGGGGAAGGTCGCGCCCTGCCTCGGTCTTTCCCCCGAGGAAGCAAAAACGCTCCATTCGCTGCTTCACAGGATCCTTGCCCACCTCCCCGAAACGGAGGAAGGATAAAGAGAAGAGGACCGCCCGAGCGGTCCTCTTTCCGTTTTACGCCTTTTCAAACATCGACTTGTCCACGCCGCAGAGCGGGCAGACGAAATCTTCGGGCAGATCCTCGAACTTGGTGCCGGGGGCGATGCCGTTATCGGGATCGCCGAGCGCCTCATCGTAGGTCCAGCCGCAGGCGGAGCATACGTATTTCATTTTTTTCTCCTTTCTCGGTTTTTATCGTTACAAAAGGGTTTCCATTTCATCCAGCAGCTCGCCGAAGAGGGCGAGAGCGGAATTGACCGGGTCGGGCGTGCTCATATCCACGCCGGCGATCTTCAGAAGCGAGATCGGGTCTGCGCTGCTGCCGCCGGAGAGGAAGCGCTTGTAGTCCGCCACGGCGGGCGCGCCCTCCCGCAGGATGCGGTTGGCGATCGCCACGGCGGCGGAAAAGCCGGTCGCGTACTGGAAAACGTAGTAATCGTAGTAGAAGTGCGGGATCCGCGCCCACTCCAGGGCGATCCCCTCGTCGGAGACCATATCGGGGCCGAAGTAGAGTTTGTTGAGGGCGTGGTACTTTTCGCAGAGGGCGTCGGCGGTAAGCGTTTCGCCGTTTTCCGCCATCCGGCCCATCGCCAGCTCGAACTCCGCAAACATCGTCTGCCGGTAGATCGTTCCCTTGAACTGGTCGAGGAAGTGATTGATCAGGTAGGCGCGCTGCTTTTTGTCGGTCGTTTCGGAGAGGAGGCGGCGCATCAGGAGCACCTCGTTGCAGGTGGAGGCGACCTCCGCCACAAAGATCACGTATTCGGAGGTGCAGACCGGCTGGTTTTTGCAGCTGAGGTAGCTGTGCAGGGCGTGCCCCATCTCGTGCGCCAGCGTGAACTGGCTGTCGAGGTTGTCGTGATGGTTGAGGAGAACGTAGGGGTGCGGGCGGCCCATCGAGGAGTAGGCGCCGCTGCGCTTGCCGACGTTTTCGTAGACGTCGATCCAGCGGTTTTCAAAGCCCTCGCGCAGCATCGCGGTATAGTCGTCTCCGAGAACGGAGAGGGCGGAGAGGACCGTTTCCTTCGCTTTTTCGTAGGGGATCTTCTCGGCGCTGTCCGGCACGACGGGGGTATAAACGTCGTACATATGCAGCTCGTCGACCCCGAGCATCCGCTTGCGCAGGGAGACGTAGCGGTACATCTTGTCGAGGTTGTCGTGGACCGCGGCGATCAGGTTGTGATAGACCTCGACCGGGACCTCGGTGCGGTCGAGGGAGGCGGCGAGGGTGTTCTCGTACTTGCGGGCGTTCGCGTAGAAGCGGAGCTGCTTGAACTGGGCGTTGAGGGTCGCCGCGGCGGTGTTGCGGAACTCGCCGAGGCGGGTATAGAAGGTCTCAAAGGTGTTTTTGCGCAGCACGCGGTCGCTGCTCTCCAGCAGCGGCACCAGCGTTCCGCCGGTCAGCTCGTGCATTTCCCCTTTTCCGTCGGAAACGGCGGGGAACTTCAGATCGGCGTTCTCAAAGACGGAGGAGATCTCCTCCGGCGCTTCCGCCATCTCGCCGGAGGCGGCGAGCAGCGCTTCGCACTCGGGGGAGAGGATATGCGCCTTCCGGCGGCGGATCTGATAGAGACTGCGGCGGTAAACGGTCAGCTCTTTTTCCTCCCCGTACCAGCGATCCAGCGTTTCTTCGGGGATCGCCATGATCTCGGGAACGGCAAAGGCGCCGGCGCTGCCGACCGCGATCCACAGACTGGTCGCTTTGCCGCGCATATCCTGATAAAAGCCGCTTCCCACGTCCTCGTCCCCCTTGCGGGAGGCGTAGCCGTGCAGACGGGCGAGGGAAAGACCGATCTCATCGTCAAGCTTGAGGTAGGAAAGGAGCGTTCCGGCGCTCTCGCCGAGGCGCCCCGCAAAGGCGGCGACCTTCTCCGGCAGCTTTTTCAGTTCTTCATAGTCGGCAAACCACGCGTCGTCGCTTTCGTAGATATCCTTCAGGTTCCAGGTAAACTCCTCCGGCACCTCGGAGCGCGCCGGAATCTTCTTTTCGTTTGACATAGGCCCTCCCGAACAGTCAAGTATACTTTATTATACCGCGTCCCTCCCGCTTTGTAAAGAGCTTTTTCGCCTTTTCGCCGCGCCGCTTTCCCGGCGGGGAAGGGGCGTTTTGCACGGTTTTCCGTTTTCCGGGGCGCAGCCCCTTGACAAAGGGAAAGGGGGGATGCTATAATCATAACGGCAACTTTAAGACGATACGGGATATCGGCAAGGAGCCGCGCATTTTTGCACGGGAATACCGGCTTCCGCGTCGGTGTTGATGCGTTCGCCCCCTGCCGGGTCTCCGGCGGGGTTTTTTTGTCCCGGCAAGACCGCTGAAGGAGAAGAAAGGATCGCTTTATGCTGAAACAGATCTCGTCCCGCTTTTTTTCCGGCGTCGCCGCCGGCGTGCTCGTCTCGATCGGGGGATGCGTTTACCTCGCCGCGGAGAGCAAAACGGTCGGCGCCGTTCTCTTTTCCGTCGCGCTGCTCTGTATTTGCTATAAGGACTATTCGCTTTTCACCGGCAAGGTCGGCTATCTCACCAAAAGCCGCACCAAGACCGATCTCTCCGTCCTCTTTCTCGGTCTGGCGGGGAACTTCGCCGGCGCCGTCGGTTCCGCGCTGCTCGCCTATGCCTGCGGCGGAAAGTTTTACGCCGCGGCGTCCGCGCTCGCGGAGGCGAAGCTGGCGCAGTCGGTCCCGGACAGTCTGGCGCGCGCCTTTTTCTGCGGGATTTTGATGTATCTCGCCGTCAGTATCTTCCGGGAGAAGAAGACGCCGCTCGGCGTTCTCTTCTGCATTCCCGTTTTTATCCTCTCGGGCTTTGAACACAGCATCGCCGATATCTTCTATCTCGCGGCGGGGTTCGAGTCCGTACCGGGCTATGCGGGAAAGGCGCTCTTTTATATTCTTCTGATCCTCGCCGGCAACGCCGCCGGCGCGGCGTTCATCTCCCTGTTTGACAAAAAAGAGGAGAAGGCGTAAAGACCGCCCCGGCCTGAAAAAACAAAGCGCGGCGCGCGGCGCCGCATAAGGAGGAAAGCATGGCATATCTTTCGGACATCGAGATCGCGCAGAGCTGCGAGATGAAGCCGATCTCGGAGGTGGCGCGTACCGCCCGCGTGGAGGAGCGGTATCTGGAGCACTACGGCCGCTATAAGGCAAAGGTCGATCTCTCCCTGCTGCGGGACGCGGCGGACAAGGAGAACGGCAAGCTGATCCTCGTTACCGCGATCACGCCTACCCCGGCGGGGGAAGGGAAGACCACCACCACCATCGGTCTCGCGGACGGTCTGCGCCGCATCGGCAAGGACGTGACCGTCGCGCTGCGCGAGCCCTCGCTCGGGCCGGTGTTCGGGATCAAGGGCGGCGCCGCCGGCGGCGGCTACGCGCAGGTCGTCCCGATGGAGGATATCAACCTCCACTTCACCGGCGATTTCCACGCCATCGGCGCGGCGAACAACCTGCTCGCCGCGATGCTCGATAACCATATCCAGCAGGGAAACGAGCTGAATATCGACGTCCGCCGCATCACCTGGAAGCGCTGCGTGGATATGAACGACCGGCAGCTCCGCTTCATCGTGGACGGCATGGGCGGCAAGGCGAACGGCGTCCCCCGCGAGGACGGGTTCGATATCACCGTCGCCTCGGAAATCATGGCGGTCCTCTGCCTCTCCTCCTCGATCACCGATCTCAAAGAGCGCCTTTCCCGCATCATCGTCGGTTACACCCGCGGCGACGAGCCGGTCACCTGCGGCCAGCTCAAGGCGGCGGGCGCGATGGCGGCGCTGCTCAAAGACGCCTTAAAGCCCAACCTCGTCCAGACGCTGGAGGGCACCCCCGCGTTCGTGCACGGCGGGCCGTTTGCGAATATCGCCCACGGCTGCAACTCGGTCATGGCGACGCGCATGGCGCTCAAAATGGGCGACTACACCGTTACCGAGGCGGGCTTCGGCGCCGACCTCGGCGCGGAAAAGTTCCTCGATATCAAGTGCCGGATGGCGGGGCTCACCCCGGACGCCGTCGTCGTCGTGGCGACCGTCCGCGCGCTGAAGATGCACGGCGGGCTCGATAAAAAAGAGCTGGCGACCGAGGATCTCGGGGCGCTGGAGCGCGGGATCCCCAACCTCCTGCGCCACGTCTCCAATATCAAAAACGTCTACCGTCTCCCCTGCGTCGTCGCAATCAACCGCTTCCCGACCGATACCGACCGGGAGATCGACTTCATCATCGAAAAGTGCCGCGCCCTCGGCGTGAACACCGTCCTTTCCACCGTTTGGGCGGAGGGCGGCAAAGGGGGCGAGGCGCTCGCCCGCGAGGTCGTCCGCCTCTGCGAGGAGGAAAAAGGCGACTTCCGCTTCTCCTACGGGGACGCCCTTTCGATCACGGAAAAGATCGACGCGGTGGTAAAAAAGATCTACGGCGGCAAAGGCGCGGTCTTTACCCCGGAGGCGAAAAAACAGATCGCCCGCCTCGAGGAGCTCGGCTTCGGCGCCTGCCCCGTCTGCATCGCGAAGACCCAATACAGCTTTTCCGACGATCCGAAAAAGCTCGGCGCGCCGGAGGATTTTGAGGTCACCGTCCGCAGCGTCAAGATCTCCGCGGGCGCGGGCTTTGTCGTCGTCCTGACCGGCGACATCCTCACGATGCCCGGCCTGCCGAAGTCCCCCGCCGCCGAACGCATCGACGTCGACGAAAACGGCAAGATCTCCGGGCTGTTCTGATCGCCGTTGGGAATTGGGAACGCCTTCCTTTTCTGAAGAAAAGGAAGCGAAAAGACTTTTTGAAAAAAGCAAAGAACAGAAACAGCGTATTCAAAGATATCCTTATGCGAAAAGCCGACCCGTAAACCGGGCCGGCTTTTTGGCTGAGAAAGGACACACAAATAAACACAGCAATCAAAACAATACAACTATTATAAGCTTGACGCCCAAAGGTCCGAGTCGTCTGCAAAAAGAGTTTCTTCATGCATAGTCTTTGTTTCTTCGCGTCTCTCTTTAACTTTTTTCATGTAGTCGTCAACATTTCTTATGTTAAGGGTTTTTTTATTCTTTCCGTCATAAATAATCGGATATTGCTGCGGATTCATGATATGTATGATTTTCGATGCCCAACTTATAGGTTTCTTCCCTCCAAACGAAGGCAATTTAGAAAGATTATACTCACCAGTGTCTATGCGTTTCTTGTTCTCCCATAAGTATTTTGCAAACGCACCTACTGAATCTCTTGGCAGAGAGCGAACTACATTTCCGCCTTTTCCACACCAAATAACCGCTTTCTCAAAATCTTGCACGATATTTGCTGACAGTAGCAATTCTCGACTCTGCCTTTTCCATTCCTGAGACAGTTTTGAACTCGCTTTTTGGATCTTGTTAAGTTTAGGCTCTTTCATTTTTCTCTCCTGTTTGTTTGCAAGTATATTCTTTGCCATTATTAAGTTCATATTTATACATCCGCGCTTTTAAAAAAGCAAAAAGCAACAGGATAAAAGATCGATTATGATGGAAAAGGTGGTATCCCATTGAAAAAGCCACAGCGTTTTCTGGTAGTATTAGTATTAATATGTCAAAGTCCCATCCGAACAAACAACCGTAAACTTTCCCGTGTCCCGAAATATTTTTCTCCATTGAGCTTTGGTGCCGGAAAAATAGACTGTTTTCAGCCCGTTGCAACCGGAAAAAGCAGACTGATTTATACATGTCACGGTATTAGGGATTGTGATGGCTTCTATATTCTGACTACCGGAAAAGGTGAACATATAGTTGGAGTAGGATCCATAGAAATGAACTCTACCGATTTCAGTTACGATTTTCCCGTTATATGTTGAAGGAATCACAACGGAGGCATCCGAGCCATAATACTTGACAAGACGGTATCCTCCGCCGTTTTCAATGCGCTCGAACTCAAAATCGTCGTTGTCCGTGACCGTTACCCAACATTCGGCGGTCTTGCCGTCCGCCGTTTTGGCAAGGATAACGGCAAATCCCTGCGCCTGCGCCGTGACCGTGCCGTTTTCCACCGTGGCAACGGCGGTGTTGGAGCTTGCCCATGAAACGGTCTGATCGGTGGCGTTTTCCGGCAGGACGGAGCAGGACAGCGTCGCCGTTTCCCCTGCTGTCAGCGTGATATTCGACTCGTTCAGAGAGACGGAGGAGACCGGGATCGTCGTTTCCGCCGGTTCAGTCGTTTCCGCTGCCTTTGTCTCCGCTGCCTTTGTTTCCGTTGGCTTTATTCCCGCTTTCCCCGTCTCTTCCGCGGTATTTCCCGGATCGTTTGTCGGAGCGGCGGTCGTATCGCCCGGCTTTTTCCCCGAGGAGGCGGATTTGTTTGAGATCCGCTCGTACTCCAGCGTCATACTGCCGGCGCCGGTCAGGGTAACGTCGCCCGTCAGCGTCAGCTTTTTCCCTTTGATCGCGTAGTCGTAATCAAGCGATTTTTTAAGCCCGAAAAAGTCTGTGTCGATATGTAATTTTCCGTCCTCGGCTGTATAGGTCCCCTCGTAGTTCAGCGTGTTGATATTCGCCGAAAAGGTCCCGTCGTCGTTAAACTGCCAATGGTTGGCCCCGAACGCCCACTTGCCGATCAAACTTCCGCCGCCGAAAACGCCCGTAGCAAACAAAAGCACAACGGCGATCAGGAGGGCGGCGAGGACGGCGCCGATCAGGAGATAGGCGCGTTTTTTGCCGGAAAAGCTGATTTTTCCGGTTTTTCGTCCTTCCAGCGCGGCGCCTCTCGCGCCGCACGCGCGGCAGAAAAAGGCCCCGTCCTGACCTTTGGCAATATCATAAGAGCCGCACACCGCGCAGGGCGCCACGATCGCTCCGCAGGAGCGGCAAAAGCTTTGTCCGTCGTACCGCGCCCCGACGTCGGTCGAGCCGCATTCCCGGCATTTCGGCGTTGTTTCGTTTTCCATTGTTTTTCTCCTGAAAGTTACGGCCTCTGCGGCCTGTTTTTCTCATTTCCGTTTTTTTATAGCATATTTTGCGGGAAAAGTCAACCTTATCCCCCGGCAAATCCGCCGGAACGCTCTTTCTCCTTATTTATTATACAGTTTCCCGCCCCGAAAGTCTTATGCTGTCAGCATACTTTTGAAAAAGGCGCTCATTTTCCCCGGACCGCCGGCGGCGCGCATTTTTTCCCCGGGGAGCATAGGATCATGAAATGCACATGGAGAGATCGTTTCATCACGGTTGAGCGGATCGCCAGATCGGCTCATTTTTTGCCGCCGTTTTCTGTTGACCGCTTGACAAATTGCGATTTCGTGCTATAATACAGTTAAACAAATTGCGATTACATCGGATTTTGTCGAAATTAAAATTGCGATCGGAGGCGAGATCATGTTCAAAAGAAAGATATACAATAAGCTTATCGAATGGAAGAACGAGTCGCAGGGCAGGACCGCGCTGATGATCGAAGGCGCGCGGCGTATCGGAAAATCTACCGTGGCGGAAGAATTCGCAAAAAACGAATATGAGAGCTATATCCTCATAGACTTCTCTTTGGCGCCGCAGTCAGTCAAGGATCTCTTTGACGATATGTCCGACCTGAATTTCTTCTTTCTTCAGCTTCAGCTGCTGTTTCGTGTCGATCTTGTTGAGCGCAGGTCCCTTATCATATTTGATGAAGTTCAATTCTTCCCAAAAGCCCGACAGGCGATTAAGCATCTTGTTGCAGACCGTAGGTACGATTATCTTGAAACGGGATCGCTTATTTCTATCAAGAAAAATGTCCAGGGCATACTGATCCCCAGCGAGGAACAGAAGATCAGTATGTATCCGATGGACTATGAGGAATTCCTTTGGGCGGTAGGCGATAAAACGACGGTTCCGCTTATCCGTCAGTGCTTTGAGTCGCGAAAGCCCGTCGGCGAGCAGCTTAACCGTCGGCTCATGCGTGACTTCCGGCTTTATATGCTTGTGGGCGGTATGCCTCAGGCGGTGAACGAATATATCGAAACGAACAATTTCCGCAAGGTCGATCTGGTCAAGCGCACGATCCTGTCTCTCTATGAAGAGGATTTCAGAAAGTTCGATCCGTCGGGCAGAGCGTCGATGCTGTTCGACGCGATTCCGGCGCAGCTTGCGAAAAACGCGTCGAGATATCAGACGACCAGCGTGCTCAAAAAGAGCAAACCGGGAAAACTGCAGGAGATCATAGCCGAAATGGAGAACTCCAAAACGGTTCTGATCTCCTATCACGCCGACGATCCGAACGTGGGACTTTCGGCAACGGAAGATCTTTCCGCGTTCAAGATGTTCGTCTGCGACACCGGTCTTTTTGTCACGCTGATGTTCAAAGACCGCGATTTTACCGAGAATATCATTTACGAAAAACTGCTGAACGATAAACTCGGCGCAAACCTCGGATATCTGTATGAAAACGCCGTAGCGCAAACGCTTGCCGCGAACGGGAACAAACTGTTTTATTATACGTTTTTCAATGAGGTTTCCCGGCACAATTACGAAATCGATTTTCTGCTGTCGCGAGGGAATAAAATATGCCCTATCGAGGTCAAGTCTTCGGGGTATAAAGCGCACGTTTCTTTGGATAAGTTTTTCGAGAAGTATTCGTCACGGATCCTTCAGAAGTATCTGATTTACCCCAAAGACCTTGCAAAGGATGCGGATACGCTCTGCGTACCCGTTTATATGACGCAGTTTCTGTGAGAGGCTCCTGCCGCAAAAGGGTAACGGGAAGCCGGGCGTGCGGCGGGACGCCCCGCTTCCCGGTGGGTGTTGTTTGTTAGGCTCGAACGGGCC
>JAFSSQ010000023.1 GCA_017450965.1 Clostridia bacterium
GAGATATCCCTCCCAACTTGATTGGGTAAGGTCACTTGTAGACTACGAGTTTGATAGGTCAGGGGTGTACGTGCAGTAATGCATTTAGCTGACTGATACTAATAGACCGAGGGCTTGAACTTCCAAAGAAGTTCTCAAGCATCAATTTCTGAGTTTCGCTTCACTTATCCACTTCTTTTATTCGATTTTCTATGGTCATATGCAGTTTGATATGCCAGAACAAAAAAGGGCACTGTGCAATCGCACGGTGCTCTTTCTTTTTTTAATTTACAGTAGGAATGTCTTGATCGCTTTTAATACCGGACCTTCCTCGCTCTCCTCGACCTCGCCAAGGGCAAAGAAGTTCCCCTGCCCGTCAAGAATGCGAACTCGTGTATCTGGAGCCAAATTGGCGGCACTGCTTTCCAGTTTTTTTGTTAGAACCTTGCAGCCGCTGCGAATGAGTTTTTCATGAAAAGTCCCAAGACAAAGGGAAGGCAGATCAGAAAACAGGCATTCCAAAGGCAAAAGAGAAGACGCGCGCTCCTCGTCGCTCATTTGTTCGAGATCGTCAAGCGTTTTTGCCGAATCGAGCGTGAAGGAATCCACTTTCGTGCGCTTGAGGGAATCCATGATTGCGCCGCAACCAAGCGCCTCTCCGAGATCGGCGCAGAGCGTGCGGATGTAGGTTCCTGCAGAGACGCGCGCAAAGAGACGATAGAGCGAAGGATCGCTTGTCGGCTCAATCTCCAGTTTTGAAATTTCTACCGGGCGCGGTGCGCGCTCGACGACCTCGCCTTTGCGGGCAAGATCCACGAGCTTTTTGCCGTTCACTTTCAGCGCGCTGTACATCGGCGGCGTTTGCAGGATGCTTCCGCGAAAGCGGGGAAGGATCGCCTCAATCTCTTCTTGACTTGGGATCGGCTTTCCGGTTTCTTGCACCTCTCCGGTCGCGTCCTCGGTGTCGCTGGTCAGACCAAAACGGATGGTCGCCTCGTATTCTTTTTCTCCCGCCGTCAAATACTCGGCCGCTTTTGCCGCTCTGCCCACGAGCACGACGAGAAGCCCCTCGGCCATGGGATCCAGCGTTCCGGTATGTCCCACCCGGCGAAGGTGGTAGAGCTTTCGCACCCTTCCCACCACGTCGTGCGAGGTGCATCCCAGCGGCTTGTTGACGAGCAGAACGCCGCAAAGTTCGTTTTCTTCCATATCGGTTTCCTCAAAAGCGGACGTGCGCCGAATAGATGGGTTGGCCTTTTTCGGAAAAGTTCTTTTCGTATTCGGTCATCACATTGTCGGCGGCCTCGGGCTCGGCGTGAAGGTTTTCGGTTTTCCAGAGGATGGTCAGTCCCGCCGCCTCGAACTCTTCGAGGCTGAAGCGGTAAAGCCCTTCGTTGTCGGTTTTGAATTTCAGAATTCCGCCCGGGACGAGCAGGGTGCGGTAAAGTTCCAAAAAGCCCCGGTGGGTCAGCCGACGCTTGGCGTAGCCCTTTTTCGGCCAGGGATCGCTGAAATTGAGATAAATGCAATCAAAGGAATGAGCGGGGAAACATTCGACAAGGTTTTTCGCGTCGCCAATGACAAAACGCAGATTGTCGCGGCCTTCTTCGGCCTCTGCTTTGGCTTTTTCGAGCGCCAGACAGGCGACGTCCGAGACGCGCTCCATGGCGACGAAATTGACATTCGGATATTTCTTTGCCATGCCCACGGCAAAAGCGCCCTTGCCGCAGCCGATCTCCAGGTGGATCGGGGATGGGGAGGGGAAGTAGTCGTTCGGATTTTTTTCGGACAAAGGAGCCTCGATCAAAAGTTCTTTGCATGCGGCAATGCGCTCGGCGCCGTGCTTTTTGCGTCGCATTCTCATGTGTGTTTCCTCGCTTTTCGGATCTTGCTATCATTTTAGCAGAAAAAAAGCGCCTTTGCAATCTTTTTTTGCTTTTTTGGTTGTTTTTTCGGTGCCGGGTATGCTACAATAGAGATAAGAACAATGAACGAGGAGTGAAACCATGAAAGAACTTTTTTGCAACGCTGTCGTAGGGCAGAGCGGAGGGCCGACCGCCGCCATCAACGCAACGCTCGCGGGCGTCATCAAGGGTGCGGCAAAGGCAAACAAGGCCGGAAAAATTGAAAAACTTTTCGGCATGAAGCACGGCATCGACGGGCTCCTTTCGGAGGATTTTGTCGATCTTTCCCGCTATTTTGACGAGGAAGATTCACTCGATCTGCTTTCGCACACGCCGGCCGCCGCACTCGGTTCCTGCCGCCATAAACTCCCGAAGCCCGAGACAGACCCCGCCTTTTTTGAAAACCTGATCGGCATTCTCAAAAAGCACAAGATCGGTTACTTCTTCTACATCGGCGGCAACGATTCGATGGATACCGTCGCCAAGCTTTCGCGCTACGCAAAAGAGAAGGGCGAGGCGATCGTCTTTATGGGCGTTCCCAAAACGATTGATAACGACCTTGTCGGCAACGACCACACCCCGGGCTTTGGCTCGGCCGCAAAGTATATCGCCGTGACAGTCGAGGAGATCATCCGTGACTGCGCGGTCTATACCGTCCCTGCCGTGACGATCGTGGAGATCATGGGCAGAGACGCAGGCTGGCTGACCGCCGCCTCGGCAATCGGCCGCGTATGCGGCAATCCCGAACCCGATCTCGTCTATCTCCCCGAGCGCATTTTTGATCTTGAAAAATTCTTCTCTGACCTGAAAAAAGCCTTTGAAAAGCATCCCAATGTTGTGGCCGCCGTTTCCGAGGGCATCCGCTTTGCCGACGGGCATTACGTGGGCGAGGGGACACAGCAGGGCGCAAAAGACGTCTTTGGCCACGCCTACCTTGCCGGCACCGGCAAGGCGCTGGAACTGGCTGTCAAAGAGCACTTTGGCTGCAAGGTGCGCTCGATCGAGCTCAACCTGCCCCAGCGCTGTGCTTCACACCTTGCCTCGAAGACCGATCTCGACGAATCGGTCGGCGTGGGCAGCGCGGCCGTCGACGCGGCAGTGGCAGGGAAGAGCGGGTATGTCATGACCATTGAGCGGCTTTCGACAGAGCCTTACCGGGTTGCCTTTACCCCGAGAGATGTGTCGAAAATCGCAAACGAGATCCGCTTTGTCCCCGACGAATTCATCAATACCGAGGGCAACGGGCTGACCGACGAATGCTGTCGCTATCTGCTCCCGCTCGTGCAGGGAGAAGCCTCCTGCAAATACCAAAACGGGCTTCCGAAATTCTTCTCGTTCTGATCGCCAAGGAAAACCGAATTTGTCTCGTTTGATACATAGATTTTGGAAGATTGTCAAAAAATAGACGAAGAGAGCAAAAGAAAAAGAGCCATCGCGTTGCGGACGGCTCTTTTTTGTCGTGAAAATGACTCGAAAACGCGGCGTTTTTCCTCATTTTTTACGAAAAACAGACAAATCTCAGAGATTGACAAAAAAATAATTATTTTTTCGAAAAAAGTATAGATTTTGAAAAAGAGATATTGTATAATATACTCGGTTCGCCATGTGCCCGAAGACGGTTTTTCGGGCGGCGGTCGATCACAAAATACGGAAAATTATTTTTGGAGGTCATACCATGAAAAAGAAATTGACGACGGTGGAATTTCACGGGACTCCGGAGCAGGAAGCCGCTCTTCGAGCCGTGATCAAGAAGCACGCCGGCGAGAAGGGGGCCATGATGCCCATCCTTCAGGAAGCGCAGGGGATCTACGGATACCTCCCGATCGAAGTGCAGAGAATCATCTCGCTTGAGACCGGTGTGTCGATGGAAGAGATCTTCGGCATCGCTTCTTTCTACTCCCAGTTCAAACTGAACCCCGACGGCAAGTACGCCATCGCGGTCTGCCTCGGCACCGCTTGCTATGTCAAAGGTTCCGGCGAGGTCATCGAAGAGATTTCCAAGCAGTTGAACGTTCCGGTCGGCAGCACGTCTTCCGACGGCAAGTACTCGGTGGAAGCCACCAGATGCCTCGGCGCCTGCGGTCTTGCCCCGGTCATGACGGTCAATGGCGAGGTCTATGGCTCGCTCAAGAAGAGCGACGTTGCGACCATTCTGGCAAAATACGTTTGATCCCCAATATCACGAGAGGAGAACAGCAGATATGAAATCTTTGGCAGAACTTGCAGAGATCAGAGAAAAGAACAGAAGCAAAGTCATTCTGCCCGACGGAAGCAAGAATCTTCGCGTCGTGGTCGGCATGGCGACCTGCGGAATCGCCGCAGGAGCTACCCCGGTGCTGAATACGCTCGTTGAGGGCGTAAAGGCCGAGGGAATTGCGGATAAAGTTGCAGTGCTTCAGACCGGTTGCGTCGGCGTTTGCCAGTACGAGCCGGTTGTGGAAGTTTACGAAGCCGGCAAAGACCGCGTCACCTACGTTCGCATGACCGCCGAAAAGGCTGAGCGCGTACTCAAAGAACACCTTGTTGGCGGCAAAGTGGTTGAGGAATACCTCATCACCACCGCTCAGAAAGCTTAAGGAGGGATAAGACAATGGCAAAAACTTCCTTGTACGATACCACCTTCTGCAAGACCCAGCAGCGTCTGGCTCTGCGGAACTGCGGCGTCATTGATCCCGAAAACATCGACGAATACATCGCCATGGACGGCTATCGCGCGCTCGGCAAAGTGCTGACCGAGATGACCCCCGACCAGGTGATTGATACCATTCTTGCCTCCGGCCTTCGCGGCCGCGGCGGCGCAGGATTCCCCACCGGCATGAAGTGGAAGTTCGCGTCGGGCAACAGAGGCAATGTGCAAAAGTACGTTTGCTGCAACGCCGACGAGGGCGACCCCGGCGCGTTCATGGACCGTTCGGTTCTTGAGGGCGACCCCCACGCAGTTGTGGAAGCCATGGCTATCGCAGGTTACGCCATCGGCGCCGACCAGGGTTACATCTACGTTCGTGCAGAGTACCCGATCGCCGTCAAGCGTCTTGAGATCGCCATTGATCAGGCCAAGAAGTACGGACTTCTCGGCAAGGACATTTTCGGAACCGGTTTCAATTTCGATCTGAGCATCCGTCTCGGCGCCGGCGCATTCGTCTGCGGCGAAGAGACTGCTCTTATGACTTCGATCGAAGGCAAGCGCGGCGAGCCTCGTCCGCGTCCTCCGTTCCCGGCAGTCAAGGGTCTGTTTGAAAAGCCCACCATCCTCAACAATGTTGAGACCTATGCCAACATCCCGCAGATCATTCTCAACGGCGCCGAGTGGTTCTCTTCCATCGGTACCGAGAAATCCAAGGGCACCAAGGTGTTTGCTCTGGGCGGCAAGATCACCAACACCGGTCTTGTGGAAGTTCCCATGGGAACCTCGCTCCGCCACATCATCGAGGACATCGGCGGCGGCATCCCGAACGGCAAAAAGTTCAAGGCCGCTCAGACCGGCGGACCTTCCGGCGGATGCATCCCGGCAGAACACCTCGACACTCCGATCGACTATGACAACCTGCTTGCCATCGGTTCGATGATGGGTTCGGGCGGACTCATTGTCATGGACGAAGACAACTGCATGGTCGATATCGCCCGCTTCTTCCTCGACTTCACGGTCGATGAATCCTGCGGAAAATGCACCCCCTGCCGCGTCGGTACCAAGAGACTTCTCGAGATCCTCGATAAGATCATTTCCGGCAACGGCGAGATGGAAGACCTCGACAAGCTCGAAGAGCTCGCCAACTACATCAAGTCGGCGTCTCTCTGCGGCCTTGGCCAGACGGCTCCGAACCCGGTGCTTTCCACCCTGCGTTACTTCCGCGATGAGTACATCGCTCACATCGTTGATAAGAAATGCCCGGCCGGCGTTTGCAAAAAGCTCATCCGCTACGAGATCGATCCCGAAAAGTGCATCGGTTGCGGTATGTGCGCAAAGAAGTGCCCGGCGTCCACCATTCAGAAGACCGATTACACGGCTCCCGGCCACAAGCTTCCTTCGATGAAGATCGAGCAGGCAAACTGCGTCAAGTGCGGCGCCTGCATGGATACCTGTAAGTTTGGCGCGATTTCCAAGCACTGAGAAAGGAGAACCTACGACATGGATATGATCAATGTAAAAATCAACGGAAAAACCTATTCGGTCGCCAAGGGCTCCACAGTTCTGGAAGCCGCAAAGGCAGCCAAGATCGACATTCCGACCCTTTGCTATCTGAAGGACATCAACGAGATCGGCGCTTGCCGTCTGTGCCTCGTTGAAGTCGCTGAAATGCGCGGACCGGCGCTCGGTCCCTGGAGAATGGTCACCGCCTGCGTGTATCCCTGCACCGAAGGCATGGAGATCAAGACCAGCACCCCGAAGATCACCGCGTCCAGAAAGATGAACCTCGAGTTGCTTCTTTCCAACCACGACAAGAAGTGCCTCTCCTGCGTGCGTTCCACCAACTGCGAGCTGCAGACCCTCTGCCGCGAATACGGTGTGGAGTTCTCTCGCTTTGACGGCGCAACCCAGGAATATGCAATCGACGATCATTCGCCGATCATCCGCGATAACAACAAGTGCGTGCTCTGCCGTCGCTGCGTGGCAACCTGCGCAAAGGTTCAGGGCATCGGCGTCATCGGCGCCAACAACCGCGGCTTTGATACCTACATCGGAAGCACCTTCGGTATTAACCTTGCCGATACTTCCTGCATCAACTGTGGCCAGTGCATCGTCGCCTGCCCGGTCGGCGCTCTCTACGAGAGAGACGATACCGATAAGGTCTTTGCAGCCATCGCGGATCCCTCGAAGCACGTCGTCATCTGCACCGCTCCTTCGGTTCGCGCGCAGATCGGTGAATGCTTCGGCTACGAGCCCGGCACCGATTGCGAGGGCAAGATGGTCGCCGCTCTCAAGGCCCTCGGCTTTGACGGCGTCTATGACATGAACCTCACTGCAGACCTGACCATCGTCGAGGAAGCAACCGAGCTCATCGGCCGCATCCAGAACAAGGGCGTGCTCCCGATGATCACCTCCTGCTCGCCCGGTTGGATCAAGTTCTGCGAGCACTACTTCCCGGAAATGACCGAGAATCTCTCGACCTGCAAGTCGCCTCAGCAGATGTTCGGCGCGGTCGTCAAGACCTACTACGCGCAGAAGATGGGCTGGGATCCCAAGGATATCTTCTTCGTCTCTGCAATTCCTTGCACCGCAAAGAAGTTTGAGGTCGGCCGTCCCGATCAGTCGGCGGCAGGCGTTCCGGACGTGGACGTTGCCATCACGACTCGCGAAGTCGGCAGAATGATCCAGAAAGCCGGCATCGACTTCAAGAATCTTGAAGACGAGAAGTTCGACGATCCCTTTGACATCGGTTCGTCCGCAGGCGCTATCTTCGGCGCTACCGGCGGCGTGATGGAAGCCGCTCTCCGCTATGCCGCAGAGATCATTCTCGGCCGCAAGCTCGAGAAGAAGGAACTCGACTTTGTCGAAGTTCGCGGTACAGAGGGCATCAAGACCGCTTCCTATAAGCTCGGTGACCTGACCGTCAACGTCGCAGTTGCTTCGAGCACCGGTAAGGCAAAAGAGCTCCTGAACATGGTCAAAGAGGGCAAACTCGACGTCCAGTTCATCGAGATCATGGCCTGCCCGGGCGGATGCGTCAACGGCGGCGGCCAGCCGATCCAGCCCGCAAAAGTCCGTATGGATAAAGACCTGCGCGCCATCCGTGCCGGCGTTCTCTACAACGACGACGCCAACGAGACGCTCCGCAAGTCTCAGGATAACCTCGCAGTCCAGGTGCTCTACAAGGAATTCTTCGGCGAGCCCAACAGCCATAAGGCTCACGAGGTGCTCCACACCAAGTATATCAAGCGCGGCCTGTAAGACTCGCGCAAACGGGGAAGGGCAAAAGCCCTTCCCCGGCAAAAGCTTTGCCGTCGGCAAGATCGATTTCTTGCCGGGAACGCGCAAACCCCTTTTTTCGTCGCCTTTTCCCCGCATACGAAAAAATCCCGAAAAAGCGATTTTTCCGCCTCTTTGGGGCTTGACAAACGAAGGGGGATGTGTTATACTAACATGGCGTCGAAAAGCGGCGCAAACAAAAGAGATCTGGGTGTGGCGCAGTTGGTAGCGCGCTACCTTGGGGTGGTAGAGGCCGCAAGTTCAAGTCTTGTCACTCAGACCAAATAAGTCGTATTTTATGTGTGCTTTTGCACTAAAATGCGACTTATTTTTTGTGCGATCATACGAAACTTGTAGCTTGTGAAGTAAAAACACAATTGTTCCCCCCACACACTTCTACAAATTTATTCCTCCTTCACATGAAAAAAGCGAATTCAAGCTCTCGGCTCGATTCGCTTTTCTTTCCTTTGATAAATGGGTGTAAATATTGAGTGTGGTTTCTGCGTCGGCGTGTCGCATCCAGTCCTGGGTGTCCAGACAATCCCAACCTCGTTCGTGAAGAATACTTGCCGTGCTATGGCGAAGGGAATAAAACCAAATGTGTTTCAATCCCTTCTTTTCCAAATGGCGTTGGATTGATCTTGTGACGTAGTCCGGACGGAACAAAGAACCGTCATCTTGTGTAAAAACATAGTCGCTGTCTTTGTAGGCGCTTTTTAGGTAAAACTTGTTTCTTTCCTGCTTGGATTTCTGCTCCAGAAGGACTTTCTTTACGTCGTCAATCAGGTAGTATGTATGGTAACTTGTGGAACTTTTCAGTTGATCTTTGCAGATCGATTCTCCTTTTTTACCCGCTACTACTGAGTGGTTAATGGCTAAGGTGTTGTTTTCAAAGTCGATGGCACTCCAGCGCAGGCCTAATGCTTCACCGCGGCGTAGCCCGTAATAGAGACTCACGATTACCATGGGCTGCAGCGGGTGATCATCGAGTGCCCGAATAACCTCGGTTGCCTCAGCTTGCGTCAAAAAGACTCTTTCGCGGGTTGGCTGATTCTTTCCGGGCATTTTAAGCCCGAGGGCTGGATTGTGGGGAATAAGATCTTCCAAGACCGCGTCATCAAGCGCGCTTTTGATGACCGACGCATGCTTTTTGATGGCTGCAATAGAAAGCCCGCCAGGCTTCCCATCGAGACGTCCGGAAATGTACTTGCTTCGGTAATAATCCGAAATATGCTTGGGCCGAATTTCCGCAAGCCGCAGTTCCAGAGGTTGGAAGTAGGGAATAATGTGCCTGTGCAGATAGATGTCGTAGCCATTCCAAGTTGTCTCTGCGACAAATGGCTTCTTTTCTTGTAGCCACTTTTCCAGATAGTCGACGAAGAAGGTTTCCCTGCCATTATAGCACATCGTGCTCTGCGCTTGTGTCTTTAGTTCTTCCAAGAGCGCCTCTGCTTTTCGTTTGTTGTTTTTGACCGGGAGTCCAAGCGCAAACCATTTCTGCTTGTATTTGCCTTTTTCTTTGTAGTTTAGGACAGCGTAATACCAGTCGTTCTTGTTGACCAGATGTCCGGTTATGCGTTTTCCACAGCCTTCAAACATCTCGCATCACCTCCTCTCCCGGTTTGGAAGCTGTGCGAAGATAGTCTTCCAGGCAGGCCTTCGGAACGCGGATGTTTTTTTCGATTCGAAGGTAATAAATGGAACCCGACCGCAGGAGCCGGTAGGCACTATTTGTGCCAATGCGTAGAATTGCTTTGACGTCTTCAATCGTCAAGATGTCCGGATATTCGGACAGATTTTGAGTGTTCATATAGGGTACACTCCTTTCTTAGAATAGGGGACTCTATCCTTCCCCTATACGGAAATTAGTGAAACCCCTTTAGGAAGTGCCTTCGATTTGCCCGATATTTCGGGCAAATCGAAGGGCATTTATGACCGGGGTCTGAAAATCTTCGCACCGATTTTGACCTAAAATGACCATTCATCTAAGTTTGGCACAACAATTTGGGCTTTTTCATGGGTTTGGGTAATAAAAAAACAGCCACGGGAGACCCGTGGCTGAGTGGGGTTTTTATTTTTTAGAGAGCTTTTTGGAGGAGATGGATTAGCTAGCGATTTCTGATCATTCTATGCTACTACCCAACCATATCCCTGCACTGCCATATCGATGAAATGCGTAAGCAAAAGATCGGTTTTAGCAGCAAAGGTTTCTTTGTCGTATACTGACGGCAAATCCGCATCGAGGGAGGCTTCAATAGCCGTTTTTAATCTTGCCCGTGGCTGTTCGTCTTTATACCAGTCAACAACCATCAGTTCTTCTTTTTCAGCAGTCAGCTTCTTAAACAGATTCTTTGCTGACAGCTTGACTTTTTGTTCCTCATCTTTTGTCAACCGCTTCCCGGCAATCAACAAATCGTATATTTCGAGTTCTTCTTCGGTCAAGCCCTCGGCGTCCGGCCTTTTTTCTTCTGCCTTAAGATCCTCAATAAGCTGGAGTAGCTGTTCATAGTAATCTTCGTTCTCTGAGCCACCGGCATTGTATCTGTCAATGATGTTGCGGAACCGCTGAGAGAACTTCTGCCGTGTGCAATTCCGGCTGAGCATTTGCTGAAGCGCCTGCTCGATGAACGCTTTCAGATCGTCAATTTCAATGGCTTTGTATTTTGCGGTTTTGATCTCTTTTTTTAGCTCTTCGACATCGACTTTCGAAAGATCGATCACTTTGCCTTGATGGATTACGATCCCTTCGTCGTTATCTTCGGCTTGCCCCGAGGAAACGCTTGTATCCAGCACCTGCGCCATGCGCAGTCGCGCACGGTTGATCTTTTCGTCATCGATTGTGTGGCAGAACAAACCGTACAGATACGCAAGCGGCGAAAACTTCTCGTTGCTCCAGTTCTTTTCGAAAATCTCTGGACGCGATGCTTCGTACAGGTTCATCAATGTATTCAGAATTACTTTGAACTTATCCTTGTTTTCATCCTTTGAAACAATGGCATCATATGCGTTTCGCAACAGATCCAGTCGGTCAAGCGTTGACGCTTCGGCGATAATTGCACCGATGTCAATACCAAGCCCGAGTAAGAACTCATCCGCCTCGTCTATAACGCTGTCAATCAGCACAATTAGTTGATCAATATCTTTTGCCGGGAACTCAGTACCGTCGTCGCCGGAGGCATACTCTGACAGTGCTTTCTGCATGTATTTGAACACATTGACATAGTCAACAACAATTCCGCAGGGCTTGCCCGGATATACGCGGTTGGCGCGGGCGATGGCCTGCATCAGCGTGTGCCCTTTCATCGGCTTATCCAAATAGAGGGTGGAAAGGTTCTCCACATCGAAGCCGGTCAACCACATGGCGCAAACAAATACGAGCTGTAAGGGATCATCTGGATCTTTGAAACGGTCTTCAATATCCAGTCCCTCCGGTGTGATTGCATTCATCTTTTGCCGGTGTGTAGCGATATCAAGTCCTTGCTTTTGGAACTTCTCGTTTTCGTCTGCCTCTTCGGAAACGATGACGGCCATTTCCACGCGATTCATATAATTGAGAATCCGTGTCAGTTCATCGCGTTTTTCCTTTGTGTCGGCAGCGTTACGTTCTTGAACGACCTTCTGCTTTTCGATTGCCCAGTAATGCTGCACCTTGTCATACATTTTTACTGTGGTGTATTTATCAACGGAAACGACCATACCTTTACCGAGGAATCCACGGCGCGGGAAGTGATGGGCGATATCCTGTGCGATCTTATCAATGCGGTCTTCGCGTTTGATCACTTCAAGGATACGGGACGCTGAATTCTCGAGAAGTCGCGTTTCGTCCTCGTTCAGGTTTTCGTCCTCGATGATATCTACCACATCGTCATCAAGAAAGTCGTTTTCAAGACCGACTTCCGGCACGCGACGGGAATAGAACAGCGGCACAGTGGAACCGTCTTCTACCGACTGCGCAAAGTTGTATTCGGAGACATAATTTCCAAACCATTGATTCGTCAGGCGCTTGCTGCCCAGCAGCGGTGTGCCGGTAAAGGCAATATAATTGGCGTTCGGAAGCGCCGTGCGCATGTTTTCCGCCAAGTCCTTGTACTGCGTCCGGTGCGCCTCGTCTACAAGTACAATGATATCGTCCCGCGTGGAAAGAACAGGGTATTTCTTGCCCTTGTCGTAGCGGAACTTATGGATCAGCGTGAAAATAAACGATTTATTGGTTTGCAGATATTCACGCAGCTGCTTTCCGTCTTTCGGCTGGCATTCTTCCTTCGATCCGATCACTTCAGTTTTGACAAAGTTCTTGTGGATTTGATCGTCCAAATCCTCACGGTCGGTGATGACGAGGAAGGTAAAATTGCCGGGAATCTTCCTGCGCACCTTGCGGGCAAAAAACACCATGGAGAAAGATTTGCCGGAACCTTGTGTATGCCAAAAGACGCCCAGCTTGCCCTGCAGTTCTGCACGGTTCTTTACCGACTCCATCAGGTTGTTGACACCAAAATACTGGTGGTTTTTGGCGATGATCTTGTCCTTTTGGTTGCGGAACATGATGAAGTTTTCTATGTAATCGATTAGCCGATCTTTTTGCAAAAGACCGTCGATGAAATAGCGCACGGAGCTTTCTCCCAAAGTCTCGGCACTTTTAATGGCTTTGCGATCCGGGTGCTCGTCTTCAGAGTCAACCTTCAGCCATTCAAAGAAATGGTTATAGGACGCGTTAAAGGCGCCAAGGCGGGTTTCGAGTCCGTTGGAAAGAATGCAAATTTGGTTGAAGGCAAACAGGTTCGGAATGTCCCTTAGATAGTTTTTCAGATTGTCGTTGTATGCCTCCTCGACCTTGATAACGCTGTTTTTCAGTTCGATGAACACCATCGGCAAGCCGTTGATGAAAATAAGAACGTCCGGGCGCCGCCAATACACGCGCCCCTGAATCCACATTTGCGAAACTGCGGTAAATGTGTTGTTGCCGGGATTGTCAAAATCCACTAGCTTGACAAAATCGAAATCTTCTTTTCCATTCCGGCGCAGGGCAATTTTGATGCCGTTACGAATGAAATTGTAGTATTTATAGTTGGTAGCGGTCATATCTGATGCGCTGAAATCACGGCAGAGGTCACGGGCGATCTCAGCGAGCTTTTCCGCAGGAATGCCCGGATTCAGGCGCACCAAAGCCTCCCGCAAAACCTGCGGGAGTACACATTCTTTTTTATTGATGCGACCGGTTCCGTCCGGCAAGACCTCACGCTTGTCCGGCGAAGCATCACAGCGGACGATATCATAAAGGAACGGCTCTGCCTGCACTTTTTGCAGGATCGCCTGTTCGATATCGTCTTCGGAGATGAAGTTACGCATAATTGCTACCACCTTGCTTTTTAAAATTGCAAATCATCACTATCTGAAGAATTTGGGGTTGGTATGTAATTCTCATTAAGAATTCTAGCCGCAGCTTCGAAAAATTGGCCAATGTATTCTGGGTATTTTGAATTTATTTTTTCATAAAGAGTAAGCGCTTTTTCAAGATTTTTGATTGAAATATTTGCTTCTCGATTTGAAATTCGACCATCAAAATCAAAAACGGTCGATGCGGGTATCGTTTTTTCAAAAATATGACTTTTCAAGTTTGCTTGCAAGCAATCAAATATAAGTTTTGTATATTCTTTATCGAGCAATTGAGAGGTCACAAATGTTTGCGTTATTTCAGGATCTCCCCAAAAATCCACACTTTCAATAACACAAAGATTTTTAATTGTTTCTTCAATTTCATCTCGGATCAACTCTAAATTCTCCGGAGCTGGAGCAACCGCTGGCTCTTCTACAGGGGGATTTTTTTCTAATAAATAATCCTTGTAAAACGCATTTGGCTTAAATTCTATGGTTTTATCTGTTTCATCTTTGAATTCCTTACATAGAAAATCTGCTTTGCTTCTGAAGGCGCTCTTATCATCAGTTACAAAAACGATTTCATTTTCTCCGTTAGATTTGAAGTAAGTAATGAGAGAAATCCACAGCAAACAGTCTTTAAAGCCTTTATCGCTTGCATCTTTTGCATCTGAAAATGGTGGGATTTTTTTGTTTGCTCGATCTATTACTGTGTTTAAGATATCACCGGTTTTTTCAAAAGGAATAATTCGATCTTGAAATAGATCTTTATATTTTCCTTGTATTCCATCTTTATAGAAACTACAAGCTTTATCGAATGTTATTTTAATCTTTACGCTTGCAAAATGAGCGCATTTGGATTTCAAACTTTCAATTTCGTCATACTCTTTTTTGAGCTCTCTGCATTGCTGTGCAATACGCTCATCAATAGAAACTTGTGTAACATAGACGGAGAAGTCTTTCTCCAAATTTTTTACAACCTCATCTAATCGTTGATTTTGAATAATAAAATTTGTATCAAAAACAAATGCTTTTTTCTCGCTCATTCGTCAAATCTCCATTTTTACATATCAATCTTTTTTTGGATGGATTCTTTCAAGCCCTTAATCCAATCTTTGCGATTCAGATGATCCAATTCAAGAAATGCAAGCAAACACATCTGGTATGTATCGTCATACCAATGCTCAATTTCACTATCTTTCCTTTTTGCTATAAAAAGAATATAGTTCTTTCCGCCAGAATCCGAGTTGTTGTGTCGCAGATTGATGTTGTTGAAAAGAAAGAAAAGATCCGATTCCAATGAAGAATTGATTTGTTTCAGCTTTTCACGCTGTGGTTCTAATTGATCTGCCAAAGCAAGTAAAACAGCTTTCTTCCTTTCAAGATCCCCTTTCATAGAATGATGGTTATACTCAATCACTTTATAGGACAAGCTCGGATCGACTATCTCTGCCACAGAAATAGCGGCTTGATCTTTCGGAACAAAATCAAAAACGCCATTCTGCGTATTCGACATATAACCTATGGATTCAATAACCCTCATCACCTGCTGCACATAAAACTGCATCGGTTGAACTGATCCCAACACTTGCATTCCATAACCGTAACCTTGATTGTAGATTGCGAGATTGTAGGAGTATTCGCAAAAGGATACCAAATAATCAATGTCAAAATCTGATGGTACCTTTTCAAAATGATAACCGTAATAATCATCAAAATCATCCAAGGAAACACAGGTTCCGCGAAAATGAAGGTTGATAAAATTTGCGGCACAGAATTCTTTTAATGTGTAGTTAGCTCCAGAACCATCTTGAAGCTTTTGCACACAAAACATCCCATATAATCTATCATACTCTCTGCGCAGATCAATAGATGCATTTTTCAAAACTTGCGAAAATGGGATTCGATCCATTTTACACCTCCATTTTTATTTATCAGCCTGTTCAATATCGTCTTCGGAAATGAAGTTGCGCATAAAAAAGCCTCCACAAAAGCTTAGTTTAAGAAAGAGTCTATAAGAGCAATAAATTCGTTAATATCAGAGAAATAGTTGGGGTATGCTTTTTTCAACATATTGAATGAAGCGGTAGATACAAGAACAATATCTTCATCCGTATCTCTGTTTTTCTCTGCAAGATCATAGGCTTTAGTTGCTTGCTCTAATGCATTTTTTTCATACGAATTAATGAGCAGTTGATTTCTCTCTCTGTCAAGACTTAACACATAATATCCTTGACCACGGCTATCTGCTTTTTGCACATATCCGACTGCTTCTTTAATACTTTTTAGCTTTCTTAAAATTTCATGTTCGTTTTCGTAATTCTTAAATTCTTGTAATGTATCTGTATGTTTTACAACATCGATATTTTGATTGTTTTCTTCGTAAATTTTAAGAAGCTGTGATGCTAAAACAAAAAATTGTCTATTTTCCGGATCACCCTGCCCAATTTTTAATGGATCGCCAGTAAATGTATCCATGGTTTCGACGGCAGTTGCCCATAAGTGTTGAATATGTGTTCTGATTTGAATTTCAATAAAGAGGCCATTATATTTTGGGTTGCGTTCACTATAGTATGAATAAACGATATGGTAACTGCGGTATCCATCTGATTTTGGGGTAATAATGTAATCATATTCTTCCTTTAATTTGTGCCGCATTCTCGATTTTTTTAAAGATCCTACTATATTATAGATATCGTTAATAGAATCAACAATAATTCTACATCCTCCAATATCCTGCATTGCGGTAAGGCTCATATTCGGAAATCTATATAGTTTTTGTGTGATAGAGTACAACCGTTTTAGTCTCTGCGCAACAATGGCACGATCTCCTGCAGTCTTTTTGACATGCATATAAATAATTTGTAATGGGAAAGAATGAGCAGCGCGCCAATTATTTATCAATGCAAGAGCGTTTTCTTTTTCCTCAGATGTTGCATTATTTGATACATAGGTCTTTCCGGCTTTCTTTATCTGTGTTCTAGTGAAATTAACCTCTTCATAGTTATTTGCCATTTTTACACCTCCAATTTCCCACTCATCAAGCGAGGCAATAGCAAATCACGCTGAATGATGAGATTAAAGTTCTTTTCTCTAATTACTGATATTTCGTTATGTATTTTTAGCAATATCTCAAGTTTTTCTCCATCAGTAGGAATAGATATCTGCATCCGAAGAAACCGTTTAAAGTTGAAATTGTTAATCCCGTTTGCACCCGTGTTTTTATAGAAAAACATCATTCCACTATTTTGCAAATATTCAATGTATTGCCATACAAAGAAGGCAACTCTAACATCTGAAAATCTCAGCGTTTTGCAGAAACTGGCGCATATTACTTTATCAAAATGCGAAAGAATCTCTTTTGTAATATACAATGTTCTTCCAATATTGTTGATATTCCCATTTGAAAGCTCTAATATGATATCATTTTCTTTCAACAGTTTTGTTTTGATATCATTTTCTTTGTGATACCTTAAAGGAACATCACAATACCTTGATGCTTTAACATCTTCTATATCGGTGCCACGTATGACCGTTGCTTCATTAGGCGTTTTGGGCATAGCAATCTCTTCCCCCCATCCGCCATTAAAACTTTCAATCATCCATTCGTTTAGAGTTTTAGTTTTCCACCCTTTTGGGATTCCGTTTTCAAATTCTGCGGTTTCATAGCCGGGGAAGCGGAAGCGGACAAACCATTCCTTATACAGATTTTCCGCCATCTGCTCCAAAATCTTAATCCGCTTGTTGTTAATGTCAATGAACTTGTCATAATTCATCAGAATATCGCCAATCCGCTTTTGATCTTCAGTAGACTTCGGATACCTAACTTTCAGCTTTCCTATCATTCCATCGTTTAGACTTGCTCTTGTGATTAGAGACGCCATACTTATACATTGCGCTCTGAAATAATTTGATCGAAAATAATACGCTGCATATTCCGGAACAATCTCGTCGGAAATTGGACGAAGGCGTTTTGCAAACCCGTTAAATGTTGCATTTGGAATATCTTTAAGAGCAACGCAACTCATACCGAGTTCATCAGTGGTTTCACTTGTTCTGGTAAGAAAAACATCACCGCGTTTTATAGAACAAGTTTGTCTGTCTTTTTCTGTAGAATTAACAAGGGTGGTTAATTTTTCTGGTATGTAATAATTGTGAAAGATATCTGAATATGAGAGAAAAGGATAGCCAAATCCGAATTGATCTGCTGGTTTTGAAAGTCCTGAATTACTCACATATAATTTTTTTGCCGTTTTTTCAATGAATTCCATAGTTATTTACCATACATTATTTTTTGTTCAAAACATTCCAACCCATGACAAAACTGTGCAAATAACGGAAGCGACCGCTCCCATAACGCCCCATGCTATCTTTTTCTCTGTTCCGCGCAAACCAAAGCCATAAACCGCCCAAACCAAAATGGTTGTGATAATTCTTTTTGTTATTTCCTGCGCCATTTCCGGAATGGCAAAGATTGCTTTCAAAAGTTCCACAAACACAGTGCCAAAGATGTTTACGATATCGCCAAGAGCACGCATGCCTGCAACAAAACCGCCGGTGCTGAAAGTGCAATATAAAACCAAACCGGCTAATACAACGATGCCGATCACCGTTCTTTTCATTCAAATAGCTCCTTGATATTTCTGGCGATCTGCACCTCGAGGCATTTGGCTTCTTCGTTCAGCGCTTCCAGTTCCGCGTTCAAGCCGAGCATCGTTTCCTTGAATTCTTCTTCGGTCATGCCGTCGTCCTCGATCACCACGCCAACATAGCGCCCGGCGTTGAGAGAGTAATCCTGATCGATGATGCCGTCCTCGCTGTCCAGCTTTGCCGCTTTGCAAAGCCCGATCACGTCGCGATAGACGCCGTCCGGGAATCGCTCGGTCAGCCAGTCAATCTGCGCCTGCCAGTAGGACTTTGTCTTTGTTTCCTTGTCCTCGGCGGTCTCCGGCGCATTTGCCATAGCCGCTTTGTATTCCGAAATCAACGCGGCAAAAGCACCCGTATCGCCATGATACAGGCGGGTGATGATGCCGAGATTTTTGATCTGTTCATCGCTAAACTTGCGGTGCGCGCGGTCAACCTGCGTAAAGGTATTGCGGGCATCGATAAAGAGAATTTCGTCTTTTTTATCTGTCAGAGGTTTGTTTTTATCAAAGAACCAGAGAGTGGCGGGCAGGGTGACCGACGAGAACATATTGGAGGGTAGCGTCACCATCTGGCTGATGATGCCTTCTTCGATCATCTTTTTGCGAATCTCGTATTCGCTTTTGCCAGCGTCCGACGCGGAGTTTGCCATAACAAGTGCCGCTTTGCCGTTTTCATTCAACGCCGTGGCGAAATAGCCGATCCACAAATAGTTTGCGTTCGGCACCGTTTCTTTTTTATCGGATTTTTTCTTTGCCGAAGTGGACGAGTTTCTGGGCACGCCGTAGGTATTGAATCGCGCATCGTCGATGACCTTTTCCACTACGACTTCGTCCACGTTGAACGGCGGATTTGCCATGACGTAATCGAACGCGCCGAAGGCATTGTAGGGATCGGAATAGAAAGAGTTTGCCTCGGTGATCTCACCGCGCACGTTATTGAGCAACAGGTTCATTTTGGCGAGTTTGACCGTGTCCGGTTCCTTTTCCACGCCATAGCAGCGGAACTTCATCTGTTCGGTTTCGCTTGCGTTATGATTGTGCATATAACGAGCGGCTTGCACGAACATACCACCCGAGCCACACGCGGGATCAAGGAACTTCTTTTCGCCGGGCTTAGGATCAAGGACTTCCACCATATAACGGACGACTGTGGCTGGCGTGTAGAATGTGCCACCGTCCTTGCCTTCCGCCAGAGCGAAGTTACCAAGGAAGTATTCATATATCTCGCCGAAAATATCAACGGTGCAATTTTCGGGAATGTCTTTGAAGATGCGCACGATGTTGGAAAGTAATTCGGGCTCTTCGTCCGGAACCAGTTGGGCATAGACTTCTTTGGGAAGCACGCCTTCTAATTTCGGATTCTCGCGCTCAATCTCCTCCATCGCCTTTTTTACAACGGTTGCTTTTTCGGCGGTGTCAGGCGATTCGTTGATGAAATCATAGTAGGCGCACTCCGGAAGATAGAAACCGCATTTTTCGATGGCGATTTCCTTCTTTGACTTTTCCATGCGGGTTCCCGCGAGCCGTGTATATTCTGCCTCGATCTCGTTTTTGTGCTGCTTGAACAGAATGTCGGCATACCGCAGGAAGATCAGGCCGAGAATCGGCTGACCGTATTTGTTGGCTGCCAAATGCGCACCCGCGCGTAAAACATCCGCCGCGTGCCACAGGTTGTCTTTTAAGGTTTTCAGTTCTTTATCAGTCATAACTACAAATTCCTTGTTGATTGAAGTCGGGATTTACATAATTTGTTTATCTATGAAAGAACTCAGGATTAAACCGATACTTTCCTCTGCCGGTGGATGCAGGAATGACGGCCTCGATGGCGAGGAGCTTGCTCAACAGTTCCGAAGCAGGGGACTTGGTGATGCCAAGTTCATTTGCAATATCGGTTCTGCCAAACGGTTTTTCAAAGCCAAACGTTTTCATAAGTTTGAGGATATTATTGGTCGAGCGGACGGAAATGCCGGCAGCAATGAGACGGTCAAAGTCCTGTTTGGCACTTTTAGAGTCCTGTTTGACCTCTTCAAAGTCCTGTTTGAAGGCTTTGCTGATGTGCATCGTCCTGTTTTGCATCGGGCGATTTTCGCCGAGCAACAGGTTTCTCAAAAACAGTTCCAAGAATTCGGTTGTTTCGTGAACGTTCTTTTGCAGGTTGTTGTAGTTGGCGCGCACCATTGCATTGCGAAAATACCAAGCGTTTTTCGCAAAAATATCGTTGGTGACATCAAAACCGAGAGATTGCAGGTATTTGATGAAAAAGACTGCGGTGGTGCGAGTATTGCCTTCACCAAACACATGGATTTGCCACAGGCGGGAGATGAATCGCGCCAGATGGCGAATGATCTCGTCCATGGAAAGGTTGTTATACTGAAACGCCTTTTCCTCGGCGAAATCATAATCAAGCATGGCGCGCAGTTCTTGCCAGTTGCCATAGGTTACGGTGTCGCCGTCGAGTACCCATTCTTTCTTAGTGATGTTATAATCACGAATTTTCCCGGCGTGCTTATAAATACCTGTGAACAGTCGCTTATGAATCGAAAGATACTGTGCAACGGAAAAGGTGAAGCCTTTTTCGGCAATGATGGGCGCGATACGAGAAGCGACGATATCGGCCTCTTCGGTGCGCACTTCGTCTTTTTTACGGTCACTCTTATAATAGGATTCAATGAGGGCTTGCGCTTCGGAGATGGAGATTTCGCCTTTGATGTTCTTGGAGGCGGTTTCTTTCAAATAATCAGAGGTTTCCAACCCATCGACTGCCTGCAACCCGATTGCTGTGTACCAGGCATAGCTCCGCTCTCTCTTTGTGGGATCAGACTCGTGCTGATACTCTTCAAAAGGATCGCTGGTTGGAACTTGATTTTTGTGATCGGTTTTTTTCATCGTGTTCTCCTTAATGAGCATACATTACCGGTAGTTTTTACAGATTCAATCTGAATTTATATATACCTATACAGAATAATTATAACATATATAGAGGGAAAAATCAAGGCTCTATTTTGAAAGCAAATTCCCCCGCAAACGTTTTGCTTGCGGGGGAGTCTCTTATTGATTCTCGTCTTTCTTTGCAGTGCACTTTTCGATGTATTCGAGCACGTAGCATTTGGGGATTCGGATGACTCTGCCGATCCTGAGATGGGGGATCTCGTTTGCTTGCAGTAGCTCATATACCTTGTTCATTCCGATCCCGAGAATTTTGCGGAGGTCGGTTGGGAGTAAAAGATCTCCGTAATCCTCTAGCTTGTCTAGCTTGTCTAGTCTTCTTTCTTTCATGGTTTCTCCTTTCAAGTTGCTATCCCCAGGGACAGCTTCATTTTTTGTTCGATTTCCGATAGCGTTTTCTGGTTTGTCAAAAGACCGATCCTTTTGCCGATTCGTTGCTTGTCGACAACCCGCACTTGTTCGCAGAGCACAATCGACGGTTTTAAGAGACCGCACTCGGCAGGGAAGAGCGTCACATGCGTTGCAGCCAATCGTTTCTTCCTAGTCGTCATGGGGCAGACAATGGTGGTTGGCGCATAGAAATTGCCGGTGTTATTTTGCAGGATCAGAGCCGGGCGAATCCCACCTTGCTCCGAACCGAGAGCATTACCAAAGTCCACCATGTACACCTCTCCACGGACGACTTTTTCTGACTTGTTTTCTGTATCCATTTCTGATTCCTTTCTTCTATTTGCGTGTTCACTAATTTTTCTACAAATTTATTCACAAATATTTTCGAAAAACAGTCCCACCTTTTCCAAAAATCGCAATTTTTCGCTCACTTTTTGTTTGAATTGCCTGTTTTTTGACTTGATTTTTTGGATTTATCGCACAAAAAACCGCTTATTTTAACCCAAAATTTACTTTGGGGTGGTAGAGGCCGCAAGTTCAAGTCTTGTCACTCAGACCAGAAACAGCCGAGTGGGCAAAAGCCCGCTCGGCTGTTTCTGCTTTGTATGGCGAGATTTTGAACTTGTGTCACGATAGCGCCACCTGCGCTGGGGCGCAGTAGGGGTGGTCGGGGGTTCCCCGAAGCGAGCTTGCCGAGCTTTGGGGGTTCCACGGTTGTGGCCGCAAGTTGGGGTCTTGTCACTCAGACCAGAAACAGCCGGGTGGGCAAAAACCCGCTCGGCTGTTTCTGCTTTGTACGGCGAGATTTTGAACTTGTGTCACGAAAGCTCCCCCTGCGCCGAGGCGCAGTAGGGGTGGTCGGGGGTTCCCCGAAGCGAGCTTGCCGAGCTTTGGGGGTTCCACGGTTGTGGCCGCAAGTTGGGGTCTTGTCACTCAGACCAGAAAAACGGAGGTTCATTGAACCTCCGTTTTTCCTTTATTTACAAGGCTTTTCACCATTTTTAACCTGTCGCTTTTTGCCGGTTTTGCAAGTCCAAAATTTTCCAGTTTTTGGTAGGCTTCTACGATTTTTCTACAAAAAGTTCTGAAAAGCCTTATTTTACAAGGGCTTTCTGGATTTGCGCTTCTCAAATATTCAAGTTCTGTTTGAAAATGTGCAATTGTTCTCGAAGATCGTCAAGAAAATGTGAATAAACCAAAAAAGATCGTCAAGAAAATGTGAAAGTATGAAACCCCCGCAGGCGTTTGCCTGCGGGGGCTCGCTTATATGGCGAGGGATAAAGTTGCATTACGGCAATCAAATATACTTCTTAAAAGCCTTTTTCATTTTCACCATGGAATCCATCAGCCAACCAAATTGCTTTGGCCACTCGGATTGCTTTGTGAGATCGGCAGATTGAAACGCCAAAATGCGGCTTGCTTTCTTGTCCGGCAATTCTCTCCAATCAAGCGCAAAACCTATTTCCGCCTCGATGAGATCCTTTTGGGAGAACAAAGAACTATACAAAGATTTATCATCTTTAATACAAAACTCAACACCGATTTTGCTCTCGTTTTGTAAACGGAGAAGACTAATTTTGCACGCGGAGGAACCAATGCTAAACGATAGCCAGTGGTCGGTTGAGGGTTTGCGACGCTTGAATTCTCCAGCAAAAGAAGTATTTCGAAATGCATATTCATTGAAAGCGGTCCAATAATCCAGTCGCGCCTGCTCTGTGGCGTTTATTCCACTGCTTGCTTTTTTGACTTCTTTTGACCAATCGTTCGGTTTTTCCACAACCTCAAATTTTACAGCGGGGTCAGAAGAACCGATTCGATAGAGTTTGATTTCGCAGAGGAAAAAGCCGATTTTGTCATCGGTGTGATTGTTCAACCATTCGATTGCGGCTTTGTGTTCTTCACGCGCTCTCTTCACAACCCAAATGATAATATCGGCAGATTTGCCGGAAGCATATGTAATCAGCTTGCCGAGGTGGTCGTGATTGGTGTCTTCCAGCTGATTCTCAATGATGATCTTTCTTTCTGTCCCGGTTTCGGAAGCGAAAATATCAACGCTGAAATCTCCAACCGGAGATTCCTGCTCGTCAACCGTGATTTCTAATCCCACGGCCTCGGCGAGAAGATTGATATTTTCTTCCTTTGCCAACCAAGGTGTAAAATCGATCGCTTCGTGCGGCCATACATCGCGCAAGTCTTTGATTTCTTCGAGCTTTCCAAGTGATTTCATATTTTTTCTCCTTTTTCGGCGGGGCCCATTTTTCTTTTTATCGTGCTAAAAGAGTCCTTTTCTAAGAACCGTTTATATCATATCGTGCAGAAAAACTAATTTTTTGAATCGTCTATCGTTTTCCTCGCCTATCACAACAAAATCACCTCTGTCACCTGGTCGGTGTGGCAGACGGTGTAGGTGCAAAGGGTGCCGACCTTGGAGCGGTCCATGAGGAGCACCGAGGCTTTGGAGCGGGCGACGACCAGTCGATCGATCTCGGCAAGATCGGCGTCGCTGTCGGTGACGTATCCGTCCTCGGAGAGTGCCTCGCAGGAGAGAAAGGTAACATCCGGGTTGATGCCGCGCAAGAATTCTTCGGCCTGTCTGCCCGAGAGACTGCCCTCGATCTCATTGTAGCGGCCGCCGGTGAGAAAACAGGGAATGTGCATTTTGGAGATGCGAAAAAGCAGATGCACCGAATTGGTGATGATCCGCAGATTTTTGTATTTTTGCAGATAGGGAAGGAGATAGGCGAGCGTCGAGGAGCTGTTGAAAAAGATGACCTGTCCGTCGTGGATATACTTTGCCGCGCGCTGCGCCAGCGTCTTTTTTTGTTCCTTGTTGATCTCCATGCGGTACCAGATGGGGTACTGGAATTCCGAATCGTTCACAACGGCGCCGCCGTGAATGCGGTGGAGCAATCCTTCTTTTTCCATCATCTCGAGGTCACGGCGAATGGTCATTTCGCTGAAGTAGAGAGATTTGGAAAGCGACGCAACTTTGACCTCCCCGGTGTCGTCGAGGATCTGTAAAATCTTTTTTTGCCGGTTGTTCAGTTCCATCCTTTTTCTCCTTTTGCGTTCTGATTTTAAGATAGCACAAAACGAACAAAAATACAAGTGTTTTCGCCGGTTTTTTGCTCGTTTTTGTTCGATTTTTGTTCGGTTTTCAAAATATCGAACAACTCTTGCCAGGAAGGAAAGACTATGATATAATGAAAATGAACAATTTGGGAGAAATCTTGACTAAACAAAAGCCAAAAAAAAGGAGAACTGGATATGGAAACACCGATCATGGGTAAAATCGCTTTTATCACCGGCGCAGGATACGGCAAAGTGACACCTGCCGAGGCGGGAGATCACGCACCCAACATGGGCTCTGCCATTGCACAGAGACTTGCGAAAATGGGCGCTGTCGTCGTTGCGACCGACATCAACGGAGAGGCCGCACAGGCAACGGTTGACACGCTTGTCACCTACCCCGGCAACCCCGCGCACATGGCGCTGACTCTCGATGTGACCAACCGTGCGTCGATTGATTCCGCGCTCGAAACCGTCAAAAAAGTGTACGGCAAACTCGACATCGTCTGCAACAACGCGGGCGTCTCTTCCATGGCTCCTCTGGAAGACCTGACCGAAAAGGAATGGGATTTCAACGTGGACGTCAACATGAAGGGCGTGTTCCTTTGCACGCAGGCGGTCATTCCTTATCTCAAAGAGAACGGCGGCGGGCGGATCGTCAACACCTGCTCGATGGCCGCCGTCAAAGCCGATCCCACCCTCGCGCACTACACCGCATCAAAGTTCGGTGTTCTGGGACTTACCCGCGCGTCGGCGATCGGACTTGCGCCCTATGGCATCACGGTCAACTGCGTCTGCCCCGGCTGGGTAAAGACTCCGATGCAGGATCGTGAAATCGTCTGGGAAGGCAAAATGCGTGGCATGGAGCCGGAGGCGGTACGCCAGAGTTATATTGATCATACCCCCATGGGTCGCCTCTGCTACCCTGAGGATGTTGCAAACGCGGTTGCCTTCTTCGTGCTTCCCGAATCGGATTTCATCACCGGGGAAGCCATGAACGTCTCTGGCGGCGCAAACCTCGTTTGATCCAACTAAAAAAATTTATATAGCGGAGGAAAAACAAAATGAGTTGGTTAAAAGAAGTCATCGGAACCGAGAAAGCGATCATCGCAATGCTCCACCTGGCACCCCTGCCCGGCGATCCCCAGTTCAAAAAAGAACTCGGCATGGAATACGCCGTTGACAGAGCCAGAAAAGACCTGAAGGCGCTCCAGAACGGCGGCGTAGACGCCATCATGTTCTCGAACGAGTACAGCCTGCCTTATCTGACGAACGTGCGCACCGAAACGGTCGCCGCCATGGGTCGTATCGTGGGCGAACTGATGAGTGAAATCAAAGTTCCATTCGGCGTGAATGTCCTTTGGGACGCAAACAAGTCGCTGGATCTTGCCGCCGCCACCGGCGCCAAGTTCATTCGCGAGATCTTCACAGGCGCTTATGCAAGTGATTTTGGCATTTGGGACACCAACTGCGGCGCCACCGTCCGTCACCAGCATGAGATCGGCGCCGAGGACGTCAAGCTCCTCTTCAACATCGTTCCCGAAGCGTCTGCCTACCTTGTAGCCCGCAAGCCGGCCGAGATCGCCAAGAGCACGGTGTTTAACTGCCGTCCCGACGCGCTCTGCGTCAGCGGTCAGACCGCGGGTTCTGCCACCGATTCTTCGGTTCTTGCAGAAGTCAAAAATGCAGTCCCGAACACGGTTGTGTTCGCCAACACCGGTTGCCGCAAGGAAACCATTGCAGACCAGCTCGCCATTGCCGACGGAGCTGTCGTCGCCACCACCTTCAAGTACGACGGTATTTTTGAGAACATGGTAGACGAAAAACGCGTCGCAGAATTTATGAAAGTGGTTCACAGCGTCAGAAAGTAAGTTTCTGACTGTATGAAAGGATAAAATTAAATCAATGCTTTTTTCCATCAAAGCGAACGGACACACCTACGAAGCCGACCTTTTGGTTTTTGACAAAGACGGTCTTATGTTCGAGGCTCAGCAGTTCTGGATTGAACTGGCCGACTCGCGTCTGCGCGCACTCTGCAAGCATTGCACGGTCGAACAGCAGTACGCATGGGCCAAGCTCATGGGCGTCAGCGTCAAAACGACCGACGGCAAAGTGGAAACTACCTACGTCGAACCGACCGGCATTCTTGCCATCGCTCCCCCGACCGAGGAGATCGTCATTCTTGCCGCATTCCTTGTGGATCACTGCGGCATGGTCTGGCACGCAGCACGTACCCTCGCAAAGGAAATTTTTGAGATTTCCGATGCCGATTTCAGCCTGAAGCGCGCGATCAAAGCGCAGCCCGGCTACGAAGCTCTGATGAAACGCATCAACGATCTCGGCATCCCCTACGGGGTTGCCACGTCGGATACCGTCGAGCGCACCCGCGACTCGATGAAGCTCTACAACTGTTGGGACAACGTGCGCTTTGTCGTCACGTCTGCCGACGTTGCACTCGGCAAGCCCCATCCCGATATGCTCCAATACATCTCCAAGCTCGAAAATCTGCCGACCTCGCACATGGTCATGATCGGCGACTCCTACGTCGACGTTGCCATGGCGAAAGCCGCCGGAAGCATCGGCCTTGGCGTCACGGTTTTCGACGATATGAAGGAGAAAATGAAGCCCTATGCCACCGAGATCCTCGACAGCCTTGAGGAAATCGAGATCAACAAGCTGTAAGAGGTGCCGGATCATGAAAACCATTCTGGGACTTGACATCGGCACCACGGCGGTCAAAGCCATTCTGGTCTCCTCCGAGGGGAAGATCCTCGACGAGGTCAGCGCACCGCACAATCTCATTTCACTCAAAACCGGCTGGGCAGAGGAAAACGCCAACGACTGGTGGAACAACAGCGTTGACACGGTAAAAAGACTCAAAGACCGCAATCCGGACGCGTTTGCAAAGATCGCCTGCATCGGTGTGACCGGTATGGTTCCCGCCATCGTCATGCTCGACGGGAACGGCGAGCCGATCCGCAACACGATCCAGCAGAACGACGCCCGCCCGATCGAACAGATCGAGGAGATTTCAAAAAAAGTCGATCAGGAAAAGCTCTTTGCCCTGACCGGCGGATACACCAATCAACAGCACGTTCTGCCCCGCATGCTCTGGGTCAAACAGAATGAGCCCGAGGTGTTTGCCAAAATGCGGCACGTGCTCGGCTCGTACGACTATATCGTTTACAAACTCACCGGCGTGTTCTCGATCGAGATGAACTGGGCGGTCGAGAGCGGCATTTTCGACATTCGCAAAAAAGAATGGCTAACCGACCAGATGGAGCAGTTCGACTTTGACCCCGCATGGTTCCCGAAGGTGGGCGAATCGATGGCGGTCGTCGGAGAAGTCTCCGCCAATGCCGCAAAGATCACCGGCCTTGCCGCCGGGATCCCGGTCATTGCCGGGAGCGCCGACCACGTTGCCTCCACCCTGTCGGCAGGCATCACCAAGCCGGGAGATTTGCTCATCAAATTCGGCGGAGCGGGGGATATCCTCTACTGTACCGATGAAATTAAAACCAGCCCCAAGCTCTTCTTCGATTACCACATCGTGCCCGACCACTATCTGGTCAACGGTTGCATGGCGGCGAGCGGCTCGCTCGTCAAGTGGTATCTCGGCGACATTCTCGGCAACTACGGCGGAGAGGCGCTCAAAGAGCTTGACATGGAGGCTTCCAAACTGCCTCCGGCTTCCGACGGCCTTGTCATTCTGCCTTACTTCCTCGGTGAGAAGACTCCGATCTTTGATCCGCAGGCGCGCGGCATGATGTTCGGCCTTACCCTCTCGCACACCAAGGCGCACATCTTCCGCGCCTGCCTCGAGGCGGTCATCTACGGATTTAAGCACCACATTGATACCATCAAAGAGATGGGATTTGAGCCCGAGCACATTTTTGCCACCAACGGCGGCTCGCGCTCCAAGTTCTGGTGCCAGATCGCGGCCGACGTGCTGGGAAAAGAGGTCAGAGCCTATCCGTCCCATCCGGGTTCGGCGCTCGGCGTGGCCTTCCTTGCGGGTGTGTCTGTGGGTGTGTTTACAGACTGGGAGCAGATCCATCTCTTCCTGACCGATTCGCGCACCTATACGCCCAATCCCGATGCGGTAAAGGTCTATGAAAAATCCTATCGCGTCTACCGCAAACTCTACGAGGAGACAAAAGAGTCCTGCCGGGACCTCGCAACCCTTTACGATTGAGAGGTTCGCCCTTCTGCTCCTTTGAATATGAAACAATGAAAAGAGGAGATTCACTTTGAAACGCAAGCTCGGAATCATCACGTCCTGCCTGCCGGGGAAGTCGGAATACGATGCACTGGATTACATCGCAGACGCCGGATTTGAAATGGTCTTTTGCGACGAATTCAACCAAAAGGAAATCCTTCGGTTGAAAGAAAAGTGCGATCGTCTTGGCATCGCGCTGGAATTTTTGCACGCACCCTATGCAGGGGTCAACCAGTTCTGGAACCCGGGAGACGCTTACTTAAAACTTCGCGATGGGATCTATTCCTCGATCGAAGGCGCGTCAGAGGCCGGGATCCCGGTCGTGGTCAGCCACGTTTCTTCCGGCTGGTTCCCGCCGCTCATCTATGATTTCGGACTTGCCCGCTTTGATGAACTTGTGGAATACGCGACTGCAAAAAAAGTGAAGATCGCCTTTGAGAATCTTCGCCGCGACGATTATCTCGACGTGATTATGAAGCGCTACGAAAAAGAACCCTACGTCGGGTTTTGCTACGATTGCGGTCACCAGCATTGCTATAGCTATGGTGAACCGGTGGATTATCTCGCGCTTTACGGAGATCGTCTTCTCTGTACGCACATCCACGACAATTTCGGGCGGGATCAGACCGATATCTGGCGCGATGCTGATGAACACATCATGCCGTTTGACGGGAATCTCGACTATACGGCGATGATGAAGCGTCTTCACAAAACCGGATACACTGGGGCGTTGACGCTTGAACTTTGTAACCAGGAGCGCTATTGCGAAAAGACTCCCGCAGAATTCCTTGCCATCGCGCACGAGCGGATCGCAAAGATCGCCGCGCTCGAATCGCAACTCTCTTGACAAAATGTAAATTCCATTGCATCATACATAAAAAGGAGTATAGCAAAAGATGAAACAAGCAGACGTTGTTATTGTCGGTGCAGGCGCAGTCGGTAGCGCGCTTGCAAGAGAACTGTCGAAATATCGGCTCAAGGTCATTGTCGTTGAAAAGAACGAGGATCTTGGCGGCGACAGCTCTAAATCCAACAGCGCCATTATCCACACAGGATATGACGCAAAACCCGGAACGCTGGAGAGCCAGCTGGTCGTCGCCGCAAACCCGATGTATGACCAGATCACAAAGGATTTGGACGTTCCGTTTTCCCGCATCGGCGCGCTGCTTCCCGCCTTTACCGACGAGCAGTACGCACAGCTTCCCGCGCTCAAGCACAAGGCCATGCTCAACCGCGTCTATGACATCGAGTACAAAACCGGCGAAGAGCTTCTCAAGATGGAGCCGAACCTCAATCCCGAGGTCAAAGGCGGCCTTTACATCCCGCGCGAGAGCATCATCGATCCCTTCCTCCTTTGCATCGGTCTTGCAGAGAATGCCGCCGATAACGGCGTGGAATTCCTGCTTGGGACCAAGTGCACAGGCATCAAGGTTGAAGAGGGTAGAGTAACTACCGTGAACACCACGGCGGGCGACATCGCGACCAAGTACGTCATTAACGCCGCAGGGCTTTACTGCGACGAAGTGGCAGGCTATGTCGGCAAAAACGACTATTACGTAACTCCCAGAAAAGGACAGTTTTACATTCTCGATAAGAATACCTCTTGCAAAGTCGGCATGATCATCCTGCCGATCCCGACCAAGGTAACCAAGGGCAAACTGATGTGCCCGACCATCCATGGCAATATGCTCGTTGGGCCGACCGCCGAGGATCTTCTCGACAAGGCCGATAAGAGCACCAACGTTGAGGGGCTCGAGAGCATCGCGGCAGACGTTCGAAAGATGATCCCGGGCGTCAATCTCCGCGATACCATCACGCAGTATGCGGGGCTCCGCGCACAGCGCAACCCCGAAGGGCTCAACATTGACGTTTACGATGATCTCAAAGGATACGTCAACCTCTCGGGCGTTCGTTCCACCGGTCTTACCGCATCGGTCTCGATCGCCAAATACGTGGTTGATCTGATGATCGAAGGCGGACTCCACGCAGAGTTCAAGACCGATTTCAACCCGATCCGTCACGGCACGCCTCGCTTTGCCGAACTTTCGGCGGAAGAACGCGCGGCGCTCGTTGCAAAGGATCCGAGATACGGCAACATCGTCTGCCGTTGTGAGACGGTTACCGAAGGGCAGATCTGCGATGCAATTCATCGCACGCTTGGCGCCCGCTCGGTTGACGGCGTCAAACGCCGTCTGCGCGCCGGTATGGGGCGTTGCCAGGGCGGTTTCTGCGGTCCGCGCGTGATTGAAATTCTCGCAAGAGAACTCGGCATTTCTCCCGAAGAAGTCCGCAAGAACGATCCGGGTTCCGAAATGCTTGTCGGCGAAGCCAGATAAAGCGCGAAAGGAAGGAAAACGAATATGAGCAACAAGATTTATGACGTCATTATCGTAGGCGGCGGCCCCGCAGGCCTTGCCGCAGCAGTAGGAGCCAAGGAAGCAGGAGCAAAAGACGTGCTCATCGTTGAACGTGACGTCACGCTCGGCGGCATTCTGGAACAGTGCATCCACCCCGGATTCGGACTGAAAACCTTTGGCGAAGAGCTGACCGGCCCGGAATATGCGCACCGCTATATTGAAAAAGTCCTCGCTCTCGGCGTGGAATATAAGCTGGAGACTATGGTTCTTGAAGTCGGGAAAGATACCGTGACCGGCATCAACTCGAAAGACGGTCTGTTCATTGCCAAAGGCAAGAGCATCATTCTTGCAATGGGTTGCAGAGAGCGCACCAGAGGCGCGATCATGACCCCCGGCACGCGTCCGGCCGGCGTTTACACCGCAGGCGCGGCGCAGCGCCTTGTCAACCGTCAGAACATGATGGTCGGCAAACGCGTCGTGATTCTCGGCTCGGGAGACATCGGTATGATCATGGCTCGCCGCATGACCCTCGAGGGCGCAAAAGTCCTCGCCGTGGCAGAACTTATGGACTACACCGCAGGTCTTACCAGAAACCGCGTTCAGTGCCTTGAAGACTTCGGTATTCCGCTTCTGCTTTCCCACACCGTGGTCGAGATCAAAGGCAACAAGCGCGTCGAAGGCGTTGTGATCGCGAAAGTGGATCCGGCGACCAAAAAGCCGATCGCGGGTACCGAAAAGCTCTATGAGTGCGACACGTTGCTCCTTTCCTGCGGGCTCATCCCCGAGAACGAGCTCAGCAAAGCCGCCGGGGTTAAGCTCAGTAGAATTACCAGTGGGCCAGAAGTCAACCAGTTCATGCAGACCAATCTTGGTTCGGTCTTCGCTTGCGGAAACGTCGTTCACGTCAACGACCTGGCCGACAACGTCTCGGAAGAGAGCGAACGCGCCGGAAAGTACGCCGCCCTCTACGCCGCAGGCAAACTGCCCGCCGGCAAAGAGATCCCGACCATTACCGGCAGCAACGTCCGCTACATCTGCCCGCAAAGAATCAATCCGAATGAGCCCGCATCCCTCTTCTTCCGCGCCGCCGCGCCCCAGAAGAACGTGACCGTCAAGGTCTTTGCAGGCGACAAAGAGATTTACTCGAAAAAGCTCATCAAGATCAATCCCGGTGAAATGGAAAAGGTCGCGGTCAAACCCGAAGACATCGCGGGCGCTGAAGCCGTTACCATTCAAGTGCTCTGAGAAAGGGGAGATAGATTATGACTACCGAAAAGAAAATCATTTGCATCATCTGCCCGCAGGGCTGTAACATCACCGTGAAGGGCGACGCCGAAAAGGGGATCATCGAATCGGTCGAGGGCTTTACTTGCAAACGCGGCAAAGCTTATGCCGAAAACGAGTTCACCCATCCGCTCCGCATCCTGACCTCTTCGGTCAAGACCGAAGGCTCTTCCTTCCCGCTTGTTCCGGTCAGAACCAGAACCGCCATCCCGAAGGAACTCCTCTTTGAGGGCATGGAAGAGATCCGCAAGATCACCGTGAAGGGCAAAGTCTCTTGCGGTGACGTGATCGTTGCAAACTTCCTTGGCACCGGCGTGGATCTGATCGCCTCGGGCGACGTCGAAGCAAAATAAAAAACAAGACAAAACGCCTTGCAAAGCAGGGCGTTTTGTGTTACAATGTGGAAAGAATCCTTTTTCGGGAGGCTATGATGAATCCAACCGATCTGACAAACTATCTTGAAAAAATGCCCGAGCGCGGGATCCCTGCCTGCGACCTTGTCGTCACGCGTGACGGAGAGGTCGTCTATCGCCACGCGGTCGGCGCCGAAGCCGGGCGCGACCTCTACTACGTTTGCTCGATCTCCAAGATCACCACCTGCACGGTGGCAATGCGTCTTGTGGAAGAGGGCAAACTGGGGCTTGACGACCCGGTGGCAAAATATCTGCCCGCCTATCAGAATTTGCTGGTCAAAGAAAAAAAGACCGGCGAGATCCACCCGGCAGAGAATGTGATGACCGTGCGGCATCTCTTTACCATGACCGGTGGATTGAACTATAATCTTCGGCTCGATCCCATTCTGCGGGCCCGGGAAAGCGATCACCCGACGACGCTGAACATCGTCAATTCCTTTGTCGAAAGCCCGCTCGATTTTGAGCCGGGAACAAAATTCCAGTACAGCCTTTGCCACGACGTGTTGGCCGCAATCGTGGAAGTCGTTTCGGGCAAACGCTTCCGCGACTATGTCAAGGAGATCATTCTCGATCCGCTTGGTATGGGAACTACCGACTATCATCTGCGTGAGGGCTGGAACGAACGCATCGCAAGGCAGTACCGCAGTCTGCGTGGTCTGGCGAGAGCCGAAGAAAAAGAACCCGCCTGCGGGTTTATCCTCTCGGACGAATACGACAGCGGCGGAGCGGGACTGATCACGAACGGCGACGAGCAGATCAAGCTTTTGACCACACTCGCAAACGGTGGAAAAACTCCGGACGGCTATCAGCTCTTAAAACCAGAAACCATCGCCATGATGGAAAAAGGACAGCTTCCCGACGAAGTCCAGCGCAGTTTTATTCCCACGCGCCTGTTCGGCTACAGCTGGGGACTTTGCGGAAGAGTCCATGTCAATCCGGTCGTCTCCATGGCGCGCTCGCCTTTGGGAGAATTCGGTTGGGACGGCGCGACAGGGCCTTTTGCGCTGGTCGATCGCAAAAACCGTCTGGCACTTTATTTCGGTACGCACATTTACGACTGCGACTACCTCCACCATCAAGTCCATCCGACTCTGCGAGACATGGCCTACGAAATTTTCGTAAAATAATCTTTCAAAAAAAGAAGCAACCGCACTTTGCGGTTGCTTCTTCATTTTATTTGCAAAAGGTATTGACGTAGGTGTCGATCGCCTCTTGGATGATCTTCTCTGCCGTGGCTCTGTCATAGAGTGTCTGCACGTCGGTCTGCTTGTTTTCAAGCTGTTTGTAGACCGAGAAGAAGTGCATGATTTCGTCAAAGATGTGCGAGGGGAGTTGAGAAATCTCCTGCACGCCGTGGTAGGTCGGATCCGAGAAGGGAATGGCGATGATCTTGTCGTCGATCCTGCCGCCGTCGATCATGCGCATGGCACCGATCGGAAAGGCGCGGATGAGCGTCATGGGGTAGATCGGGTCGGAGCAAAGAACCAGCACGTCCAAGGGGTCGCCGTCGTCGGCAAAAGTCCTGGGGATAAAGCCGTAGTTTGCCGGGTAGTGGGTTGAGGTGTAGAGGACGCGGTCGAGGCGCAGAAGGCCGGTGTACTTATCCATTTCGTATTTGCAGTTGCTTCCTTTTGGAATTTCGATGACCGCATTGAAGTCGGAGGAAGAAACCTGCTTGGGATCCATATCGTGCCAGATGTTCATAGAGGACCTCCTTATGATTTTATTTTTTCCACATAGGTTTTAGACAGACGGAAGATGCCTTCAAAGTCATTTTTTTGCAGGAGCTCGCGATCGACGATGCCGCCTCCGATGCCAAAGCCTTTTGCGCCTGCGGCAAGATAAGCGGGAATCGAGTCAAGAGTCACGCCGCCCATGGCGATGATGGGAATATAGGAGAGCGGGCCTAAAACCGCCTTAATGTAATCCGGCCCTGCGACCGATGCGGGGAAGAACTTGACAAAGTCGGCGCCCGCGTCATAGGCTTTTCGGATCTCGGTCGGCGTAAAGCCTGCCGGGATCGAGAGAAGACCGGCCGCTTTGGTTGCCCTTATGACAGCCTCATTCACGTCGGGCGAGAGCAAAAAAGAGCCGCCTGCGGCTTTTGTAAGCTCCACCTGAGACGAAGTTAGGATCGTTCCGCCGCCGATCTGCATGCGCCCGCGAAAAGCCTTGGCCAGAACGGCGATTTTTGCGGCATGATTCTTGTCGGATTCCGCGCCGGCATTTGCCGGGAAGGGAAGCTCCAAAAACCGCACGCCGGCAAAATAGAGCGCTTCGCCTAAGGGAAGCAGGGAGGGGGCCGGAATGTCGCGCGCGATGACGATGAGCCTCTCAGTGAGGAGCTGTTGTTTCAGTTTTCCCGATTCGGTTGGTTTCATGTTCCTATCGCTTTCCTTGTCGGCAATCGAAAGACTTGCCGTCGTTTTTTACAATATACCACAAAAAAGCCGGTTTGTACAGAGCTTTTTTTGAAATTAGGCGAGATAGGGAGAGAGCAGATTCAGACAGTCGTCGAAAAACTTTTTTGCGATCATTCCGTCCGGATCCTTGAATTTCAGCCGATAGATCTTTTTGTAGCTGTAAAGCTCGCCCGGGATAAAATCGGTGTTTGGAGTCCCTATGGCAAGGCGTGTCAGACGCTCGGCTCCCTTCTCGGGGGAAATGGTAAAGGGATAGCGCAGAGGCGAGCGGTAGAACGCGCCGAGAAATCCCTTTGCGTCGGATGCAAAATTCGTCCTCGCCACGCCCGGCTCAAAGGCAACGGCATGGATCCCCTCTGCGCCGAAGCGCCGCTGCAATTCGCGCGTCATCAGAGCATCCTCGAGCTTGGAATATCCGTAGGCTTTGCGGACCGAGGCCGCATGCTCGTTTTGCAGGTCGCTTGGATCAAAGTCGGACCCGTAGAGGTTGGAGGCGATGCTCGAGGTCTGGATCACCGTTGCACCCGACTCGATGAGCTTTTCCTTCAAAAGAAGCGTCAAAAGAAGCCCCGCGAGCAGGTTGACCTGAAAGGTTTTGTCAAAGCCGTCTTTTGTTTTGGCAAGCGCCGTTTGCAGGCCGCCCGCATTGTTGGCAAGCACGTCGATGCGCTCATAGGCCGCAAGCTCCTCGGCAAGACGGACAACCTGCGAAAGATCTGCATAGTCGCAAAGGTGATAAGGGACCTCCAATTCTTTTGCCACGGCCATGGTCTTTTCGGAATTTCTGCCGGTGATCACGACCTTGTGGCCGAGATTCTTCAACTGCTTTGCCGCGGCTTTTCCAATGCCGTCGCTCGCGCCGGTGATGACGACGGTTTTCTTTGCTTCATTCAAAAGGATCACCCCTTTTGTTTCAGTATAGCAAATTTTTTCTTTTTTCGCAAGCGCAAATTCTTTTTTCTTGCAAAAAGCTCTTGCCTTTTTTCTTCCCGTGTGCTACAATGATAATGGGGGAGATTGGTGCGCTCGGCGCATCTCCCGGAATTTTACGACAGATTATGGAGGGAATCCTCATGCGTAAAACAAAAATCGTTTGTACCATCGGCCCTGCCAGCGAAAGCGAAGAAACGCTTGCCCAAATGCTGGAAGCCGGTATGAACATCGCGCGCCTGAACTTTTCGCACGGCACGCACGAAGATCATCAGGTGAAAATCGACCGCCTCAAAAAGGTCAGAGCGGCTTCCGGCCGTCCGCTTGCCATTATGCTGGATACCAAGGGCCCCGAATACCGCATCGGCGTCTTCAAGGACGGGAAATGTATGCTGAAGGAAGGCGACACCTTCACCTTTACGACGCGCGACATCGAGGGCGACAACACCATCGTCTCGGTCAGCTATAAGGATCTTGCCAAAGAGCTTGTTCCCGGCGACAAGGTGCTGGTCAACAACGGGCTTCTCATCTTTACCGTTACCGAGGTCAAGGGAACCGATATCATCTGCCGGGTCGACGAGGGTGGAGAGATTTCCAACCGCAAGAGCATGAGCTTCCCGGGCAAGGTCTTAAAACAGGTTTATCTCAGCGAACAGGACAAAAAGGATCTGCTTTTCGGAATTGAAAACGACGTGGACTACGTTGCCTGCTCCTTCGTTTCCAGAAAACAGGATCTTCTGGACGTTATGGATTTTTTGAACAAAAACGGTGCCAAGCAGATCAGCATCATCGCTAAGATCGAGAACCGTTCGGGTATTGAAAACATCGAGGAGATCTGCTCGGCCTGCGACGGCATTATGATCGGCCGAGGCGACATGGGCGTGGAGATTCCCTTTGAGGAATTGCCCGCCATTCAGAAACAACTCATCACCAAATGCCGCATGCTTGGCAAACGCGTCATCACCGCGACCGAGATGCTCGAATCGATGATCCAGAACCCCCGCCCGACCAGAGCCGAGATCTCCGACGTGGCAAATGCAGTCTTTGACGGCACCAGTGCCATCATGCTCTCGGGCGAGACGGCAGCAGGCAAGCACCCGGTTCTGACCGTGGCTACCATGGCGAAGATTGCCGAGGCCGCCGAAAAGAACATTCATTATAAAAAACGCTTTGCCAAGACCGATTTCCAGATCCGCAGTGAAATGGACGCCATCTCGCACGCGGTCGTCGGTATGGCGATCGACATTGACGCCAAGGCGATCGTGGTCTGCTCGCTCTCGGGTACGACCGTGCGCATGGTCTCGCGTTTCCGCCCGCCCATGGATATTATAGGACTTTCGGTCAACGAAAAGACCTTCCAGCAGCTCGGCCTTTCCTGGGGCGTCCTTCCGGTCATGTGCGAGGTTTATCCCTCGATCGAAGTGCTCTTCTACAACGCAAAGCAGATCGCCAAAAAGACGCTCGGGCTTCAGCCGGGAGACAGGATCATCATCACCGGCGGCACCTCCTCTCAGGTCGGAAGCACCAATACCATCCGCGTGGAAGTCATTTGACGATATCATAAAGAAAAGACCGCCGCAGATTTGCGGCGGTCTTTTATGGAATCGTTTTTTAGAATCAGACTTATTTTTTTTCAAAATATTCGTCCCCGTTTGCGGCGAGAGCCATGCGCGCGCGTTCGGTCACTTTTTCGCGGAGCCAGATCGGCTCGACAATGCGGAACTCGCTCCCGAGCGAAAAGAGCACGCCGATGAATTTTTCAATGCTGTGAAACTCGCAAAGGTATCTGCCGCCGTTCTTGTTTGCGATGACGTAGCGGCTGAGTTCGAGCGCCGTCAGCTTGTCCGGAATTTCGACGAGCGCCGAGTAGGGGATCTGCATCTGAATGATCGAGTCGTCGGCCTCCAGTTCACCGCTCTTTGCCGTCAGGATCTCGCGGATGTAAAGCTCGTCGTTGTCCGAGGAGAGGAGCAGAGGCAGATTGAAGGGCTCGGTATAGTAAAATCCTTTGCGCTTGGGATCGTACGCGATCGGAGCGCCAACCGTTCGCCTCAGATAATCCAGATCCCGTTGCGCTTGCCGGTGCGAAATGCCAAAACGCTCGGAGAGGCGCTGCGCGTTTGGAAAACTGTTCATGGCGATCTTTTTATGGAGCCATTGAATTCGGGTGTTTGCGTCCATGAGGACTCCTTTCGTCAGAAGGAATTCTACCTATTAAATATTGTCCTGCTTTTTGGCGGGGAAAAGATCAAACAGAAGCGAAATCTGCAGAGTCAGAAGAAGAATGGCGCCGAGGAGATAGTCGGTTCTTGTAAAGACGCCCGCAAAATAGGTGGATAGGATCATCCCGACGCCGATCGAGGCCGCGGGAAAGAGGGCCAGCCGCAAGCCAAAGAGCAGGCGGGGGAGCGGACGCCCCAGAAGACGGCGGATCTCACAGAGAAACAGGGCCATCCCGAAAAGCAGACCGGTTTGCAGGGCAACTTTGAGAGGAGAATTCATCTCAACCGTCTTGTCAAAGTAATAAAGGAAGGCAAGCACGGCCGGCGCAAGAGTTGGGAAAAAGCCGAGGAGCGACAGAAGACCGCGATATTTGGGATCCTTCAAAAGGAAGGAGAGCAGGCAAAAGACACAAGAGAACAACAGCAGAATCATGGAAATCACGGCAAGGATCAGCGATACCTTTGCCGGATAGGAGGGGAGAAAGAAGAAGACAAGGGCCGAGGCAAAGAAGCCTGGTGCCGCCGGTAAAAAGGAAGCGCGACGAGGCTCCGGGTGCTCGCTTTCGGGATTCAGAAAGCCGGCGGCAAGGGCCGCACAAACGCCTAAGATCGCAAACACAGCCGACAGAACCGGCAAAACGGCTCCACGGAAAAAGTAATGGGTTCCGGATTCAAATTGCACAAAGCCTGCGATCAGAGCAAGCAGTCCCGCCGCAAGGCCAAGCCCAAATGCGGCATAGCGGAGAGAAAGAAAGGGAATTTTGCTTTTCATAACGGAAGTTCCTTCTTTTGATTGGCATAGATTCTATCCTATTATAAAACAGAATTGTGAACAAAATGTTTCAAAACCGGCTTTTTGCAGGAAAAAACAGGGCAAATTCGGCAAAAACGGGACTTTTGCGCTTTCTGAATCTACTGTTTTGCTTTTTCGATCCCGATTTTGCCTTATTTTTGTGAAAAATAGTATATTTTACACAAATTGTCAATCGAAAAATCTGCGAAATGCACAAAAGATTTTTCTTGATTTATTGGAAAATATTTGTTATAATGATTGAGCTTGATATGCGAAGAAGCGAAAGGTTGCTGCAAAGGGACGCCTTTGCAGGGAATTTTCGTGGAGTATGTCCGTTAAACCGGGCGAATGGTGTTCACCGAAGCACGAAAAACAATGCGAACGCGCATTGTGCTTCCGTATTCCCAACTTCTGAATCCCCGGAATTTGTCCTCCCGGAATGCTGCCGGGTCGGCAAACTCCGTTTCTTTCGGAAAGGGGAAGAAACTCACGGAACAGTGTTGTAGGAAATGCCGGCCTTGCAAACTGCATCCTGCAGGCGGACGACTTCCATATTTATATATGTCGTCGCGCGCAGGCAAGCAAAATCTGATAAGGAGGCAAAATCAATGGCAGTCAAAGAGAAGATCAGAGTCAGACTCAAGAGCTACGATCACGTTCTGATTGACACCGCCGCGAAGAAGATCGTGGAAGTGGCAAAGCGGAACGGTGCCGAAGTTTCCGGTCCTATCCCGCTTCCCACCGATAAGGAGATCGTTACGATCCTTCGCGCGGTGCACAAGTACAAGGATAGCCGCGAGCAGTTCGAGTATCGCACGCACAAGAGACTCATCGACATCCTCAAGCCGTCCCAGAAGGTTGTGGACGCCCTGATGAGTGTCGAGCTCCCCGCCGGTGTTGAGATCGAGGTTAAGATCTAAGTTTTTAGGTCAAATATCAAGCAACCGAAATCGCGCACCGCAAACACAAAGACAACAGCCGAGTTGTCTGCCCCAAGGGCAGGAATGATCGGTAACTTTGTAAGTCATGTTGGCAGAGAACCCAACTGTCAACCAATAATTTACAGGAGGAAAAACAAAAATGAAAAAGGGTATTATCGGTAAAAAAATCGGTATGACGCAGATTTTCGACCAGGTCGGAAACGTCATTCCCGTTACCCTGATCGAAGCAGGCCCCTGCGTCGTGGCGCAGAAGAAGACCGTTGAAAAAGACGGTTACGACGCGCTCCAGCTCGGTTTTGCCGAAGTCAAGGAAAAGCACCTGAACAAAGCTGAACAGGGTCACTTTGCAAAAGCAAATCTCCCCTTCAAGAAGCACCTCAAAGAATTCCGCTTTGAGGATTGCGCAAAGGAAGTCGGCGACGTCATCACCGTCGAGACCTTCGCGGTCGGCGACAAAGTGGACGTGACCGGTCTTACCAGAGGTCATGGATACACCGGCTCGATCAAGCGCTGGAACCACCACACCCTCTGCGCAACCCACGGCGTGGGCCCGATCCACAGAGAAGTCGGTTCCATGGGCGCAAACTCCTCGCCGTCCCGCGTCTTCAAGAACAAGAAGATGGCCGGTCAGTACGGTAACGAGCAGGTCACCATTCAGAATCTGGCCGTCGTGAAGATCGACGCAGAAAAGAACCTCATCGCCATCAAGGGCGCTGTCCCCGGCAACAAGAACGGCATCGTGTTCATCCGCGATTCCGTGAAAGCCTAACGGAAGGAGGAAACCAAAATGCCAGTTGTTAAGATCGTAAATATGTCCGGCAAGGAAGTTGGCAAGCTTACCCTCAGCGATAAGCTGTTCGCCGCCGACGTCAACGGCGCAGTCCTCCATGCCGCAGTCAGAACCTATCTGATGAATCAAAGACAGGGCACGCAGTCCACGCTGACCCGCACCGAGGTTTCGGGCGGCGGCAAAAAGCCCTGGAGACAAAAGGGAACCGGCAGAGCCCGTCAGGGTTCCACCCGCTCTCCTCAGTGGACGCACGGCGGCGTTGCTCTCGGCCCCAAGCCCAGAGATTATCGCCTTGCTATGAACAAGAAGACCCGCAGAGTCGCTCTCTTCAGTGCTCACTCGGATAAAGTGGCAAACGGCAACCTCGTCGTGGTGGATTCCATCACGGTGGAGAAGCCTTCCACCAAGACCATGGTCGGCATGTTCTCGGCCCTCGGTTTTGAGAAGAGCTATGAGAAGACCTACAAGACCATCTCTGTTGTGGACGGCAAGCCTGTTTACGGCAAAGAGACCAGAACCGCAAAGAAGCCGATGAGCGCTCTCGTGGTTCTCGACACGGTTGACTCCGCAGTCATCAGAAGCTGCAACAACATCCCCACCGCGAAGACCACCCAGGCAACCACCCTGAACGTTTACGACGTTCTCAATGCTGAGAAGCTGGTCATGACGGTTGAGGCGGTCAAGAAACTTGAGGAGGTGTACGCATAATGAAATTCGCTCAGGATATTATTTTGCGCCCGATCATCACCGAGGCCGCTATGGATGCCATGCAGGCAAAGACCTACACCTTTGAAGTCAGAAAGGACGCCACCAAGCCCGAGATCGCAAAGGCTGTGGAAGAGGTTTTTGGCAACAAGGTCAAGGTTGCAACCGTTCGCACCATCAACATGAAGAAAAAGCCGAAGAGACTCGGCGTGCACATGGGATATACCTCCGAATGGAAAAAGGCCATCGTTACTCTGACGGCCGATTCCGGTGCCATCGAGTTCTTCGAGGGCTTGAACTAAGAGTAGGAGGAAACGAAAATGCCTACAGTGAAGTATAAACCCACAACTCCGGCAAGACGGAATATGTCGGTTCCTTCCTTCGAAGAGATCACTAAGTTTTCTCCCGAGAAGAGCCTGATCGTTACCAAGAAAAAGCATGCCGGCCGCAACAGCTACGGCCGCATCACCGTCCGTCACAGAGGCGGCGGCAACAAGATCAAATACCGCATCATCGACTTCAAACGTCAGAATGCAAATCCCAACACGGTCGTTGGCATCGAGTACGATCCCAACCGCACCGCTTACATTGCACTGCTGGAAGACACCGAGGGAACCAAGAGCTATATCATTGCTCCCGACGGTCTGCATGCAGGCGATGTGATCTACTCCGGATCGGATGCTGACATCAAGCCGGGCAACACCCTGCCGCTTGCCAACATTCCCGTGGGTACTGTCATCAACAACATCGAGCTTTATCCCGGCAAGGGCGCACAGCTTGTCCGCTCTGCAGGCGCTATGGCTCAGCTCATTTCCAAGGAAGCCAACGGAATGGCGCAGATCCGTCTGCCCTCCGGCGAGACCCGTTACGTTCGCCTCAACTGCAAAGCGACGATCGGTCAGGTCGGCAACCTGGAGCATGATACCGTGAAAGTCGGTAAAGCCGGCAAAACCAGACACAAGGGCTTCCGCCCGACCGTCCGCGGTTCTGTCATGAACCCCTGCGATCACCCTCACGGTGGTGGTGAAGGCAAGTCTCCGATCGGTCATCCCGGCCCTGTAACCCCTTGGGGTAAACCGGCTCTGGGCTACAAGACCCGTAACAAGAAGGCCCGCACCAACAAATTCATCGTGAAGCGCAGAAACGCTAAATAAGGAGGGAATAGAAGATGAGCAGAAGTTCGAAAAAAGCTCCCTTTGTGGAAGCGAAACTCTTCGATCGCATTTGCCAGATGAACGACAAGGGCGAAAAGAAGGTTCTCAAGACCTGGTCTCGCGCGTCCACCATATTCCCGGAATTTGTGGGGCACACCATTGCCGTTCACGACGGCAGAAAACACGTCCCGGTGTATGTGACCGAGGACATGGTGGGACACAAGCTCGGCGAGTTTGCTCCTACCCGTACCTTCAAGGGCCATGCAGGCTCCAAGACTTCCAACAACGGCAACTGATAAGAGGAGGAAACAGACATGGAAGCGAAAGCTTATTTGAAATACGCCAGAATTTCCCCTCGCAAGGTTCAGTATGTTCTTGACCTCATTCGCGGCAAGAACGTTGACGTTGCCATGGGAATTCTGCAGAACAAGCCGCGCGCTGCCTCCGAACTGCTTGTCAAGCTGCTTGGAAGCGCAATTGCAAACGCGGAGAACAATTTCCATATGGACGCATCGAAACTGTACGTTTCGGAATGCTTCGTTTGCCCCGGCCCCACGCTCAAGCGCATCATGCCGAGAGCAAAGGGAAGCGCAGATCGCATCCTGAAGCGGACCAGCCATGTGACCATGGTGGTCAAGGAAAGAGACTGAGAGAGGAGGAAACAACAGAATGGGTCAGAAAGTCAATCCCCACGGTTTGAGAGTGGGCGTAATTAAAGGCTGGAATTCAAGATGGTTCGCAAAGGACGAAGTCTTTGGAGATACCCTTGTTTCCGACTACAACGTCAGAAAGTACCTCAAGAAGGAACTCTATGACGCAGGCATTTCCAAAATCGAGATCGAGCGCGACGCAAGCAGAGTCCGCGTCTTCGTGAACTGCGCAAAGCCGGGTATGGTCATCGGCCGCGGCGGCTCGGAAATCGAGAAATACAGACTGGCGATCGAAAAGATCGTCGGCAAACCCACCGTGCTCAACGTGGTTGAGATCCGTCAGCCCGATCTGGACGCACAGCTGGTCGCTGAGAACATTGCCCGTCAGCTCGAGGGCCGCGTTGCCTTCCGCAGAGCGATGAAAATGGCGATCCGCAACACCATGCGTCTGGGCGCAAAGGGTATCAAGATCAACTGCGGCGGCCGTCTCGGCGGTGCCGAGATCGCACGCAGCGAGCACTATCACGAAGGAACCATTCCGCTTCAGACCCTTCGTGCCGACATCGAGTACGGTTTTGCAGAAGCAAACACCACTTACGGCAAGATCGGTATCAAGGTTTGGATCTACAAAGGTGAGATTCTGAACGAGGTCACTCGTCCGGGCAGCCAGAGACGCGACAATCGCGGTGATCGCAGAGATCATCGTCCGGATCGTCGTGACGGCGGCCGTCCGGCAGGAGCCCGCTTTGACCGCCGCGACGGCAACCGTCCGCAGGGTCAGAGAACCGGTGAGCGCCGCGACAGAACTCCCAGAGAAGGAGGCGCAAAATAATTATGTTAATGCCGAAAAGAGTAAAATTCCGTCGTGTTCAGCGCGGAAGACTGAAAGGCAAAGCCTCCAGAGGTACGACACTCAGCAACGGCTCCTACGGCCTTGTTGCCCTTGAGCCTTCCTGGATCACCAGCAACCAGATTGAGGCTGCCCGTATCGCTATGACGCGTTACATCAAGCGTGGCGGTCAGGTCTGGATCAAGATCTTCCCGGATAAGCCCATCACAGAGAAACCGGCCGAGACCCGTATGGGTTCCGGTAAAGGTTCGCCCGAGTACTGGGTTGCAGTCGTCAAGCCGGGCAGAATTCTGTTCGAGATGGACGGCGTGGCCGAAGACGTTGCAAAAGAAGCAATGCGTCTTGCAGGACACAAGCTTCCCATTAAGACCAAGTTCGTTTCCAAAACCGAAGAAAAGGAGGGTTAAGCCATGAAAGCAGCAGAACTCAGAAGTATGTCTGTGGACGCGCTGGAGGCAAAACTGAAGGATCTCAAAACCGAGCTCTTCAACCTTCGCTTTCAGCATGCAATCAACCAACTTGACAACCCTCACAAAATGACCGAAGTAAAGCACGACATCGCTCGTGTCTTGACGGTCCTTCAGGAAATGAAGAAGAAGGAGGCGTAAGTCATGGAAGAAAGAGCATTGAGAAAAACCAGAGTCGGTATCGTTGTCAGCAACAAGATGGAAAAGACGGTTGTCGTTGCCATTGAGGACAACGTGAAGCACCCGATTTACGGTAAAATCGTGAAAAGAACCTTGAAGGTTCACGCGCAGGACGACATGAACTGCGGCGAGGGCGACAAGGTCAAATTGATGGAAACAAGACCCCTTTCCAAAACGAAAAGATGGCGTGTTGTCGAAATCATTGAAAAAGCAAAGTGATTTGCGTTCATTCGAATAGTAAATACGTCGTAGCGTATTGAATCAGTAGGAGGAAAAGAAAGTGATTCAACAGCAATCGTTAATGAAGGTTGCCGATAACACGGGCGCCAAGGAACTGATGTGCATCAGAGTCCTCGGCGGCACTGGCAGAAGATATGCCAACATCGGTGACGTTGTGGTTTGCGCGGTCAAAAAAGCAACTCCCGGCGGAGTTGTGAAAAAAGGCGAGGTCGTCAAGGCCGTCGTCGTCAGAACCGTGCACGGTGTCAAGAGAGCAGACGGCTCCTATATCAAGTTCGACGAGAACGCGGCTGTCATCATTCGTGAAGACAAGACCCCTCGCGGAACCCGTATCTTTGGGCCGGTTGCAAGAGAGCTTCGCGACAAGGATTATCTCAAGATCCTGTCTCTCGCTCCCGAAGTGCTTTGATGGAGGATAACGACAATGGCTAAACTGCATATCAAAAAAGGCGATACCGTTGTGGTTCTCTCCGGAGATGACAAGGGTGTTCAGGGCGAAGTGATCGCCACCTCTCCCGCAGAGGGAAAAGTGCTCGTCAAGGGCGCTAACATCATTCACAAGCACCTTAAGGCCCGCAAGCAGGGCGAGACCGGTGGAATCGTGGACGCCGAAGGCGCCATCTACGCTTCCAAGGTCGCCCTCTATTGCCCCAAGTGCAAAGCCGGCGTCCGCGTCAAAAACGTGATGGACGGCGACAAAAAGGTTCGTGTCTGCGCAAAGTGCGGATACAAATTCAACTGAGGAGGGACTAAGCAATGGCAAGACTGAAAGATCTTTATAAATCCGAAATTGCTCCCGCCCTCATGAAGCAGTACAACTACAAGAGCGTGATGCAGATCCCGAAACTCGACAAGATCGTGATCAACGTCGGCGTCGGCGAAGCCAAGGACAACACCAAGGCGCTCGACGCAGTGCTGAACGATCTGGCTCAGATCTCGGGTCAGAAGGCAGTCCCCACCTACGCAAAGAAGTCCGTGGCAAACTTCAAGATCCGTCAGGGTATGAAGATCGGCGCCAAGGTCACTCTGCGCGGTGACAGAATGTATGAATTCATGGATCGTCTCTTCAACTTTGCTCTTCCGAGAGTCCGTGACTTCAAGGGAATCAACCCCAACGCGTTCGACGGTCGCGGCAACTATGCTCTGGGACTGAAGGAACAGTTGATCTTCCCCGAAATCGATTACGATAAAGTGGAAAAGATCCGTGGTATGGACATCTGCTTCGTTACCACCGCAACGACCGATGAAGAAGCCCGCGAGCTGCTCAAGCTCTTCGGCGCTCCCTTCGCAAAACTCTAAGGAGGAACGACAATGGCAAAGAAGTCCATGATTCTCAAAGGGCAGAAAGAGCAGAAGTTCTCGACCAGAGAGCACAACCGCTGCAAGATCTGCGGCCGTCCTCACGCTTATCTCCGCAAGTTCGGCATCTGCCGTATTTGCTTCCGTAATCTTGCCTACAAGGGCGAGATCCCGGGCGTGAGAAAGGCATCCTGGTAATCTGTCGTTACCAAACACCCCCCAACGATCGGAAGGAAATTAGACCAGCCCATGGCAGTTCGATTTAACCGCCGATTGGCCGCCGCCCGCGAGCGGCAGCAAGAATACTTTTAACTTGCATAAGGAGGATAAATACTATGCAAATGTCTGACGTGATTGCCGATATGCTCACCCGGATCCGCAATGCGAACAACGCAAAGCATCCCACGGTCGACATTCCGGCATCCAATCTGAAAAAGGCCATCGCCGAGATCCTCGTCAAAGAGGGTTATGTAAAGTCCTACGAAGTTGTCGACAACGGCAACCAGGGCATCATCCGCATCACTCTGAAGTATCTTCCCGGTAAGGGCAAGGTCATCCGCGGCATCCGCCGTGTTTCCAAGCCCGGTCTGCGTATCTACGCCGGCTGCGAGGATATGCCCAGCGTGATGAACGGCCTCGGCATCGCAATCGTTTCCACATCCAAGGGAATCATGACCGGCAAAGAGGCGAAAGCCCAGAACGTCGGCGGTGAAGTCCTTGCGTTTGTCTGGTAATCGGAATAGGAGGTACTGACAATGTCTAGAATTGGAAGAATGCCTATTACGATCCCTGCAGGCACAACGGTTACGGTCGGCGAGGGCAACCTCGTTACCGTAAAAGGGAAACTCGGAACGCTCACCGAGAAAATGAGCGATCGTATGACCATCAAAGTGGAAGGCACTGAGCTGACCGTTTCCCGTCCCACCGACGAGAAGGAAGACAGAAGCCTCCACGGACTTACCCGCGCACTGCTCTTCAACATGGTGGAAGGCGTTACCAACGGCTTCTCGAAGAAACTCGAGATCGTCGGCGTCGGCTACAAAGTGGTCAAGCAGGGCAAAGAGCTTCAGCTCTATCTGGGACATTCGCTGATGCCCGGAACCGGTAAGCCTCAGGAAAAATTCATTCTGTCCGAAGGCAACGGCATCACCTTTGACGTTCCGGATGCGAACACCATCATCGTCAAGGGCATTGACAAGCAGTTGGTCGGTCAGACCGCAGCCGTGATCCGCGGCAAGCGCCCGCCTGAACCCTATCATGGCAAGGGCGTGAAGTACGCCGACGAGCATATCCGCCGCAAGGCTGGTAAGGCCGGCAAGGGTAAATAAGAGAAAGGAGTGACATGACATGGTATCGAGAAAAGATGCAAACAAGGCTCGTCTCAAGAGACATAAGAGAGTCAGAGCAAAGATTTCGGGTACTGCTGAGCGTCCCCGTCTTGCCGTGTACCGTTCCAATGCGAACATCAGTGCACAGATCATTGACGACGTGAAGGGCGTGACGCTGGTCAGCGCTTCCACTTTCGGAAACGGATTTACCGCTAACGGCGGCAACAAAGCCGCAGCCCGCGAGATCGGCAAACAGATCGCAGAAAAAGCAATTGCAGAGGGTATTACCGAAGTCGTTTTCGACAGAGGTGGCTACCTGTATCACGGACGTGTATCGGAACTGGCTGAAGGCGCTCGCGAGGGCGGCCTGAAGTTCTGATTTTCCGGTTTATACACTGTTCAAGTTATATTGAACATTTTGGAGGAAAATAGTTATTATGGCTGAAAAATTCAACCCGGCTGAGCATGACTTGAAAGAATCGCTCGTCGCTCTGAACCGTGTATCCAAGACCGTCAAAGGTGGTCGTATCGCTCGTTTTGCCGCTCTCATGGTGGTAGGCGACGGTGCAGGTCACGTTGGCGTGGGCCTTGGTAAGGCAGCAGAAGTTCCCGAAGCAATCCGCAAGGGAATCGAAGATGCAAAAAAGAATATGGTCAAGGTTTCCATCAAGGGAACTTCGATCCCCCACCAGGTCATCGGTGAATTCGGCGCCGGCAAGGTTCTTCTGAAGCCCGCCGCTCCCGGTACCGGTATCATCGCAGGCGGCAAGGTCCGTATGGTCCTTGAAGCTGCCGGCATCAAGAACATTCGTGCAAAGTGCCTGCGCTCCAACAATCCGACCAACGTCGTCAAGGCGACCATGGAAGGACTCAAGTCGCTCCGCACTGCCGAGGAAGTCGCAAAGATCCGCGACATCCCGGTCGAACAGATCAAAGACTGATGGGAGGGTGACAACATGAAAAAAGTAACTCTCGTAAAAAGCCTCATCGGCGGCAAGCCGAACCAGAAGGCAACCGCAAAGTCTCTCGGTCTTGTTAAAATCGGTGATTCCATCGTTCACGAAGACAACGCAGTCCTCGCCGGCAAGGTGAGAATTCTCGCGCACCTCGTGAAGGTGGAGACCGTAGAAAACGCATAAGGAGGGAACCGAACATGAAACTCCATGAATTGAGCCCGGCTGAAGGTTCGGCAAAAGCGGCCTACAGAAAGGGCAGAGGACCCGGATCCGGAAACGGTAAAACCGCCGGTAAGGGCCACAAGGGTCAGAACGCGCGCTCCGGCGGCGGTGTCAGACCCGGATTTGAGGGCGGCCAGTTCCCGATTTATCGTCTGCATCCGAAGCGCGGCTTCAAGAATCCCTTTGCAAAGAACTATGCAATTGTGAACGTGAAGGATCTCGAAGCTTTCGTGGATGAAACCGTCGTTGATCTGGATCTGCTCCTGGCAACCAGAAAAGTTCGCAAGCCGCTTGACGGCCTTAAGGTCCTCGGTGGTGGCGAACTCACCAAAAAACTCACTGTTAAGGCGAAGGTCTTTACGGCTTCCGCCAAGGAGAAGATTGAATCGGCAGGCGGCAAGGTAGAGGAGGTGTAAAGGATGTTTCAAACCTTCAAGAACGCATGGAAAACACCCGAACTGAAGAAAAAGCTCCTCTTCACCATCATGATCATTTTGCTCTATCGTATCGGTGCAAACCTTTATGTACCTTTCATTGATGTCAATGAAGTACAGAACCTGGCCACCTATTACGAAGGCAGTATCTTCCAGTTTGTCAGCCTTTTGTCGGGTGACGCCTTCAGCAAAGCAACCTTCTTTGCTCTGTCGGTCACGCCCTACATTACCGCATCCATCGTGATGCAGCTGCTTACCATCGCCATTCCCGCTCTGGAGAGACTCTCCAAGGAAGGCGAGGAAGGCCGGAAGAAGATCAACAACTACACCCGTTTTGTTACGGTTGCTCTTGCACTCGTTACCGCTTACGGTTACGTGAAGCTGCTTGGCAACTACGGGATCCTGACCATCGACAAATCGGTCGATAAAGCCGGTTACTACTTCGGTATGGCTGTTATGGTCGCCTGCTTCTGCACCGGCGCCGCAGTCATCATGTGGCTGGCAGAGAAGATCAACGATCACGGTATCGGCAACGGCATCTCCATGATCCTGTTTGCCAACATCATTTCGCGCGGCGCCGCCATGGTGCAGGGCCTCATTGGAATGGTGTCTTCCGCAACCGACGCCAAGGGTTATATCTTCGGCGGACTCAAGATCCTTCTCTCGGTCGTTCTTACGATCGCCGTTATCGGTCTTATCGTCTGGTTCACCAATTCCGAGCGCCGCATTCCGGTCCAGTACGCAAAGCGCGTGGTTGGGCGTAAAATGTACGGCGGTCAGAACAGCAACCTGCCCCTGAAGATGAACATGGCGGGCGTTATGCCGGTCATCTTTGCCAGCTCGATCGTGTCGATCCCGGCAACGATTGCAGGCTTCATGAGCGAAAACGGCTTTACCAAGTGGGTTTCTACCTGGTTCAACTACAATTCGGCGCTCTATATTGTTCTCTTCATCGTTCTCATTGTTCTGTTCTCTTACTTCTACATTATGATTTCGTTCAATCCGGTTGAAGTATCGAACAACATCAAGAACCAAGGCGGTTCGGTTCCCGGCATTCGTCCCGGCAAACCCACTGCCGACTATATCAAGAAGATCCTTAACCGCATCACGTTGCTGGGAGCAATCTTCCTCATCGTGATTTCCGGCGGTCCTCTGATCGTTGGTGCTTTGGCTCCGAACTTCCAGAGTATTGCATTCGGCGGAACCTCGCTGCTCATCGTGGTCGGCGTTGCACTTGAGACCGCTCAGGATCTCGAGGCTCAGCTTTCTATGAGAAACTACAAGGGCTTCCTTGATTGATCCGCTTTTCGGAGGAATTTATGAATCTGATTTTGCTTGGAGCTCCCGGTGCGGGCAAAGGTACCCAATCCGCGAAGATCTCGGAAAAATTTCAAATTCCTGCCATCGCGACCGGAGATATTCTCCGGTCCGCGATGAAAGCGGGCACCACTCTCGGCCTTGAGGCAAAAGCCTACATCGACGAGGGCAAGCTGGTTCCGGACGCAGTCGTGATCGGAATCATCAAAGAGTATCTTGCATCCGACGCCTGCAAAAAAGGCTTTATCCTCGACGGTTTTCCCCGCTCGATCCCCCAGGCAGAAGCTCTGGACGAGATGGGCGTAAAAATCGACGTGGTGCTGAGCATTGAAGTGCCGGATGAAAAGATCGTGGCTCGCATGAGCGGGCGCAGAGTTTGCTCCTGCGGCGCATCCTACCACGTGGAGCACAATCCACCCAAAGTGGCAGACGTTTGTGACAACTGCGGCAGTGCTCTTTATGTAAGAGCCGACGACGCACCCGAAACCGTGAAAAAGCGTCTTTCCACCTTCCACGCGCAGACCGAACCCCTCAAAGAGTATTATGCAAAGAAGGGGATCCTTGCAACCGTTGAAGGACAGGAAAAGGTAGAGGACACAACATCCCTTGTGTTCCGTGCGCTCTCGCGTTTCGAGGCATAAAAATGATCCACTTGAAGAACGCCGCGCAGATCGCGGCGATGAAGGACGCAGGCCGGATCACAGGCGAGGCTTTGCTTGTTGCGCGTGATCTGGTCCGCCCCGGCATTACCACCTACGAGATCGACGAGGCGATCCGGCGCTACATTGAAAAGTGCGGCGCGACGCCGACTTTTCTCGGCTACGGTGGATTTCCTGCCAGCGCATGCGTCAGCATCAACGACGAAGTGATCCACGGGATCCCGTCAAAGACGCGCGTTTTGCAGGAAGGCGATATCGTGAAGATCGACACCGGCGCAACCTACCACGGCTATGTGGGAGATTCCGCCAGAACCATTCCGGTCGGCAAAGTCAGCGAAACGGCAATGAAACTCATTGACGTCACGCGGCAGAGCTTTTTTGCCGGTGTGGAACAAGTACAGGCAGGCAACCGCCTTGGCGATGTTGGCTCTGCCATTGACACCCTGGTCCGCAAAAACGGTTTTTCCACGGTCAAACGCTATGTTGGACACGGGATCGGAACCGATATGCACGAGGAACCCGATGTTCCGAACTACGGCACGCCCGGCAGAGGCCTCCGCCTCTCCGCAGGCATGACCATTGCGATCGAACCCATGGTCAACGTGGGAAAAGACGCGGTTCTGGAGCAAAAGGACGGGTGGACGGTGAAGACGGCCGACGGCTCTCTTTCCGCCCATTACGAAAACACGGTTGCTCTGACCAGCCAAGGGGTGTTGATCCTCACGCAAGTGGAACGAGATTTTTGATTCTTCTTGTTTCAATTCTCAGTCAAATGAATTCACAAAACGAAAAACTGCCATAGGGAGGGATTATTCTGGCACAAAAGGATGATGTCATCGAGTTTGAAGGCACGGTGGTGGAGGCACTCCCCAACGCATGCTTCAAAGTCAAATTGCCGAATGGTCACATGGTGACAGCTCATATATCCGGCAAACTTCGAATGAACTACATTAAGATTCTGCCCGGCGATCGCGTGACCATCGAGGTCTCGGTCTATGACCTGACCAAGGGCCGCATTACCTGGCGGGCAAAATAAGCAGCATTCAAATTACAGCAAGAAAGGTATGGTAGAACACAATGAAAGTCAAACCATCCGTGAAAAAGATCTGCGAGAAATGCAAGATCATCAAGCGTAAAGGCAAAATCATGGTCATCTGCGAAAACCCCAAGCACAAGCAGAGACAAGGTTAAGCAGATTATCCTGCAAAATCAACAGAAAGGTGATAAAACAGAATGGCTCGTATAGCTGGTGTTGACATTCCCAACAACAAACGTGTGGAAATCGCCCTGACCTATATCTATGGCATCGGGCGCAAAAGTGCAAACGATATCCTTGCGGCTACCGGCATCAATCCGGATACCCGCGCAAAGGATCTGACCGAAGCAGAAGTTGCCAAACTCCGTGACGAGATCGAACGCTCCCACACTGTGGAAGGCGACCTGCGCCGCGACGTGGCGATGAATATCAAGAGAATGGTAGAAATCAACTGCTACCGTGGTATTCGCCACAGAAAAGGCCTGCCGGTAAGAGGGCAGAGAACCAAAACCAATGCAAGAACCCGCAAAGGTCCCGCAAAGACCATTGCGAACAAGAAGAAGTAAAGGAGTGGCATAGCGATGGCAAAAGTTACAGCAAAAAAAGTTGTAAAAAAACGTCGTGAGAAAAAGAATATTGAGAAGGGCGCCGTGCACATTCAGGCAACCTTCAACAACACGATCGTGACGATCTCCGACGTCTACGGCAATACCATTTCCTGGGCTTCCGCAGGAGAACTGGGCTTCAAAGGCTCCAGAAAATCGACTCCGTTTGCCGCACAGTCGGCATCCGAGACCGCAGGTCGACTTGCCGTTGACCAGGGCCTGAAGTCGGTTGAAGTGTACGTCAAAGGACCCGGCTCCGGACGTGAATCTGCAATCCGTGCGCTCGAGACGGTTGGACTCCAGATCACCATGATCAAGGACGTTACCCCGGTTCCGCACAACGGCTGCAGACCGCCCAAACGCAGACGCGTTTAATTATTCTTGGAGGTATCATAAGTTATGGCAAGATATACTGGACCTGTATGCAGACTTTGCCGCAGAGAGGGCACCAAGCTCTTTCTTAAGGGCGACCGCTGCACCACCGGTAAATGCGCGCTTGACCGCAGAAGCACTGCTCCCGGTCAGCATGGCGCTGCAAACAAGAAAATGAGAGAATACGGAATGCAGTTGCGCGAAAAGCAGAAGACCAGAAGATACTACGGTGTCCTCGAGCGCCAGTTCGTCAACTACTTTGAAGAAGCCGACCGCAAAGAAGGCATGACCGGTGAAAACCTGATTTGCCTCTTGGAGCGTCGCCTTGACAATGTGGTTTACAGAATGGGCTTTGCTTCTTCCCACAAGGAAGCTCGCCAACTCGTTCTGCACGGTCACTTCACCGTGAACGGCAAAAAGGTCAACATTCCTTCCTTCATCGTGAAGGCAGGCGACGTTGTTGCCGTGAAGGATAGCAGCAAAGAGTCTCCCAAATTCAAGGGACTTGCCGAAGCTGCCGACGGTATGACCGCTCCCAAGTGGCTGGAAGTCAATGCCGAAGGAATGACCGCAAAGGTCGTTGCTCTTCCCGAGAGAGAAGACGTCAACTTCGACTTCAACGAACAGCTCATCGTCGAACTTTATTCCAAGTAATTTGCAAGATCTTGGGCATTGTTCGAGCAAGAGGTTCGTCATTGCCCTTCTCGCCCCACCCTGAATCGGATTTGAATATTAGGAGGTTTATTTGGAATGATTGAGATTGAAAAGCCGAATATTTCTACTGTAGATTTGAGCGAGGACGGTTCCCACGGTACCTTTATCGTGGAGCCTCTGGAGCGTGGCTACGGCATCACCCTCGGCAACTCTCTGCGCAGAGTTCTGCTTAGCTCTTTGCCCGGCGTTGCCGTGAACAGCATTAAGATTGACGGCGTTCTCCATGAATTTTCCACCATCCCCGGCGTGACCGAGGATGTTACCGAGATCGTGCTCAACGTCAAAGGCATCACCGCAAGACTGCACTGCGCAGGCCCCAAGACGGTGGTCATTGACGTGACCGGCGAAAGAGATGTGACTGCGGGAGACATCAAGCAGGATTCGGATATCGAAATCCTCAACCCCGAGCATCACATTGCTACCGTCGGAGAAGGCGAACGCTTCTACATGGAGCTTACCTTTGCCGCAGGCCGCGGATACGTTTCTCAGGAGCGCAACAAACAGCTCCATACGCAGATCCTCGGCAGCGCGACCACGGCTCCCATCGGAACCATCTACACCGACTCGATCTACACGCCTGTCTACAACGTGAACTACACGGTAGACAATACTCGTGTCGGCAACATTACCGACTACGATAAATTGACCCTTGAGATCCTCACCAACGGAACCATTTCCGCAAAAGAGGCCATTTCTCTGGGCGCCAAGATTCTCAACGAGCATCTCAACTTGTTCGTCGAACTCTCCGAAGAGGCGATCAAGGCTGACATCATGGTCGAAAGAGAAGAAACCATCAAAGAAAAGGTCCTTGAGATGACCATTGAGGAACTTGACCTGTCCGTGCGCAGCTTCAACTGCCTCAAACGGGCAAGCATCGATACGGTTGAAGATCTCGTCAACCGTACCGAGGAGGATATGATCAAAGTCCGTAACCTCGGTAAAAAATCGCTGGAGGAAGTCATCCAGAAACTCCACTCGCTTGGGCTTGAACTCAAGAAAGAGGAAGAGTAAAAACGGGATCCAAGTTAATTTACAGCACAAGGAGGGACTATCATGCCCAGAAACAGAAAACTCGGCAGACCCACCGCGCACCGCAATGCGATGCTCCGCGGCATGGTCACCCTGTTGCTTGAGAACGGACAGATCAAAACCACGCTCACCAGAGCCAAGGAAGTTCGTTCCATGACCGAAAAAATGATTACGCTCGGCAAGAAAAACACCCTTGCCAGCCGTCGTGCAGCCCTTGCCTATATTACCAAAGAGGACGTTGTGACCAAACTGTTCTCCGAGATCGCTCCCCGCTATGCTACCCGTCAGGGCGGCTACACCCAGATCTTCAAACTGGGCGCACGCAGAGGAGACGCCGCTGAAATGGCGCTGGTAAAGCTCCTCACCGAGGAGACGGCAGAGGAAAAGAAGCCTGCCGCAAAGAAGGCTCCTGCCAAGAAAAAGGTTGAGAGCGCTCCCGCAGAGGAAGCTCCCAAAAAGCCGGCAACCAGAAAAAAGAAAGTTGAAGCTCCCGTAGCCGAAGCACCGGCCGAGGAGAACGCCTGATTTTTCCGGCAAAAAAGAACCGAGGGAATCCAACCGATTCTCTCGGCTCTTTTTGTATCACAAAAGTCCAACCGATCGTTGCATGGCAGAAAAAGTATATATCGGCGCAAAAAGCATGGAAAGGCGATTGTAGGAAAGGCTCCCTCCGGGAGGGAGCTGTCGCCGAATGGCGACTGAAGGAGCACGCGCAACAAATAGAATTTGTGCAAACTTAAAAGTCGCGCAGGCTTCTTCCGTCATTTTCCGGAGAAAAATGACACCTCCCTCTCGGAGGGAAGCTAAAAAGCACTTTTGCAAAAGCTCTTGCAGTTTTATGAGAACTATGCTAAAATAAAATATATAAAGCTACAATAGTAGGATTGGAGAACGCAAATATGGCTTTGATTATTTGCCCGGAATGTGGAAAAGAAGTTTCTGATAAGGCTGCTGCGTGTATTCATTGTGGGTTTCCTTTTGAAAAGGGCGATTCAAAATCCACAACGCCGCTTTCATATAAAGTGACGATTCCAACTTGCAGAGATAATAAGTTGGCAGCGGTCAAAATTGTTTGTGATGTAACCGGCTTGAGTTTGGTTGACGCGAAGAATCTTGTCGAGAGTCCTTCCCCCGTTATTGTAAAGGATACGACTCTCGATCGAGCAAAAGAGATCGCAGATCGCTTTTTGAAGGCACGCATTGATGCCCAAATCGTTGATTCAAACGGAACCGTTCTTGCGGAGGATGCTCAAAAAGCGGTTCGTTGCCAAAATTGTGGCGCAACTTCCATTGCGACCCTTGCAAGAGGATATTCTGCTCTCTGGGGCTTTTTAGGGAGCGGAACGCCCGTGAATGTTTGCCAATCATGTGGGTATAAGTTCAAGCCCGGAACATAAATATCAAGCTTTGAAAACAAGTAAAAAGGGAAGTGCATAATGAAAGTTTTAATTGCCTACGCAGGCGTGACAGGCACGACCGAGGAGTGCGTGCGCCGTCTTGCGGCAGAGCTCTCCAATCTGGATGTCACCGTAACCGATCTTGCAAAAGAGACGCCGGAGCTTTCCTCCTACGATCTTGTTCTTGTCGGCGGGTGCGTGCGCCGCGGCAAATTATATGCACCCCTGCGCAGCTTTTTTGAAGAGCAGGGAAGGGATCTTCTCGATCGCCCGCTCGGGCTTTTCCTCGTTTGCGGCCTGGCCCACGAGTACGAATACTACTTTGAACGTCTTTTGCCCAAAGACCTGCGCGAGCATGCTTTTGCAACCCTCTACTTTGGCGGAGACCTGCACCCGAAACAGGCGGGGCTTTGGGATAAACTTTATCTGTATTCCATGCGTTCAAGGCTCCGCGAGAGCGAACTCTCCGACTTTGAATATACCCCCACGCTTCCCGGCATCCTGCCCGAATCTATCGAGAAAATGGCCTTCCTTTGCAAGCAGGCCTTGGATGCCAAAAAATAAAAAGCATCCAGCATAATTTTGTAAAATAAAAATGTAAAAAAGGTTGACAAGACCGCTTCTTTATGCTATACTATTCGGGTAGCGCAAAAGCGACCCACTAGCTCAGGCGGTAGAGCACTTGACTTTTAATCAAGGTGTCCGGGGTTCGATTCCCCGGTGGGTCACCAACAAAAAGGCACATCCTTCATGGGTGTGCCTTTTTGTTGTAACCGGGAGAATCGAACCTCCGCCCAAAACGGAGAACAGAGCGAAAACGATGGATAAGGCCACAGACCGTTTTGGATGGGGTTCGGAACATTCAAGTTGCCGGTGGCAACTTGAAATTCCCCGGTGGGTCACCAACAAATAGGGCGTGTCCGACAGGGCGCGCCCTATTTGTTTGGTGACCCACCCCGAGCCGAACCCGATCCCCACAAGTGGGGATCGGAAAATGCGCTTGCGCATTTTCTCGACATTTCCGATGGGCCAAGCAAAACAAATCCGAACTTTCGAGTCCGGATTTGTTTTTTTGTGTCCCAATTGTCTTTGATCGTTTGATTTGACGATTTATTTACCGGTTGCTGCGCTCGGCAACGGCGGATCTTTCGGGATATCCACAACGGCGCTTGCTGTCGGAATATCGCCGCAAAGCTGTTCGTAGAGCCATCCGAAAATGCCGCACGAAGTGTTCGAGAGTATTTTCGTAATGTTCAGTTCTACCGGGAATGGAGCTTTATCCCACCAGGTTACGGTGAAGGTATAGGTGAGATTGCCTTTTGCGTCCGCTTTGAAGCCGAGCGTCGGATTTTCGACGAGCTTCGCTGCGCCCTCACCGCAGAGCGACGAGAGATAATTTTCAATAACGTCTTTCGCCTTGAAGAACACGAGTTCTCCTTTGTCGTCGAGCCAATCCATTTCCACGTCTTTGAATACTTCGGGCATTTTGCCGCCGCCGACTTTATCGGAAATATACTTTTGGATCTTGGATCCGATATTCTTCTGGAAACTCTCGCTCTGGAGCCATTTGCCCATAAGCGCGCTGATGCATCCTTTCAGGAAGTTGGTCGTCAGATCTTTGAGTCCGTCGGTAAGCGCTTTCCAGATGCTTGCTTTTTCGGGTTCTTCGTTTAGTTGTTTCAGATAATTGCTGACGCAAAGGTAAATCAGATATGCCGCAAGCGCACCTGCCACCATACCGGCTTTTGCCTTCCACGACGAGCCGGTTTCAAGAATGGATTTGACTCCGTCCGAAGCCCAGTTGCCGACGATGTTGTCACCCGCCGTTCTGATTGCGGCAAAGCATTCGAGATTGTCTATATTGAATTTTGTGCCCCATACGATATTGACGCCGACCTCTCCGACAAACGCCGTGAAAACGTCTTTCGCCGGAGAAAGAATCGCGTCTGCAACCGGTCCGGCGTACAGACTCACAAGCATCGAGAACGCGCAGTCGCCGATCCATTTCGTCCACTCCGCGCCGTAAACCATCCAGTCCCACGCGTTTGCCCACCATTGGGCGTTCTTTCCTTGCTGCTCCCAGTATTGTATGTAAGCGCGGACGATATCTTTGCTCATTAGTCGCAACTCGTAGACCGATTTGCGCGGCTCTTCGGATATTCTCTTTACTTTATCGAGATATTCGTGCCAATGGTCCTGCGGAACATATTTTTTGATACGGTTGATCAGTTTTTCATGCTCCGCGTTCCATTCCGCCATGGGATCGGAGGGCTTTCCGAGCAGACGCAGATAAACGCGCGCCTCGTATTTTTTGCCCTCGTAATTGCATTCGACGGGTATATACATCTGGATCCCCGCCGCGTCGTTCGGCTCCCAAAGCATCGTCATCGGCTCGAACGCGCCGTCGTTGTCGTCGGAAACGGTCATCTTATAGTTTTCGTTTATCAGATATTTATCCGCTATGCACATATCGCGCGAAACGCTTCCGACCATCTTTTCGAATTTGATTCCGGCGTCTTTGACCTTTATGAATTTTGCACAGGTTTCCGTCCTTACTGCAAGCTTATAGAAGAAGCGCGTCTGCGAGAATTTTGCGTCGAGATCTCCCGCGTATTCTTTTTCATACGCTTTCGTTTTTGCCGACGGAACGGGATTCGTTTCGTCAAGCTCGGCGTCCGTATCGACGGAAAGCCCCTCGGGATACATAAATCCTTTTATCGTCCCGTACGGATTCTCCTTGTTTTCATAGACTGCCTCTATATTGACCGCGTACCTGTCGGGCTTTGTAAAGCCCTCTTTCCTCTCCGTTGGCGGAGTGTTGTTCTTTATCACCGCCCAATAGGTATACTTTGTATCGGCAGGCTCGAATTTGATCTCGAAAGGATCCTTTGGATCGTATTTGAATTCCTTTGGCTCTTCCGTCGCGTCAACGATCATAAACCGGAATTTATACGTAAATCTGTCGCCGCCGATCGCCTCGAACGCAGTGGAGTTCCCGAGATGATGTATCGTCCCGGGCGTGTCGCCGTCTTCGATGAACTGCAGATACGGCTCTCCTACAAGCCGGAATACCACCGTGTTTCTGAAAGCGGCCTCGTTTCCTTCGAGAATGAATGTAAGCTCGCCCGTCTTGTCGTTGTCGTCGGGATCCGCCGACACTTTGGCAACGACGTATCGCCCCGAAACCGTAAGACTGTGTACCGTCAGCCCGCTTCCCGAAGCCGAGATGAGCCTCGTGAGGTCGTCTCTGTCGTGTTCGTTGCCTTTTTCGTCGATCTCGGCTATTCTCGCCTTTACGAGAACGGGCGGATCTCCTTTGCGTATCGCGTCGCCGAAGTCTTTTGCGACGTACATTTTATACTTCTTTTTCTTGTCGTCGTCGGTTTCACCGTCATCCGAAGCGCCGGCGATCGCGGCTGCTGCCGCGCCTCCCGAAAGAACGCTTATGATAATGCCCGCGGGGATCGAAACGTCGACCTCTCCCTCCTCCGTCGATGCGGGATTTTCAACCTCCACCGTGCCGGCGGGAGCGACCGTCCCGTGCGGGATGATACCGTTCACGAGGAACATAAGCTTTATGCCGTTTTCTTCCACTTTAAGAAGAAGGTTTTTACCGTCGCTTCCCTCGATATCGCAAAGCACGAATTCTCCGCGCGCGCCTTTCAAAGCGAACGTCCTCTTGGTTTCTTCCACTTTTACGCTCTTTTCGGTAGTCGCTTTGAAGTTTTTATATTTTTCCCATTCTTCCTCATACAGCTTTTTTTCTTCATCCGGTACGTATGACATTCCGTGATGGAAATTGTCGTTCATATCGGTCCTTACCGAATAGCTGTAGCTTTCCTCCCCGTCTATGTCCATATATATTTTATTATCTTTGAACGTTACGTTGGATATCGAAAAATGAATATTGTATGACGCGTCGTACAGAACGACGTAATCGATACTGTAATCGCGCATATCTCCGCTATAATCAAGCGTCCATTCTCCCGCCTTTATGCACGGATTATAGTTGAATTCTATATGCCCGTAATAATCATTGAACGGGTTTTCGCCTTTGCGGGAGATCGCGATGCCGCTCCTCCAGATCTGATCCGAAAGAGTATCTTCTTTTATCGTATACCATTCGGAAGACGAATATCCGGAAAACATGGAATCTTTGTTGAGCCCTCCGAATCCGCCTTTTTCATATCGCTCTCTTATCGGAAGTTCACTGAATTTTTTATCGTATGTGTTCGGAGCAAGCGTTTCGGCTACATCCAATACTTTGCTTACGTTGCTGCTCCAAACCGCAGCTTTAAGCAAATGCACTCCGTCCACTTTGTCCGAGGAGAAGTTTTTATCGGATACGCCCTTTTCATAGTCAAAGCATTTTTCGGGGGAGCTGTATCCTTGCTCCGTTAAATATGATTTCTCCTGCGTTATGTCCCAGTCTTCATACATACCGCCCGTAGACCACAGGTATTTGTACGTCGCGGCGTTCGCAGCGAGCGCAAGCGAGGACGCGAGGATAACCGAAAGCAATACGATCGCAACGGTCTTCTTCATCATTTCGCCGCCTCCTTTCCGGGTTTTATAACACCCGTCTTCTGAAGTATTGTGAGTACAAGTCCCGCAATCGCGAGTATCGCGCCCGTTATGACAAGTACGGGATCGATATTGAACAATCCGAGAAACGCCGCAACCGTAAAGCCTGTCGTCAGCCCGCGGATAAAGCCGGATCCGCTGCCGGTTTTTCCGCATTTGAATTTGCTTGATACGGCGCCCGTGAGTTTTTGCAGGAATCCGTTATTCAGCGCCGCTTTGCCTGCGAGGAATGCCGCCGCGACGCCGCCCATGAACGAATACCTGCCGATAACTCCGCCGGACATAACGGCAAGGGAAAGGATTGCGGAACCGATTCCGAACAGCCACGGGAAGAGCGTTTCGAGCGAAACGCCGAACGCGCCCTTTATTTTCTGCCCGAAAGATCGCTTTTCGCCTTTGTTTTTTCCCGCTATTGTCGCGATGAGCGAAGTAAGCGCTCCGGCAAATATGCCTCTTCCGATAATACCGCCTATCGCGCCGAAGAATCCTCCGCTCATTCCCGCCTCGGCAAACGTAAGAAACGCCGTCATTTTTATCGGGAACGGGTTGAATCCGGCCGCCTGCATGATTGCGAGCGCAAGCCATATAACGAACAGAACGATCGCCGGTATCAGTTTTTTCGGGTCCTTGAACGAGGATTTGATCGAGGAGAAAAACCGCTTTATTCCTCCTCCTATCGTTTTGAAAACGCCGAGGGTTCCCACCGGGATTCCGACGCTCATTGTCCCGACGGCAGCTTCGCCGGCGGAGGTCTGCGCCGCCGTTGAAAACAATCCGGGCAACGCTCCCGCATTCCTTTCGCGCGCAGCCGAGCCCGAATATGCCGTATTTGCCCCGGATACGCCCGTTCCAGCGTTAACTTCCGACAGGCTTTCGGTCGGTGATTGCTTTATACTGAGTTTAGCGCCGCAGGTTCGACAAAAGTTTTCGCTTGCCGAAACGTCAGACCCGCATCTCGGACATTTTTCTGGCATAGAAGACCTCCCTTAAACTATAATTATACACTTTAATTGTATCAATAACACTTTTGTTAGTCAATAGAAACCGAAAATATATCCCTTCAAAATTGTAGCCCAAAACGGCCGGATCCTTTTCGGGATCCGGCCGCTTGTTTTTTCGTTATACCGCGGACGGCTTTTCCGGCGCGTTGGAAAGATGCGGGAGCGAGGGGGGAACGCACAGCACGAGGCGTTCTCCGCCGGAGATGCGGATCGCCTCCTCCGCGCTCATCTCCTTGCATGGGTTGAGGTAGATGATCTGATCCTCCCGCAGACCTTTGAAGTAAGCTTCAAAATCGCCGGCGGCGCGGTCGTTGAGCTGGACGGCGCGCAGGTGCTTCATCGTCCGGAACGAGGAAAGGTGCTGGAGATGGGAGCCGCACAGGTGGATCATGCCGCCGTGCGGGTAGTCGCCGAGCAGCGCGTCGTCGAGATCCCGGATATACGTTTCGTACATCGCGCCGGAGATCAGATGCGTACTGCATCCGCAGAGCTGTCCGTATCCGGGCGGCTGGGTACGCGCCCAGGAGATCACGGGCTGCAGCTGCCGTTCGGGGAGGTGTTCCCGGTACCAGCGGTGCAGGGCTCGGATCAGGTCGTTGATGACCGCCAGATCGTGTACGACCCCTTCCTCCTCGTCCGCCATGGCAAAGAGCGCCTCCTGCCCGTAGAGGTTGATCAGGATATTCAGGGCGCTCGAGAGCGTCGGCAGCCCGAAGAGGGGGAGCTTTACGCCGGCGGCGAGGAACGCCTCGGTCGCCCGCCGCGCCAGACCCCACGTTTCGTCCTGTTCCAGATCCGGGAACGCAAGCTCCCCGATCGGCGTCGTCAGATAGGAGGCGTTCCATTGCCCGTCCTTGAAGAAGACATTGGCGCCGAGGATCCGGTCGATGAAATGGACGCCGTAGATCGGGTATTCCACGCAGGCGGGTGAAAAGCGGTTCTCAAGGCACTCCGGCTGGGCGGCGATCAATTCCAGACACTCCTCCACCCAGCGCTCCGGCTCGGTGTAGGGGAGGTTCCGGTCCGCGGGGCGCGGGACGGTCCCTCGCAGGGTAAAGACGTATCGGTCGTTATAGGGATTTTTCCTGCCGTCGAAGAGGTCGGACATCCGGGAGAACCACTCGTCCCGGCGCGCGATCCTGCCCTCGTCGTTCAAAACGGCGCGCGCTTGTTCGCTTAACATAATTTCCTCCTTTTATCTGCGGATCGGCCGGAGCGCGTCAGCGCGTCTCCGGGAACAGTAGATTGTCCACGAACAGCTCGGCAAAGAGCGGATCGGGGGAAAGATCGAGATATCCGGCGTGAGCGGTGTAGGCCGAGAGGTCGTTTTGCCGGCAGGCGTAGGCGGCGGTCCCGAGCAGACTGCTGTTGTTGACCGCGCGGCACCGGTCCCCCAGCTCGGCCGGCAGAAGACCGGTCCTGACCGCGTTTTTGACGTTGATAAAGGCGGAAAAACCGCCGGAGAGGCAGAGCGAGTCGATCTCGTCAAAGGAGACGCCTTTGCGCTCCATCAAGGTAAGGACGGCGGAGCAGACCGCCGATTTGGCAAGCTGGAACTGGCGGACGTCCCGCCCGGTGAGGAAGATCCCGTCGGCAAGCGGATAGGGGGAAGGGGAGAGAAGTCCGCTTTCGTCGATCGCGCCGCGATCGAGAAGCGCGGCGATTACGTCGATCAGCCCGGTGCCGCACAACCCTTTCGCGGGAGCGTTATTCACAGTCCGGATGTGCCTGCCGCCCTCTTCATCGAAGGAAAAGGCGGAGATCGCGCCGCTCGTGGCGCTCATCCCGCAGGAGATGTTCGCCCCTTCAAAACAGGGGCCGGCCGCCGCGGCGGTGCAAAGGGCGGAATCGCGGGAAAAAAGCACGATCTCCGCGTTGGTCCCGAGATCGACCAGAAGACGGTGCATCCCTTCCCGCGGCATTCCGATCAGGTTCAGACCGGCGACGAGATCCGCCCCGACAAAGGCGGAGATCCCGGGCAGGGTGACGACCTCCCGCACGCCGCTCAGTCCGAGTATTTGCGCTTCGGCCCGCCGCGTTTTCAAAAAGACCGGCGTATAGGGAGCGGCGCCGAGCGAGGAGCAGTCTTCTCCCAAAAAGAGATGGAGCATCGTCATATTTCCCGCCGCGTAGAGTGTGGGGACCTCGGGGATTTCCATCGTTTCGATCAGGCGGTTGATCTCCTCGACCAAGACCGATTGGAGCTTTTGGGGGCCGTGTGCGGCGCAATACCCGATCCGGGACATCACGTCCGCGCCGAACGCGGCTTGGGGATTGGCGGCGGTCAGGACGCGCGCGATCCGCCCCTCGTCGAGCGAGACGAGCGCCAGCGCCAGCGTGGTGGTCCCCACATCCAGCGCGAGCGCGAGACGCCCGGCGGCGCACCCGCTTTCTTCCGCGCCCGAAACGGAGAGGATCTCGCCGTCCGGCTCCGGCGTTTCCACGGTGCAGTCGGAGAGGATGCGGTACCGGCAGGCGCGTTCCTTTTTGCCGTTGACCAGCACCACGCATTTTCCGCATTTGCCGAGGCCGCCGCAGGGCAGGAAAAGATCCAGAAGATCCGAGAGGCGGCTCCCGATCGCGGCGGTTTTCGTTTCGCCGTTCACCGTGACCGCGGCCGTTTTCTGTTCCGCCACGAAGGCCCCCTTTCTCAGAAGAACACCGCGCCGAAATAGGTGACGGTATTCTGTCCGTTGACGTATTTCATCCCCGCCGACGCCGCCAGAGCGGAAACGTTGATCCCGTATCCTTCGAGGGAAGCGACGGCGCGGTCCGGATGGCGGCAGGGCAGATCGTCACGTTTGGCGCACACCCGGCAGAGACCGCAGCCGCCCGCCCCGAGGTGGAGCATGGACGGATCGGGGTATGCCTTTTTGACGCTTTGGATCAGTTTGGTGAAGTCTTTTTTCGCGTCCCGTATCCCTTCCATATCGAAACTATCGTCGAGCGGATAGACCTTCTGATAGACCAATACACGGGTATAGGTTTGGAGCGTCGCCATTACCTCGTCGATCTCTCCAATGTCAGGTGGGCACATCCAGCATTTTCCGTAGAGCCCGCAGCGGTTGGAGGCGCAGATATCGCGGAACGCGGCGTCGGTGACAACGGCGTCCGCGCCGATGACGGCGGCGCGAAAAGCGCCGAGCGAGAGCGCTTTTTCGATTTTTTCCTCCCACCGGATCTCAGCCATCGTGTTTCCCCTTTGCCGTCAGGAGTCCCGCGCGGCGCGCGCCATCGCGCGCAGGTTTTCAAGCGGGATATTCGGCGAGAGATCGCAGCCGGGCGCAAGGATAAAGCCGCCGTAGGGCTTCATCTGTTCGCAGAGCGTTTTGCTGATTTCATAAACCTCGTCCGCGCTTTTTGCCGCCAGGATCCCGGCGGGGCTGAGATTTCCGAACAACGCGCACCGTCCCGCGGAATCTTCCTGCGCCCGGACCATATCGATCGAGTCGACGGAGAACACGTCAAATCCCGCGTTTGCCACGATCGGCACGAGTCGGTCGGTCCTGCCGCAGATATGCGTCAGAAAATACGGGCATCTGTCCGCCAGCCGTTCTTTGACCTTCCGGTCCGCCGGCAGGACGAACGTTTCGTAATAAGAGGGGCTGATCAGATCCCCCGAGGCGACCGGCTCCGGCACGGTGATGAGATCCAGCCCCCGCGCCGTGAGATCCTCGAGATACGCGATCACGATCTCCGCCGCAAAATCGATCGCCTGCCGCACGTCCTCCTCTTCGCCGTCGATCATTTCGACGAGAAAGTTTTCCACGCCGAGCATCTGCGCCGCCATGGTGAATGGCCCGAAGAAACCGCCGCCGATCATGGTTTCATCGCCGACAAGTTCCCGCATCTTTCCCATCTGGATCAGCGTGCGCTGATAGTAATGATCCTTCCTCATATCGGCAATGACGGTTTTCACGTCAAAGCCGCGGATCTCGTCAAGGGATTTCAGAGGGCGGGCGAGGATCTCCGCCGAGAGGACGTCCATCTCGACCCTGCCGCCCATTGCCTCCATCATCGGCCAGGCGGCGGCGCAGCCGGAGGTCATGATCTCCGTCCCGATCTCCCGATAAGTGTCGACAAGCAGCCGCGCGCCGGCGTCCGGCAGGTCAAGCAGCCCCGCCATGGTCAGTCCGTTTTGGGCAGCGATCCACATTTGCCCGTTCAAAACGGCAAACGGCGTATGATCGGTCCTTTCAAAGGCCAACGTTTTCAGCACTCTTTCCTTGTTTGTCATCTTTTTTTCCTCCTTTAGAAGGTCAATCTTTGCAGAACGCCACCGCCGCTTCCGCCGCGCTCACCGCGTCCGGCGTGTAGCAATCCGCGCCGATCTGCCGGCAGAAATCCTCGGTGATCGGCGCGCCGCCGATCATGATCTTCACCTTGTCGCGGATCCCGGCTTCCTCCGCCTTCTTCACGACCTCTCCCATCACACCCATCGTGGTGGTGAGCAGCGCGGAGCAGCAGATCACGCGGCAGTTCTGCTCGATCGCGGTCTGGACAAAGGTCTCGGGCGAAACGTCGGTGCCGAGGTCGACGACTTCCAGTCCTTTGCCCTCCATCATCATCTTCACCAGGTTTTTGCCGATGTCGTGGAGATCGCCTTGGACGGTGCCGATGCAAACCCGGCCGGCCGCCTGCGCGCCGTCCTCCGCAAGCAGGGGCTTGAGAACCTGCGCGCCCATGTTCATCGCCCGCGCCGCCACCAGCACCTCCGGGACGAAGACCTCATTGTTCTTGAATTTTTCGCCGATCACGTTCATCCCCGCGAGAAGCCCCTGATCCAGGATCTCCGAGGGCCGCGCTCCCTCGTCAACGGCCTGCTGCACCAGCTCCTTGACGACCTTCGCTTTGCCTTTTTGCAGGTTTTCCGAGATTTCGTTCAGGATGCTCATTCGTTTTTCCTCCGTTCGGTTTTTGAGGGTTTCCGCTTCCGTCGCGCTTTGGCGGGCTGTCTGGCGGTATTCGGCCGGCGTCATTTTCAAATATCGGTTAAAATTCTTATAAAAAGAAGGAATGTCCCGCAGTCCGCAAAGGGGAACGATCTCCTCCACGGTCAGCGCGCTGTCCCGGAGGAGCCGGCACGCCTCGTCGAGGCGGACCGAGCGCAGAGTATCGGAAAAGAGACGTCCCGTCACGCTTTTGAAGAGCTTGCTGATGTGGGACGGACTGACGGAAAACAGTTCGGCGAGCGAGACGAGCGTCAGGTCGGCGTCGCCGTACCGCTCCTTCACGGTACGGAGCGCCGCCAGCACGATCTGGCTCTCCGCCGGGGAGACCGACGAGCCGTTTTTGATGCTGCAGTTGAGATAGCGCCCCACGTTGATCAAAAGCTGCGCCAGATCGAAGCGGACCGCTTCGGTCCATTCCGCTTTTTGCTCCGTCCGCTCGCTCTCGATATCGTCAAAGAGCGCGCCCACCTTTTCCTGCATCCGGACGTTGAGCGGAGCGCAGGCGAGGATGGCGTTGTCGTTGAATACGCCGTAGCAGTACCGCGGACTTTCCGGGCGGGCGATCTCACCCTCAAACCATTCTCCGATCCGGAACCGCAGCCGCCGGACGCTGAGCGATCCGTCCCTGTCCGCAAGGAAAAAACGGTGCGGCGTATTCGCAGGGATGATAAAAATATCGCCTGCCTTGCAAGGGAGCTCCTGATTGAGGACGCAGCAGACGCCGGCGCCCGAAACGGCGAGACAGATCTCGGTCTGTTCGTGCATCATCAGGTTTTGAAACGCTCTCTCGGCGCGGTATACCTGATCGCAGGAAAGAAGGTCAAGGCGCACGTCCGATCCGTTGTCCGTTCCGGTGATCTCGCTTGGCATAGCTCTGTCCTCGTTTTGCGTCGTTCGGAGATTTTTCCACTTTTTTTATACCATACCGTCGGGAAAAAGTAAATAGGGTAAGATTTCCGTTTCACGCCTCCCGGAAAAGAATACCACAGAAGCGGGAACAGGAAAAAAGAAGACGGAACGCCGACCGGCGCTCCGCCCTTTCGTCTGTTATTTTTTGTACCCGTAAGCGGCGCTTTCCTTTTTCTCCACGCAGTCGAGCTCCAGCATATGCAGGAAGGACCCGGGCGTGTAGACGAGATAGTCGCCCACGCGGTCGCCGTTGTCGAGCGGGAAGGGCTTTCCCTCAAAAAAACCGAGGAGCTTCGCGGGGACGGGGTTGACGATCAGGATCTTTTTATCTTCCGTTTCGTATCCGAAGCGGTGGGTCGTGGACCAGGAAAAGAGCGTCACGCCGCGGATGCGGATATTGTGGATGTAGCGGGCGATCCCGTCGCCGGAGAGCTGCAGCGGCAGACCGCGCCGCACGGCGGGGATCAGCTTGCAGGAATACCGGACTCCCCGCGCCGTGACCGTGAAATCCTCCTCCGCCCGCAGCCGGAAGAGGGAGCGGTAGGGACGGCGGATCGGTGAAAGGGAAAAGCCGTTTTCCCGGCAGCTCTCCCGCAGACGGCGCAGAGCGCCTCTCCGCTTGGAAAGCGCGCGGATCCGCCGGATCAGGGCGACGAAGAGGAAAAAGGCGGCGATCCCCAAAAGGATCTTCAAAAACTCGGACCGGGTAAGCAGCGCGCCGAACGTGGCAAAATGGGGAACAAGGACCTGCCACAGCGTACCGACGAAGAGATAGAGGATGAAAACGGAGATCCATTCTTTGAGGAAGGTGGAGCGGCGCTTTTTGCGCGCCCAGGCGGTATCCTCCTCAAATTGCTTTTTCTCCGCGCTCCAGACCGCGGCGGCGGAGAGCCGCCCGCCCAGATCAAGCAGAAAAAGAAAGGGAAGCCAGACGGAGAGGAAGAGGGGTTTGACCGCCGGTCCTTTCCCAAACCATTCTTCTACCGCCGAATGGGAAAAGGAGAGGGGAAGAAGAACGAACGTGAGAACGACCGCCCCGAACTCGGCCCAGAAGCGGGGCGAGGAGAGAAAGAAACGGAGCTCTTCGAGAAGGGTAGCCGGGCGGCGCTTTGCCGTGTGGTAGCGGAGGTAGAAGGCGTCCCCGCAGAGCGTTTCGATCCGGGTAACGGAGTAAAAGATCCCGGCAAGGATCAACAGGCGGATCACAAAAAGCGCGATCCCGAAGCGGCCGGCGTCCGTCATATCCTCGTAGAAGGTCGTTTTGGCGAGAAGCCGGTGTACCTCCGCGATCGCGAGATAGGGAAGAAGACGGAAGAATACCGCGACGAAAAAACGGAACGCGGAGAAAAGCCGACGTTCGACAGCCGGAAGCGAGATCTTCACGGTGCGTCCCCTCCTTTTTGGGTCGTTTTGCCCGGATACACCGCTATTATACGCCGCGGAACGCGGAAAATCAAGTTCCTTTTGCCGCCTCCGGCGCGATATTTTCCGTTCAATTCAACGTTTTTCGTTCCTTTTTCCGGGAAAAGAGGAAGCGCCGCCGCGTTTGCCCGGCAAAAGGATTTGACAAACCGGACCGGGTGTGATAGAGTAAAAAACAGAAAAGAAAAAGCGAGGAGCGAAATGGAAACGAAAAAAGACGCCGCCTTCCTGATCACGGAGTTTTCGGTGCGGCATATGAAGTTCGATACCCGCCATCTCTGCGACGGCTCCGCCGGCAAACTCCATACCAGCTTCGGTTATATCGTCAAGGGCTGCGATACGCTGACCACCGAACATCTTACCCTGGAGCTGAAGGAAGGGAGCTTTTTCTATCTGCCGGACGGGATCCGCTACCGCTCGGAATGGAAGGGTTCGCCCTCGATCGAGTATTATATGCTGCATATGACCTTTGCAAAAGGAGACGACCGGAAGTTTGAGCCGGCTGAGATCGCTCCGCTCTCCGGACCGGAGACGCTGGCGGTCATTTCACGGATCGAAGAGGGGTTATCCGGCGGAGAGGGAGAGCAGTTCGGCGCTCTCTCCTCGCTTTATCGCCTGGTCGCCCGGGCGTTCCCGTATCTCAAACCGTGGGAGAAGCCGGAGGGGAGCCCCGCGCTGAAAAAAGCGGTGGAATATCTGAAGGAGAATTACGCCCGCGATTTCAGCATGGCGGAGCTGGCCGGGCATTGTTTTCTGAGCGAGTCGCGCCTCTATCATCTTTTCGACAAAGAGCTGAAGATCTCTCCGCTGCGTTTGCGCAACGAGATCCGTGTCAATCGCGCGATGGCTATGCTTCGTACAGGCGAGGTGTCCCTGCGGGAGATCCTTGCGGAAACGGGTTTTTCCTCGGAAGCGTATTTCCGCAAGATCTTCAAGGAGCAGACGGGGATGACGCTTTCCGAATATGTCCGGATGCTGCAAAAATAACCGTAAAAAACAGCATAATCGAGTAGTCCGTCGGGCAAAAGAAAACGGGAAGTGTTCTTCCCGAGCGTTTTTTCGGCTTTTCTCAAACCGGAAGACAGCAGAAATGAGCAGAAAAAAGAGCAGAAAAGAACTGTGTTTCTTTTCTGCTTTTCTGTATAATAAAATCGGTAGCCTGTACAACGAGGTGGAAGAATTGAAAACAAAAAACATCATATTTACCAAACCGTATACCGCGGAGCTGACGGACGGCGATCTGCCGGAGACGCTCGGACCCGATCAGGTCCTTGTCCGCACGGTTTTCAGCACGGTCAGCCCGGGAACGGAGCGCGCCGTGATCTGCGACTCCCCCAACTGCGGCGGTTACCGCGAGCACGTTTTTCCGCGGCAGAGCGGTTATTCCTCCGCCGGATACGTCCTGCGCACGGGGGAGAAGGTCAAAAGCGTCAGCGCGGGCGACCGCGTGATCGTTTTCTGGGGGAAGCATTCCTCTTATAATCTTGTGCCGGAGCGTCAGGTCGTGAAGATCGAGGACGAGTTTGTCACGCTGGAGGAAGCGGCTGTCGTCTTCATTTCCACCTTCTCGCTCGCGGCGATCCGCAAATGCCGCCTCGAGATCGGGGAAAAGGCGCTGGTCATGGGCTGCGGTCTGCTCGGACAGTTTGCCGTGCGGCTTTTGCGTGCGGCGGGCGCCGCGCCGATCGTCGCCGTGGACACGGTCGCCGAGCGGCGGGCGGAAGCGCAAAGAAACGGCGCGGATTACGTGTTCGATCCGACCGACCCGGATTTTGCCGCCAAGGTCAAAGCCGTTACGGGCGGCGGCGTCAACGTTGCGATCGAGGTAACGGGCGTCGGCGCGGGACTGGACGAGGCGCTCGACTGCATGGCGCGTTACGGCAGGATCGCCCTGCTCGGCTGCACCCGCGATAAAAACTTTACCATCGATTATTATCAGAAAATCCATACCCCCGGTATCACCGTCGTCGGCGCCCACACCAAGGCGCGCCCGGAGCACGATTCCCATCCGGGGTGGTTCACGCAGAGGGACGATATCAAGGCCGTTCTGCGGCTGCTTGCCGCGGGAAGGATCGACTTCCGTTCGATGCTTCCGGAGGCCCCCTTTTCTCCGGCGGAGTGCGGGGAGGTGTACGATCGCGTGATCCGCGACCGCTCCTTCCCGACGCTGGCGCAGTTTGACTGGCGTACTTTGGAAAGCGAGGAATAAAACGATGCAACGGATCAAGATTGGTCAGATCGGCGCGGAGCACGACCACGCCGGCGAGATCATGCGTACCCTGAAAAAATATCCCGAGGTTTTCGATCTGGTCGGTTTTGCCGTACCGGAGGGGGAGAAGATCGCGGCGCCGAAGCAGTACGAAGGCGTTTCGCAGATGTCCGTAGAGGAGCTGCTCGCCGTCCCCGGTCTGCAGGCCGTCACGGTGGAGACCTACGAGCTGAATCTGACCAAATACGCGACGATGGCGATCAAGCGGGGGCTTGCCGTCCACATGGACAAACCGGGCGGCTCGGAACTGTCGGCGTTTGAGGAGATGATCTCCGCGGTGCAGGAAAACGGCGTCGTTTTTCACACCGGCTATATGTATCGCTACAATCCCGCCGTTCTCAAACTCAAGCAGCGGATCGAAAACGGGGAACTGGGCGAGATCTACAGCGTCGAAGCGCACATGGACTGCGGTCACAGCGCCGCGAAGCGCGAGTGGCTCGGCGCGTTCCCGGGCGGGATGATGTTCTTCCTCGGCTGTCATCTGATCGATATGGCGATCTTTTTGCGGGGCTTCCCCGAGGAGATCGTCCCCTACAACGCTTCGACCGGGATCGGCGGCGTGACCGCGCCCGATTACGGCTTTGCCGTACTGAAATATCCGAACGGCGTTTCCTTTGTCAAGTCCTGCGCGGCGGAGGTCGGCGGCTATATGCGCCGCCAGCTCGTCGTGACCGGCAGCAAGGGCTCCGTCCAGCTGCTTCCTTTTGAGGCGATGGTCGATTACGGCCGCACAACGGACATCTATACCGGCGTGCGCGAGTGCCTGGATACGAGCCGCAGCTGGTGGAACGACGGCTTCCGCTACACGACGCCTGCTTTCGACCGCTACGCCGCGATGATGAAGGGTTTTGCCTCCTACGTCGCCGGGGAAAAGGAAAACCCCTTCTCGCCCGACTACGAGCTTGCCGTTTACCGCGCCATTCTTCTGGCGTGCGGGAGGTAAGCGATGGAAGAAAAAAAGAAAGTCCTCCTTCTCGCGGGCGGCGGAACGCTCGGCAGTTACACCGCGCTTGAACTGCTCAAGGCGGGGTGCTCCGTCGACGTTGTCTGCATGGAGGAGATCCGCTCCTACCAAAAAAATCTCCGGTATATCCGCGCGAAGATCGACGAAGCGTTCCTTCACGAGTTTCTCGGCGGGCGCCGCTACGACGCGATCGTCGACTTTCTCCATTACACGAACGTAAAGGAGTTTCCCCGCAAATTCGATTTTCTCTGTTCGCGGACCGACCGCTACGTTTTCCTCTCCTCCTACCGGGTTTACGCGGACGAGGAACATCCGGTACGTGAGACTTCGCCTCAGCTGCTCGATACGGTCGGGCGCACGGGGCTGCTCGCCCGCGATACCTACGGACTGACAAAATCGGAGAACGAGCGGTATATCCGCGTCTCTCCGCACAAAAACTGGACGATCGTCCGGCCGCTCATTTCCTTTTCCCGGTTCCGCTTTGACCTGGTGACCCTCGGCGGGCTCCATCTGATCCCGCGGTATCTCGCGGGCAAGGAGCTGCTCCTTCCCGAGGAGGCGAGAGACAAGCACGCCGCGCTCGGCTGGGCGGGGAACGTTGGGATGCTGATCGCCCGTCTGCTCTTTGCGCCGGAGGCGGAGGGGGAGGACTTCATCGTCGGCAACGACGAAAACCTCACCTGGGAGGAGATCGCGCAGATTTATCACGAGGTGATGGGCCTCCGTTTCCGCTGGGTGCCCGCCGAGCTGTATCTGCAGGTCTGCACCGGCAATTCGGACGGCGACCGCATCATCCTCCTCCACGACCGGCTGTATGACCGCGAGATCGACAACGAAAAAGTCCGGCGCGTCACGCATACGAATCGGGAGGAGTTCGTCCCCTTCCGGGAGGCGCTGATGTGCGAGCTTGCCCGTCTCTCCGATTCGGAGGAATCGGTGAAACGTTTTACCGAGACCGAGGTCTCTTACCGCATCAACCGGCAGATGGACGCGTGGTTCGCCGCCCATCCGCAATCAGAATAAGAGAAACAAGGAATCAACCATGAAAGCAATCATAATCCGGAAGGACGAAAACAGATCTCTCCGCTGGGAGGAGGTCCCCGCCCCGCAGACCAAAGCGGGCGAGATCAAGATCAAGGTCGCGTACGCCGCGCTCAACCGCGCGGATCTGATGCAGAGGGAGGGGGACTACCCGCCGCCTCCCGGATGCCCCGAATGGATGGGCCTGGAGGTCTCCGGCGAGATCTGCGAGATGAGCGAGGAGGCAAAGCGCGAGTCCCCTTTTTCCCTCGGGGATAAGGTCTGCGCGCTGCTCGGCGGCGGGGGATACGCCGAATACGTGACCGTACTGTGGGATATGGCGATGCCGATCCCCGAAAACACCTCGATGATCGAGGCGGCCGCTATGCCGGAGGCGTTTGCCACCGCCTATCTCAACCTCTTCTGGGAGGGAAAGATCGAGCCGGGCAACACGCTGCTCATGAACGCGGGCGCCTCCGGGCTGGCCAGCGTTGTGATCCCGATGGCAAAGGCGTTCGGCATCCGCGTGATCACCACCGTGATCTCGGACGAGATGGTAAAGGCGATCGCGCACCTCGGCGCGGACATCGTCGTCAACACCAGAAAGACCGATATCGTCAAAGTTCTTGAAGACGAGCTGGCGGCCGGGCGTGGCGTGGACGTGGCGATCGACTGTCTCGGGGGAGAGGTGATGGGTAAGTGCCTCTTCCATCTCACGCACGGCGCGCGCTGGATCGTGATCGCCGCCCTTGCGGGACAGGAAACGACCGTTGATCTCAAAAACATCTATAAGCGCAACGTCCGCATCGTCGGTTCCACCCTCCGCTCCAAGAGCCCGCAGAAGAAGGCGGAGATCCTTTCCGAGCTGGTGAAAAACGTCTGGCCGAAGGTCGCGAGCGGCGAGGTGAAGCCCACGATCTACAAGGTCCTCCCCATCACCGAGGCGGAGGAAGCGCACAATATCCTGAAACGCGGCGAAAACGCCGGAAAAGTCGTTTTAAAGGTGAACTGAGGTTCGCCGTGAATAAGAATTTGCCTTTGGCAGAAAGAGGTATCTTATGAAAAACCGGAAACTCAAAACGGCGGCGGTCCTCCTGTTTGCCGTCATGCTGATCGGCGTCCTTCCCGTTGTCGGTTCTCACGCGGCGGGCGCTACCGTCGCCTATCTGATGGACGGCGGAGCAGGCCTTGCCGACGGCTCCTCCCCCGAGAACGCGGCTCCTTCGCTCGACGTCGCCTTTGCCGCGCTCGACCTCAGTCAGGATTGCACCGTTGTGATCTGCGGACCCTTTTTGATGCTGGATGAGTGGAACTGGGGCGTCCCCTATACCGGCAGCGTGACCTACACCTCCGTTTACAACGGCATCGACTACCGCGAGACGGCGGGCGCCGTCTTCTCCACCGAGTATAAAAACTTCGTCTGCGCCGGCGCAACGATCTTTGAGAATATGATCCTGAACTGCGTGACGGCCAACGGGATCCATATCGACTGCCAGTTCTATCCCTTTAAGATCGGGTACGGACTTGAAGTGCAGGGCGATTTTCTGACCGGTCTCTCCGACGCGAAGTCCGTGTTCATCGTCGGCGGCTTCCAGTCCGGCAAGGGCGAGGCGGTGATGGGCGCGACCCAGAACGACCGCAGCAGCACGATCGAAGTTTATTCCGGCACGAACCTTCTCATCATTGCCGGCTCCCGCGGGTTTTCCGGTGAGATCTACACCGGTACCGTGAGTATCACGGTCGGCGGGACCGCCGAGGTCGGCGCCGTTTACACCGGCGGCCTCAAGAACAGCGAATGTCTCTTCGGCCGGACCAACCTCATCGTCCAGAGCGGCGGCGTGGTCAAAAATATGTATACCACCACCAACAACCAGAAAAACTGCATCACCGACTCTCTGCACGTCTATTATTACGGCGGCTCGATCGGCGGCGTGAACGAGGCAGTCATTGACGCGACCCACGAGGACGGCGATCCGATGACCTTCACCAACGGCAAGCATCTGCACGTGACGGCGGATATTGCCGCCGGGCTTTCCGATGATTTCAAGTATTTCTTTAGCGATATGGAGACGGTCACGGCTCCCGCGATCGACGAGCCGAAGCCTCCGGTGATCGGTCAGAGTACGGAGACGGCGCCGGCGGAAACGCAGGACGTCGGGACCGCCGCGCCCGAAACGGACAAGGCGACGGAACAGATCACCGATAAAGCGACGGAAAAAGTTACCGACAAAGCGACCGACAAAACGACGGAAAAACCCGGCACAGGCAGCACGCCCGCGTCAACGCAGGTTCCCGGCGGAGACGACGCCCCGTCCTCTTCGCTTCCGCTCATCCTCGGCGCGATCGCTGCGGCGATCGCCGTTGCCGCGGCGGTTATCGTCGTGATCCTGAAACGCAAAAAGGCGTGATCTCTCCTCCGCGCATCCCTCTGTCAAGGAGAAATCCATGAAACGTTTTTATCCCGCGCTTTGCGCTTTCCTTGCGGTCTGCACGCTGTTTGTGCTGATCCGCATCCTCCCGGGTACGGCCGCGGCGGCGGGGACGACCGTCTATCTCGACGCGTCCGCCGGCAGCGACGCCGCCTCCGGGGAGCGCTCTGCGCCGAAAAAGACGCTGAACGCCGCGATCGAAGCGCTCGGCGGCGCGGACGGCGAGATCCGTCTCCTCTCCGATACCAGCGTGACGGGTGAGTTTGACGAAGCGGATCACGCCGGTCGTATCACGCTCTCCTCGGAAGAGGGCGCCGCCCTCGTGCTCGCCGCCTCTTCCGTCTATCGGATGAACGGAGAAACGGTTTTCGGCGATCTGACGGTCCGCGCCGGATCCAAGGCGGTCATCGCCGCGCAGTTTTACCCCGTTACCTTCGGGGAAGGGGTCAACATTCAGAACGGCGCGCAGAATCTCTTTGTCAACGGCGGGTATGAAAAGCCCTCCGGCACGCATCCCACCGACCGCGACGCCCATATAACGATCCATGGAGGCGATTTTTACGCCGTTTGCGGGTTTACCCGCACCAAGGGCGCGGCCAGTACCTACTACTCCGGCACCGCCTATCTCACGGTGACCGGCGGCACCGTCGCCCTCCTTTACGGCGGGCCGCTCTATAACCACGCGGGCGGCAGCGCCGACATCTCGGTCACGGGCGGGACGGTCAATACCCTCTATACCGCCGGAGACGTGACGCGCAAGCTGAGCGGCAGCGCAACGCTGCGCTTTGCCGGCGGAACGGTCCGTACCATCCGGGTCAACAACGTGATCGGCAACGTCCGCGCCGTCTTCTCCGGCACAGCGTTCGACCGCGTGCTTGTCGAGTACGCAAGCGATGCGCTGAAAAGCGAGTCGGAGAAAAACAGAAGCTATAAAACGGCGGAGTACGACGCCTCTCTCTACGACGAGGCGCATATCCGCCAGATCGTTTCCGCGTTTGACGAGACAAAAAATCTCTCCCGTCTCCGCGTATCTCCGGACGGCTCCGTCCGGACGCTGGAGGAAGGGTTCCGCCTTCTCTCTCCCGCGGACGGCGAGCTGATCGTTGCCGGTACGACCTCTCTTTCCTCCTGTACGCTGAAGGAGACCGAGGTCCCCGTTACCGTGCGGGGCGAGGAGGGAGCCAAACTGATCCTGGAACGGGGGGCGGTCGTGGAGATCCCGTCCTCTCTGACCCTTGAAAACCTGACGGTCTCCGCGCCCGAGGGCGCTACGCTCCGGCTGCGTTCTTCCTTTACGGCGGCGGAGAGCGTAACGACGGAGGGCGATCTTGCGATTGTGATCGAGCCGGAAGAGTCTTCCGCCGTGATCCTTTCCGGCGGCCGTTACGCTTCCGTTTCCGTCTCCGGTCAGGCGGTCTTCGCCTGCGCGGGATCGGAAGTCGCCTCCGTGACGGCGGAAAACGCGCCCGACGCCGTGATCGACGTTGCGGACGGCAGGATCGGATCGCTTAACCTGAACGGGCAAACCGCTCTCCGCTGCTTTGGCGGGGAGATCGGGACCCTGACCGCCTCCGGTACGCTTGTGATGTACCGCGACAAAACGGTGATCGGCGGCGCCGCCCTTACTTTATCCGCCGACAGCAGACTTCTGCTTGCGGACCGGGCCGGGGGAGGGGAAGAACTCCGCGTTTCCTTTCCGCGGACGGAGGAGCGGACCTTCTGCTATCTTGCCGATTCCGGCAAGGGCGACGGATCCTCTCCTTACGCTCCCCTCTCCAGTCTGAAATCGGCGGTCGCCGCGCTCCCGGACGGCGGAAAAGTCGTTCTCTGCGGCGACTATACCCACAACGAACTGCGTATGGGCGAGCACGCCTTTCCCGTTACGATCACGGCAAACGACGGGTTTACCGACTACGGCGCTCGTCTCGAACTGCAGACCAGCTTTATCGCGGGCGGGGATACGCTTTTTGAATTCCTGACGATCACGGCGCCGAAGGCGGACCTTCGCATCTACGGCGCGGGACACAGCCTCACCGTCGGAGAGAACGTTTCCACCGAGCTGATCGACGCCAATACCTCCTGGCCGAACCTGTGCGGCGGCAGTCCGAACGCGGCGGAGCTCGGCGGGAAGATCTCGGTCACCGTATGCAGCGGGGAATGGGGCTGGCTGACCGGCGGCTCGATCGTAACGGATACGAACCTCCCGCAAAACGGCGGCGAGATCGAGATCACGATCAACGGCGGGATCTTCCACAAATACGTAACGCTGTCCGCCGCGCGGTTCGTGCGCGGCAGCGCCAAGCTGACGGTCAACGGCGGCACCCTTTACGGCGGGATCTTTGGACTCCGCGAAACGAGCGCCGCGATCACCGATATTTTCAACTGGGATTTCGACGTGACGGTCAACGGCGGGCAGATCTGGTTCGAGATATCTCCCGCCTATCTGCGGACCACCCGCCAGAACGGCAGCTGGAAGGTCACCTTGAACGGCGGCGACTTCTCCCACCTTACCGATCTGAATGGTTCGGAGAAATTTGCCGGTAAACTGACAAGCGAGCTTGTCGTCTCGGACGGCGTAGATCTGACCCGCGAGGAGAGCGGAGAGATCGCCTTTGCCAACCCTCTGCGCGAGGGCGCCGATCCCTGGATGTTCTATTACGGCGGTTTTTACTGGTACGCCGCGACCGGCGGGGTCTTGCATAAGCTGGCCAATCCCTCCGACCTCGCCTATTCGGCCGGGCATCAGATCCTGTTCCCGAAAGCCAACACCGACTATTCCCGCAAGATGTGGTCTCCCGAGATCCACTATTTCACCGAGGAGGAAGCGGGCGAGGGCAACGGCGGCTGGTATCTCTTTATCGCGGCGGATAACGGCGCGGACACGGCGGAGTTTATCAGCGCGTTCGTCTATAAATGCCTCGACGGCGACGATCTGCTCGGCAGATGGGGGCACCCCGAAACGGGAGAAGCAAACGTCCCCGCCCGGATGTCCAACGCGGACGATCCCACGATCAACGCGGGCACGACGCTGTTTGGCGGGATGTCGGTCCTCAAGGTGAACGGAAAAGCCTATATTACCTACGTCAGCGAAGAGGGAAGAGGCACCAAGGACTTTTATCAGACGATCAATATCAGCCGGTTCCTTACTCCCTGGAAGCTCTGCGGCGAACCGACGGTGATCTGCGTTCCCGAGTACGACTGGGAACGAGGCGGTTACGGCTATTCCGCCGCCAAGGGAACGTGGTATCCCGCGGTCGTCGAAGGCAGCACCGCCGTCTACGGCGACAACGGCGAGATCTTTGTGATCTATTCCGGCAGCGGCTACTGGACGACCAAATACTGCCTCGCCCAGCTCACCCTGACGGGGGACGATCCGATGATTGCCGCTAACTGGGAAAAAGAGAAAAAGCCCTTTTTCACGCTTTCCTCCGAGGTAAACGGATGCGGACACGCCTCCTATTTTACCGATCACGAGGGGACCCGCTGGGTCTGCTATCACGCCTATATCGGCTCGGATACCTCCAGCGGACGTTTCGCCTTCTTGGAGCCCTATACGATCCGGGACGGCAAGATGGTCGTCGGCAACGGCAGCGGACACCCGAACGCCCTCTCGACCTCGTACACGGTCTCCCTCAACCCAAAACCGCTTGCCGACAAGATCTCCGGCTTCGGCAAAACCAGCGTCTCCGCAAGCCCGCAGACGCCGGAGGATACGACGGGGAACGTTCCCGCCGTTCCGGATCCGTCCGAACCTTCCTATCTGATCTGGTATATCTTCTTCGGTCTTCTGATCGCGGCGGCGGTCGCGGTCATCCTCTTCACCATCCGCAAACCCAAACAAAAATCCTGACGGAGGACGATCCCATCCCGCGGCGGGAGGAAAAAAGATCCTTCCCGCTCTCCCACACGTTACGCAAACGCAAAATGCGTAAAATATTATAGAAAAGGTGGTAAAACCATGAAAAAGGCGCTTACTCTTTGTCTGGCACTGATCGTCATCTTTGCAATGGCGGCATTTCCCGCATCTGCCGCAACAAAGGATCTCTATGTGGCGGCCGGCGGCACCGGAGACGGTACGCAGGCCTCCCCCCTCGGCACTCTTGAAGATGCGTACGCTGCGGCGGCCGCGCTGACCGACGACGTTGTGATCCATCTGGATAACGTCTCAACGGCGACGACCGGCAACTTCACCGCTCCCGCGCACACCAACGCGATCACCCTCACCGGTACCCTCACGGATGCTCACACCGCGGACTGGTTCTTCATCTCCGGCGGCCCTCTGACGCTCAAGAACCTCACCATCACGGCGGGCGCGAAAAACCTTCTCTTCCTTGCCGGCGTCAATCCCTTTACCGTTGACGAAGGCGTTGTGACCACGCTCGGCAAGACTTGCATCTACGCTCTCGGTTCCGTTTCCACGGCTATCACCGCGGGCAACATCGACATCACCGTCAAGTCCGGTTCGTTCAGCGATGTTGCGGTTTTCCGCAACAAAGCGCCCAATAACATCGAAGGCAACGCCAAGATCACTGTTTCCGGCACCGCCGAGATCAACAACCTCGTCGTGGCCCGCAACAACTGGACAACCATCACCAACGCCGAGATCATTCTGGAAGGCGGCAAGGTCAACCGTTTTGTCGGCAACTGCGACCGTACCGTGAACACTCTTCTCGGTGAGAGTAAGACCGGGGTTTCCGGCAAGTTCACGCTGACCGTCAAGACCGGCTTCAACTTTGCCGACTCCTTCAATGAAACCAATTCTTCCACGACCTTCTTCGGTCTCTCCGGTTCCACCGTCGCCGTTTCCGGGAAGGACGCCGTCGGCGTTGCGGAATACGTTCTCTTGATCGACGAGGCAATCTATGACACCGTGAAGAACAACACCGACAAGTGCCAGGCCGATTCCTTCGATTCGATCGAAAAGATCGCGGCCGCCGGCACAGGCACGGACACGGGTACGGATACCGGCACGGGAACCGGTACCGGCACGGGGACGGGAACGGATACGCCCGCGCCCGCGACCGGCAGCACGACCGTGACCGTTGCCGCTGTGGCTGTCTGCTCGCTTCTCGGCGCCGCACACCTTCTCAATAAGAAGAAGGAAAACGCCTGAGAATCCGAAAAACAAGATGAAAAAACAAAATCAGACGATCCTTGCTTTTCTTCTGGCCTGTCTTCTCGCTCTTCCGCTTCTTTCCTTCGCCGGGTGCGTGAACAAGCCAAACGATCCCGTGACGAGCGATTTCTCCGGTCCGGGCGGGAGCGATACCGCGGAGCCGATCCCCGCCTCGGACGAGTATACCGCGCCGGACGAGGATATGGAAGGGTATGAATTCATCGCCTATGAGGTCATGTTCAACGAAAGCGAGTTCATCAATGACTTCAGGGTCGAAGAGAACGCGATCACCGTCATTGACCAGGCGATCTTTAACCGCAACACCGCGGTTGAGGAGAAGTACAAGATCAAGATCAGTGAGGTATACAAAAAAGGCGACAAAACCGACGGTACCACAGCGGGCTACGGCGGACTGATCCAGCTGCAGACCTCGGGAGACACGCTCTATGACTGCGCGGTCCTCCCGGGCTACGACTGCGCCAAGCTGGCGCACGCCGGCGCTTTGACAGACCTTGCCTCCTTTGATCCTTCGGTGCTGGATTTCACGCACAGCTGGTGGGATCAGCAGGCGCGCGAGTCGTTTACCATCAAGGATATGCTTTTCTTCACGACCGGCGATTTCAGCGTGGATATCCCGAACGCAACGGTCGTTGTCACCTTCAACAAAAAGCTGGCCGGGCAATACGAGATCAAGGATCTGTATCAGCTTGCGGAGGAAGGAAAGTGGACGATGGACAAGTGGATGGAATACTCCTCTCTTGTCCATGACGATCTGGACGGAGACGGCTTCCGCACCGAGAAGGATCTGTACGGCTCCCTCTTGTGGGACGACTCGATCTACGCCGCGGTCAACGCCGCCGGCGAGCGCTGCTGCGACCTTGACTCGGACGGTAATCTCGTCCTCACGATCGCGACCGAGCGCCTTGTCTCCGCGTTCCAGAAATACGTGGATTTTGCCAAGACCGAGTCCTGCCTGCGCTATCAGCAGACCTTCAACGCTTCGACGGGCGAGGGGACCAGTTCTCCCTTCTCCGGTCACGAAACGCGGATGTTCCCGAACGATCAGGGACTTTTTCTGATCACGTGCCTCAGCGTTGTGACCCGTAATTTCCGCGATATGGACACGGACTACGGGATCCTGCCGATGTTCAAGTTCGACGATGCACAGGATCGCTATTACAACAACATCGCGCCTTGGTCCTCCCGCTTCCTCTGTATGCCTGTCAATCTTGAGGACGGGGATCGCAGCGCAAAGATCCTGGAGGCGGTCGGACATTTCTCGACCAAGACGGTCATGAACGCTTACTACGAGAAGACCCTGCACGGCTCCACCGTCCGCGACGAGGAGAGTCTGCCGATGCTCGAGCTGATCAACCGGACGAGAATGTACGATCTCGGACTCTATTATCAGCCCGCCAACATCAACAAGCAGATGATCATCCTCTTCCGCGCTTTCAATTCCAACTGGATGTCCCGCTACAACACCTATAAGATCACGGCGGAAAGCCAGCTGAAAAAGATCAACGAAGCGTTTGACGCGCTCAAAGAATCCTGACAAAAGAAAAAAAGCTCTGCAAAAGCAAGGTACTCTTAAGGACAGTTAATGAAAACCGGCTGAGGTAAGGAACAAAATCCTTATTTCAGCCGGTTTTTTGTCGCTGATCGGCGCAAGCAGGACGTTTGTGTGCCAATCGTCAAAAATCATGATGTTTGCCCTGAAGGGCAAATGATGATTTTGCCTTACGTCAAAAATGATGATGCTCCTTTCAGTTGCAATGATGAGATGCATTCCGCCCGTGCGCGTAGGCGCTCATCATTCGGCGCCAGCCGATCATCATGCGCGCATGCGCTCATCCTATTCCGTGCAAGCGGAATGCATCATATGCCGAGTGTCCTTAAGAACACTCGGCATATGCAGAGCTTTTTTCTTTTACAGGATAAGGAAAAGATAGACGGCATAGGAGAGAAGGAGGAGGATCCCCTGCCATTTTGCGGCTTTCTGCCGGAGAAGCAGAGGCAGAAAGGAAAGGAGCGTCACGCCGAGGCAGAAGGGAAGATCCAGCGCGAGGAAGCCCGCCGCGGGGACGGGCAGCGGCTTTTTTGAGATCAGAGAGCAGAGCGGCAGGATCAGGGAGAGGTCGATCACGTTCGCTCCGATGATATTCCCGACCGAGAGGCCGGCCTCCTTTTTCAAGATCGCCGTTACCGTCGTGACCAGCTCCGGCAGGGAAGTGCCGATCGCCACGAGCGTGAGCGCGACGACCCGCTCCGGCACGCCGAGCCGGAGGGCGATCTCGCCGCCGCTGTCCACCATCAGGCGGCTGCCGACCACGATCCCGGCGGCGCCGAGCAAAAACAGAAGAACGTTTTGCAGCCGCTCTTTTCGGCTCTGCTTTTCTTCCGGCTCGCTCGTCTTTTCCCGCGCCTCCCGCCTTCCGGCGCGGAGATTTCCGATCATAAAGAGAAGAAAGATCCCGCCGAGGATCACGCTCCCGGGGACGGAGAGCTCTCCGCCGAGCGAGGAGAGAAGGAGCGTGACGCAGGCGGCGACAAGGAGCAGAATCGGGCGCAGAAAACGCTTCCGGTCGCAGAAGATCGGCATGGCGATCATCGCCGCGGCCAGGACCAGCGCGGTATTCGCGGTTACGGAGCCGACCGCGTTCCCGATCGCCATCTCGTTTTTTCCCTCCGCGGCGGCAAGCGCGGAGACGATCGTCTCCGGCATGGTCGTGGCAAGGGAGACCACCGTCGCTCCGATCACAAAGGTCGGGACCCGCAGCGCCCGGGCGATCCGCGCCGCCGCGTCGACAAAGTAGTCTCCGCCCTTGACGACGAGGACGACTCCGCACAAAAAGAACAAACAGCAAAGCAGCATCGGCACCCTCCGCGGTCAACTGAAAATCAACAGCCGGCCGTCCGCCGCAGAAAACGACAAACTCGCGGCCGCGGCGGCCTCTGTCTATCTATATGTAGGAGATCGCCGGAATACGCCTTTCCCGGCGGTCCCGCTCTGCCCCCCGAATTGTGAATTTTTTGTAAATATTTGAAAAAAATGAATCATTTTTGCTTTCTGAAACGTTTTTATATATGAAAGAGCAAGATCCGCTTTTTTTCTCTCTTTTCCCGCTGATCCGACCCACGCCTCCCCGCGGGTTTCAGACAGGCGCTCCCCGGAGCCGAAAGGACGTCCGCGCCGCCGCGGCGCCTGTCTGCCGACCTTGACACGGTCTTGTTTCTTTGTTATACTGGAACCGAAGAAGACGTCCGCCACGACCGATAGGAAGGAACAACAGAAATGAAACAGAAACGAACGCTCTCTCTTTGCCTTGCTCTCCTGCTTCTTCTTACGACCGCCCTCTCCGCCTGCGCCGAAAAAGAACCGGCAGACGGCACCGATGCGTTGATGACCGCGCCGGAAACGGCGCCCGAGACCACGCCGGAAACGGCGCCGGAGACCGCCCCGGAAACGACGCCGCCCGAGAGCGAGCCGACGGTCGTTTATCCGCTTGCCACCCGCTTAAACATGAGTTTTCCCCGTACCGACGGTTCTACCTCCACCCTCCCGCTCGACAACGCGATCCGGGAGGCGCTTTGCGGTCCGAACTATTATCCCGCCAAACACACCTCCACCCATACCGCCTTTGACAATCTGATCGCCAAGAAGGTCGATCTGATCTTCTCGGTCCCGACCTCTCCGGAACAGGAGGAAAAAGCGAAAGAGGCCGGCGTTACCCTGAAAGAATATGCGATCTCCAAGGAGGCGTTCGTCTTCGTCCTCAACGCCGAGAACCCGGTAAACGCCCTGACGCAGGAGCAGCTGCGCGGCATTTACAGCGGGAAGATCACCAACTGGAAGGAGGTCGGCGGGGACGACGCGCCGATCACCGCCTTCCAGCGCAACGAGGACAGCGGCAGCCAGAACTATATCAAGACCTTTATGGGCGATACGCCCCTGATGGACGCGCCGAGCGAACTGCGCCCGACGATCATGTCCGGTCTGATGGACGCGCTTCGCACCTACGATAACGCCAAGTATTCGATCGGTTATTCCTACTACGCCTACGCCGCCAATATGTACGGCACGGGCAGCGAGCTGAAGTTCGTCGCCGTGGACGGCGTTTATCCGGACGAAACGACGATCGCCGGGGATACCTATCCGCTGATCGTCCGCAATTATGTGATCGTGCGGACCGATTCCGCGGATTCGGCGTTCGATCTGGTCGAGTGGATCCTCTCGCCGCAGGGACAGCGAATCGTGGAAAAAAACGGCTATTTCGCGGCGACGGGAGAGCCGGAGCCCGGCGAACAGATCTACGGCACCGGCCGCGAACTGCCGGAAACGCCCGTTCTGCTCGACCGCGTGTATACAGCCGAGTGGAACCCGGAGGGCGGCTGCCTGAAAAACAAGGCGGTCGAGGAAAAGCTAAACGCCGTTTACCGGGAGATGAAGAAGGACGAAACGGCGTCGGTCTGGAGCTGCGTGTTGAACGGATATCTCACCTTCGGTTCCCGTATCAGCTCTCAGTATACCACTCGCGTCTTCGACCTCCGGACGGGGGAGGAGATCACCGAAGTATCCGATCTTTTTTACAAAGGAACGGACTTTATGAAAAAGATCGAGGAAAACTCCCCAGGTCTGATCTGGCTCTACGAGGAGAGGGGGGCGGTCCGCTATGAGGAGATCGAGATGCACTTCCTGTTCGGATCGTTCGATCGGAACGGATGGGCTTACGATTTTTCGCAGTTGATCAATCCTCTTTATTTTATCCCGATGACGCCCGACGCAATGGAGGGGCTGTGGGAGGATCCGTCCGCCGTTCAGTGCCACGCCCGGACGTTAGCCGCCCACACGGCGTACCGGCACGATCGCGGGATCATCTTCCAGTTCGACGAGGAGGACGGACTTTCCGCCGCGGACCGGGAGCGGATCAATCGCTTTGTCAGCGAGTATATCGAAAGCGAGGAGGGCTACGCCCGCCTCTGCGAGGTGTATTACAAATCCTTTTCCTCTCACTATCAAAAAACGATCGACCAGAACGCCGAGCGCGGAGAGCCTTCCCCTCTCGCGGTGCCGACGCAATTCCGGCTGTACGAGGTCGGATACCGCTGCCTTCAGATCATGGCGACCCTACCGAGCATCGATTCCGGGTATCTCTATTTCGATTTTGACACGCTGGCGCCGCTCGACGAAGCGCCGGATCTGACAGGGATCTTTTCCTGACGGAAAGGAGTTCTGAGAAATGAAAAAAGAAAGAGTCCTTCTTCTTATTCTCTCTTTCCTTCTGGCGTTTTCCCCGCTGACCGCCTGCGCCGGAAAAGAACCGGCAAACGGCACCGCCGCGGTGACGACGGCGCCCGATGCAACGCCGGAAACGACGCCGGAAACGGCGCCGGAGACCACGCCGGCCGAGACCGGGCCGGCGGACGGTCCTGTCCTCTCGCCGGATGAGCTTGCCCTGCTGAAAAAGAACTACCCCCGTACCGACGGCTCCACCTCCACCCTCCCGCTTGACAATGCGATCCGGGAGGCGATCTGCGGGCCGGATTACACGCCCGCTTCTCATTCTACGACCCACACGGCTTTTTACCGGCTGATCCACAAAAGCAGGGATCTGATCTTCTCGGTCCCGATCTCGCCGGAGCAGGAAAAACAGGCAAAAGACGCCGACGTGACGATCGAGCAGTACGCGATCTCCAAGGAGGCGTTCGTCTTCGTCCTCAACGCCGAGAACCCGGTGGACGCCCTCACGCAGGATCAGCTGCGGAGGATTTACAGCGGGAAGATCACCAACTGGAAGGAGGTCGGCGGGGACGACGCGCCGATCACCGCCTTCCAGCGCAACGAGGACAGCGGCAGCCAGAACTATATCAAGACCTTTATGGGCGATACCCCTCTGATGGACGCGCCGAGCACGATGCGCCCCGGGTCTATGGGAGCCCTGATGGACGCGATCGCGCTTTACGATAACGCGAAATACTCGATCGGCTATTCCTACTACGCCTACGCCGCGAATATGTACGGCACGGGCACAGAACTGAAGTTTGTCGCCGTGGACGGCGTTTACCCGGACGAAGCGACGATTGCCGACGATACCTATCCGCTTTTGCCCCGCAATTACGCGATCATCCGCGGGGACGCTCCGCAGACGGCGCGCGACCTTGTCCGGTGGATCCTCTCGCCGGAAGGACAGAAGATCGTGTCGGAAAACGGCTATTTCTCGCTCGGCGGCGAGGGAACGCTCCCGCCGCTGGCCGCGCCGCCGGAGCAGGTCTTCGGCACCGGCCCCGAACTGCCGGAAACGCCTCCCGTTCTTGACCGCAGATACGTTGCCGAGTGGAACCCGGAGGGCGGCTGCCTGAAGGATCAGGGCGTCGAGGAAAAGCTCAACGCCGTTTACCGGCAGTTAAAGGAAGAAGAAAAAGAATCGGTCTCCGCCGTCGTGCTCAACGGGTATTTCTTGATCTCTTACCGGTTAGAATCTCATTCTTACACCCGCGTCTTCGACCTCCGGACGGGGGAGGAGATCACCGAAGTGTCCGACCTTTTCTACAAAGGGACGGATTTTATGAAAAAGATCAGGGAGACGGTTCCGCCCCCCACGGAGGAGACTTCGACCTCCTATGATACGATCACGATGTCCACGCTTTTCGGGGACAGCGTGGACAGTTTTAGGGTCAAAGAGGACTATTACGGTTTTTCACAAAAGATCAATCCGCTGTACTTTCTCCCGATGGCGCCCGACGCGATGGAGGGACTGTGGCAGGATCCGTCCGCCGTCGAAGTTTCCGTTCTCCGGCTATACGCTCGCACGGGTTATCGAAGCGAACGCGGGAAGGTCGCCCAGTTCGACGAGGAAGACGGACTCTCTGCCGCGGACCGGGAGCGGATCAACCGCTTTGTCAGCGAGTATATCGAAAACGAGGAGAACTACGCCCGCATCTGCGAGGCGTATTACAACGCTTTTGTCACCCGTTCTCCCGGAGCGGTCGAGCAGTTTACCGAACACGGGCAGCCGATCCCGGAGTCGTTTTGCACGCCGGATCAATTCGATCTGGCCGTGGTCGGCTGGCGTTATTTGATGATCACGGCGCAGCGTATCATGATCAATGGCGTTACGTTCTATTTCGATCTCGATACGCTCACGCCGCTCGACGGGGCGCCGGATCTGACCGGGGTTTTTGCGTGATCTGAAAAAGGAGTAAGACACCATATGAAATCAACCAGGATCGGACTGTTTTTCGCTGCTTTTCTGTCGCTCTGTCTTCTTTTCGCTTCCTGCGGGGAGACGCCGCCGGCGGAAACCGCCGCCGCGGTGACGACGGCGCCCGATACAACGCCGGAAACGGCGCCGGAGACCGCCCCGGAAACAACGCCCGAAACGACGCCGGAAACCGCACCGGAAAGCGCATGGGAAACAACGCCGGAGACAACGCCGGAGACAACGCCCGAAACGGCGCCGGAGACGGAGCCGCCCGCGCCGCTCGAGCCGTTTTCCTTCGATTTTTCGCTTTCCTCCCTCGGGACGGCGGAAACGCCGGTCGTCTCCCGCTACCGGGACGAGGCGGTCAATACCGTCAAGGAGGCGCTCTTCGGAGATAATCTCGCCTGGCGCGGCAACGGCTACGGCGTCTGGGACGAAAAGACGGGGAAACTCAACGCCTCCCTTGTCGAGGCGATCCGCCGCTGCGGCGTCACCCAACTGCGCTATCCCGGCGGGATCGAGGGGGATTACTTCCACTGGCAGGAGAGCGTCGGAGAAAACCGCGTGCCGCAGATCGACCCTTTTTCCGCCGATTATCCGACGAGGGCGGCGACAAGCGGCGTGCGTTACCTCCCCTCCTTCGGGTTTGACGAGTTCGTCTCTCTCTGCCGCGCGCTGGAGATCCCCGCTACCGTCCAGCTCAACGCCGGCAACGGGACCCCCGCCGAGGCGGCGGATTGGGTCCGCTACTGTCTCGATCACAACGTGGAGGTCGCCTCGTTTGCGATCGGCAACGAGCCGAACATGGCGGCGGAGAAGGTGGACGGGATCCGCGTGACCAAAACGCCGGAGGAATACGTCGCCTTTGCCCGGGAAACGCTCGATCTGCTCGGAGAGGACCGGGAAAAAGTTGAGATCGGCGTTGTGGCGCTCACCTCCCGCCACCCGCTCTGCAAGTACGCCGCGTGGGACAAGACCGTTCTCACCGCCCTCGGGGAACGGATCGACTTTATTGACTGCCACCTCGGCTACGCGCCGCTCTACACAAGGGACGGGGATACCGACGGGGAGATCTTCAAAGCGTACATGGCGGCGCCCGACTGGATCGCCGGCCTCCTCACGACGACGGAAAAGGAGATCGACGCCTACGCCGGCGAAAACGCAAAGAATATCTCGATCCAGATCACCGAATACGGCCCGATGGGGACCTACTATAACGGCACGGTCGGCTCGGTCTTCCTTGCGTCCTTTTTCCATACGGTAACGAGAGATCCGCGCGTCAGCGCCGCCAATCACCTTCCGATGCTCAATCACCCCTACGCCGCCCTGCTGGTCGGCTATTACCGGGTGAACGGCGTCGATCATTTCTGGGACAATATCTGTTCCTACGTTTTCCGCTGGTACGCGGAGCAGGCGGGCAGGGACGTGCTCGCCGCCGAGGAAACGGCGGAGAAAGTCAAAAGCGAAAAGAAGGTCGGCGTCGTCCCCGCGATGAACTACCGATCCGGGGAAACGGCGGTCTACCTCGACCGTGAGACCCGCAAGGGGACGCTTTTCGTTATCAACCGCGACACGGAGGAGAACCGCCGTTTTGAGATCGCCCTCCCCTTTGACGCGGTCACGGTCACCGCTATCTCCCGCATCCGCGCCGACGATAAAACGCTGGCGAACACCTGGGATCACCCGGACCGAGTCACCCCGATCACGCAGATCCTCGGGGAGCGCGGCGCCGGCGAGATCCTTCTCACCGCCGAGCCGATCTCCCTTGTCCGGATCGACTTTACCTATTGAAAAAACAAAAAACGGCGCGGAGCCTCCGCGCCGTTTTTGCTTTCTCTAAACGACGTAAAAATACACGCACAGATACTGCAGGACGCTGCCCGCGATCACAAAGAGATGGAAGATCGCGTGCATCCACCGCTTCTTTTTTCCGATCCCGTACAGTACGGCGCCGACCGTGTAAGCGATCCCGCCGGAAAGGAGCCACAAAAGCCCGGGCAGGGGGATCGCCTCGATCGCCTGTTTCGCCGCGAGCAGGATGCACCAGCCCACGCCGATATAGCAGACCATCGCCGGCGCGGCGTACCGGCGCAGGTCGATCGCGGTCAGAGTGCATCCGATCAGGCAAAAGCCCCACACGACGCCGAAGATGCTCCACCCCCAGCCGGGGGAAACCCCGCGGATCGCGCAGAGGGCGACGGGCGTGTAGGTCCCCCCGATCAGAAAGAAGATCGTGCAGTGATCGAGGACCCGCATCACCCGCTTCGCCGCCGGCGGGCGCAGTCCGTGATAGAGCGCGGACATCGTGTAGAGGAGGATGAGGGAGGCTCCGTAGATCGCACAAGCGGCGACCGCCGTCCCGCTCCCGCCGCGCGCGGCGCGGACGAGAAGGAGCGCCGTCCCGAAGACGGCAAGTCCCCCGCCCGCGGCGTGGGAGATCCAATGAAAACGTTCCTCGCCGCGCGTATAAGAGGGAAGCTCTCTCTCTTTTTTTCTGACCTTTTTCATCGGGTTCCCCCCTTTCCCTTTCATTGTACGCGGCGGGGAGGGAAAAGGCAACCTACCCTTTCCGCGCGGCGCGATACCTTTCGTAGAATGCCCCGCTCCCGCCGGTAGAGAAGCTCTACCGGCGGGAGAGCCGCCTGATTCTTCCGTTTCCAGCGGCGGGAGGAGGGCTTTTTTTGCGTTTTTCCGGTTTTTTCCGTGATCTTTTGCCGGAAGGATTGAAAAAAGCGCGCGCCCGTGGTACAATAAAAAAATGCAGACAAACGACGGAGCGATACGATGAAACAGACAAGGATCTCACTTTCCGGCGGTGTTGCGCTGACCCTTATCCCGACCGACCGGTTCAAAACCGAATGTATCTCCCTGCATTTTCTCCTTCCGCTGGAGCGGGAGACCGTGACAGCCGTCTCCCTTTTGCGGGGACTTCTTTTGCGCGGATGCGAGGGGTATCCCTCCTTTGAAAAGATCAGCTCCCGCCTGGACGACCTGTATGGGGCGGAGATCACGGTGGAGACGAAACCCCTCGGCTCCGTCCTCGCCCTTGCCGTAACGGCGGAGTATCTCGCCGGGCGGTTTTCCGCGGACGGGACCGACATCGTCGGCGGCGTGCTCGATCTCTTCCGCCGCATCCTCTTTTCTCCCGTGAAGCTCACCGACCCCGCCACCCTCGAGAGCGAAAAAAAGCATCTCGCCGACGAGATCGCCGCCGGGATCAACGAAAAAGGCGCCTACGCCCGCCGTCGCCTCTACGCGGCGATGTTCGAGGGGGAGTGCGCGGGGATCGATCCCCTCGGCTACCGCGAGGATCTGGACGCGATCACGCCCGAGAGGGAGGAGGCGCTTTACCGCTCGCTCCTTGTTTCCGCTCCCGTCGAGATGTTCGTCGTCGGAGATCTCACGGAGGAAACGGCGAAGCGATACGCCGACGCGCTTTTTGGCGGCGCCGCGCGCTCGCCGCGCGCCCTTCCCGCCGCCGCCCCCGTCCCCGGAAAAGCGCCGGCGGCGCTCCGCACCGTTTTCGAGGAAGAAAAGGTGCAGCAGGCGCGCCTTGCCATCGGCTACCGGACGCGGGCGGTCCTCGCCCCGGACAAGGCGTATACCGACTTTCTGCTCGCCTGCGAGATCCTCGGCGGGGCTGCTTCGTCCAAGCTCTTTATGCACGTCCGGGAGGAGCTGAATCTCTGCTATTACTGCAGCAGCGACTACCGCGGCAGTCTCGCCGCGATGTTTATTTACGCCGGGATCGACACCGCTAATCTGAAAAAAACGCTGGACGCCGTCCGGCGCGAGATCGACGCCGTCGCCGCGGGCGAGATCACGGACGCGGAGCTGACCGCCGCCAAAAAAACGCTTTGCAGCGCGGTCCTCTCGGGGCTCGACTCAGCCCGCTATCTGGTCGCCTATACCCTCTCCCGAGCGCTCGCCGGCTTTTTTGAGGAGCCGGAAGCGCTGGTCGCGCGCATCGGGGAGGCGACGAAGGAGGACGTGGCCGCCGCGATGCGCGGCGCCTTCCCCGATACGCTGTATTTTCTTTCCGACAATAAAGCTCTTGCCGAGGAGGCGCTCAGATGAACGGACCGATCCGCCGGTACGACCCCTATCTCGACGAGGAATATACCCTGATCCGCCACGAAAGCGGTTTGAAGATCTACGTGATCCCGAAAAAGCTCTCCGCCTCTTACGGCGTGCTGACCGCCGCCTACGGCTCCTTTGACAACTGTTTTTCCGCCGGCGGGGAGGAGCCCTCTCCCGTCCCGATGGGCGTGGCGCATTTTCTCGAGCATAAACTCTTTGAAAACGAGGACGGCAGGGACACCTCCGCCGCGTTCGCCGAGCTCGGCGCGTTTTCGAACGCCTATACCTCCTTTGACCGGACCTCCTATCTCTTTGCCGCGACCGAAAACGAGAACGCCTGTCTCCGCGAGCTTCTCTCCTTCGTTTACGCGCCGTATTTCACCGAGGAATCGGTCCGGCGGGAGCAGAAGATCATCACCGAGGAGATCCGGATGGGGCAGGACAGCCCCTCCCGCCGCCGCTTTATGCTGCTTTCCTCGCTGCTCTATCACGACCATCCGATCGCGGAGGAGATCGCCGGGACCGAAGAGTCGGTCCTTGCCATCACGGCGGACACCCTGCGCCGCTGCTACGACGCCTTTTACGCTCCCTCCAATATGATCCTGACCCTGTGCGGGCGTTTCACGCCGGAGGAGGCGATTTGCGCGGCGGACGAGCTGGTCCCCCGCCGTCCGGCGCCCGTTCTGCGCCGCGGGACGGTCTCCGAGCCGCCGGAGGTGAAAGCCTCCTGCGGCCGTCGCGATCTCCCCGTCTCCAAACCGCTCTTTGCCCTCGGATTCAAGGACCGGGCGGGAGAGCTCCCGCCCCGCGAGGCGCTCTCCCGCGGGCTGGCGGCCTCCGTTGCGGCGGAGGTCCTGTTCGGCAGTACCTCGCCGTTTTTCTCCCGGATGCTGGAGGAAAATCTGGCGGAGGGGATCGCCGCCTCCTATTTTTCCGTCCGGGACGTCGGGATGGGGGTCCTCACCGGCTCCGCCGACGAGCCGGAGCGGATCCGGGAGGAGGCGTTTGCGGTGCTGGAACGGGCGAAAAGGGAAGGGCTGGACCCGGCGGCCTTCGCCCGCGCCAAAAAAGGTCAGCTCTCCGATCTGATCCGTTCCTTCAATTCCGCCGAGGAAGCGGGGGAGCTTTCCCTTGACTGCGTCCTTTGCGGCTGCGATTTCATCGATTACGCAAACGCGCTCCGCGCGCTCTCCCCGGAAGACGCGCAGCGCGTGCTGTCCGAGATATTCGATCCCGCCTGCTCCGCGCTCGCGGTGATCGGGAGAAAGTGAGGTTTTTATGCACCAGATTTCCTTCCCCGGGCTCGGGATCGGAGAGTTTACCGTCAAAAGCGAGGCGTTCTCGCTCTTTGGCAGGAGCGTGGCGTGGTACGGCGTTATCATCACCGTCGGCATCATCTGCGCCTATCTCTACGCCTGCCGCCGCGGGAAACAGTCGGAGGGCATCGATCCCGATACGATGACCGACCTGACCTTTTTTACGGTGATCATCGGCATCATCGGCGCCCGGCTCTACTATGTCCTGTTCAAGCTGGAGGAGTATAAGACCTTCTACGACGTGATCGCCGTCTGGAACGGCGGACTTGCCATCTACGGCGGGATCATCGCCGGTGCGCTGACGGTGATCGTCTTCTGCAAGATCCGCCGCCTGAACGTGCTGAAGTTTCTGGACGCCGCCTGCCCGGGCGTGATGATCGCGCAGGCGATCGGGCGCTGGGGGAACTTCATGAACGCGGAAGCGTACGGCAGCGAGACGGAGATCTTCTGCCGGATGGGGATCCGGAACGTTTTCGGCGAGGTGCATTACTATCACCCCACCTTCTTTTACGAGTCCCTCTGGAACGTGATCGGCTTCGTTCTCATCAACCGGTTTTATAAGAAAAAGAAGTTCAACGGCGAGATCTGTTTCGCCTATTTCGCCTGGTACGGCTTCGGCCGGATGTTCATCGAAGGGCTCCGGACCGACAGTCTCTATCTCTGGCATACCGGGATCCGCATTTCCCAGGTCGTCGGCGCCGTCTGCTTCGTCGTCGGGCTTGCGCTGATCCTCGTCTTCCGGAAGATCGGGGATCGCTTCGCGCTCACCCGTCTTTCGGCCCTCGTCGCCGCGGGCGCGGCGGCAAAAGATACCGCCCCCGAAGAAACGGGAGAAGCCGAAACAACGGAAACAATGGAAACAATGGAAACAACGGAAACAACGGAAACAACGGAAACAACGGAAACAACGGACTCCGGCACCACGGAGGAAAGCAACGGAGAAAACGATGGCAGAGAGAATTGACGGAAAAGCGATCGCCGCCGCCGTCCGCGCGAGAGCGGCGGAGGACGCCGCCGCCTTTGAAAAGGAGTACGGCCGCCGCCCGAAACTGACGGTGATCCTTGTCGGCGAGGACCCCGCCTCGCAGGTCTACGTCCGCAACAAACGCCGCGCCTGCGAGGAGGCGGGGATCCTCTCGGAGACCGTTCTTCTGCCCGCGGATACCGACGAAAAAACGCTCCTTGCGGAGGTCGCGCGCCTCAACGCGGAGGAGAGCACGGACGGGATCCTCGTCCAGCTCCCGCTGCCCGCCGGGATCGACGAAAAGCGCGTGATCGCCGCGATCGCGCCGGAGACGGACGTGGACTGCTTCCATCCCGTCAACGTCGGAAAACTCTTTCATCCCCGGGAGGCGACCTTCCTCCCCTGCACGCCCGCCGGCGTGATGGAGATGCTCCGCTTTACGGGGATCGACCCGCGCGGCAAGCGCGCCGTGATCGTCGGCCGCTCCGATATCGTCGGAAAACCCCTTGCGCTCCTTCTCCTCGCCGCGGACGCCACCGTCACGGTCTGCCACAGCAAAACGCGCGATCTCGCCGCCCTCACGCGCGAGGCGGAGATCCTCGTCGCCGCGGTCGGACGCGCGGGCTTTATCACGGCGGATATGGTAAGGGAGGGCGCCGTCGTGATCGACGTCGGCATCAACCGCACGCCGGACGGCAAGCTCTGCGGCGACGTGGACTTTGCCTCCGTGGAGAAGAAGGCCTCCTATATCACCCCCGTCCCCGGCGGCGTCGGCCCGATGACCGTCGCGATGCTCCTCTGCAACACCCTCGCCGCCGCCCGCGCGCGGGTTTTTTCGGGAAAACAGTAAAAAACTCTTGACATTTCCTTTTGTCCGATGGTATAATAATCTGCCGCATGTTAAGGGATCAAGTGCGCAAGCCTCCCGATACAGCGAGTCTTATCAGAAAGAGAGGTGCTTTTCGTGTTCGCAGTATTCGAAACGGGCGGAAAGCAGTACAAGGTCAGCGAAGGAGACATCATCTTCGTTGAAAAGCTCGGCGCCGGGGAAGGCGAAACGGTCACGTTCGACCGCGTGCTTGCCGTTTCCCGCGGGGAGACGACGGAGTTCGGCGCTCCCTATCTTGACGGCGCAAAGATCGAAGCCACCGTCGTGAAAAACGGCAAGGCGAAAAAGATCGTCGTCTTCAAGTACAAGCCCAAGAAAAACGAGAAGAAGAAACAGGGTCACAGACAGCCGTACACCAAGATCCAGATCGCGTCGATCGTGCGGTAAAAAGCCATGATCAGGATCCGGTTTCTGAAATCCGACGGGATCTGTTACGGCTTTGAGGAGACGGGGCACGCCGGTTTTGCCGAGGAAGGCAACGACATCGTCTGCGCCGCGGTCTCCGCGATGACCATGCTTGTCATCAACATCATCGAAGTGGCGCTCGCGTCCGACGTGAAGTATATCATCGATGATGAAACGACCGACGTCAAGGTCATCGTAAAGGGCGCTCTCCCTCAGTACGAGAGCGACGAGAAAAAAAGATTTGCCGTTTCCGGCGTACTGACCGGATACTTCTTCCAGCTTTCGGATATGCTGGAGGACTATTACGAGTTCCTCGACGTGGACGAAGAGGAGCGACCGTTTGAAACGGCGGAACATTCATAACGGAGGAAAAAGCCATGCTGAAATTAAGCCTGCAGTTTTTTGCCCATAAAAAGGGCGTCGGCTCCACGAAGAACGGCCGCGACAGCGAGTCGAAGCGCCTCGGCGTGAAGAAGACGGACGGTCAGCCCGTCAAGGCCGGCAACATTATCGTCAGACAGCGCGGGACGAAGATCCACCCCGGCAACAACGTCGGACTCGGGACGGATTACACCCTTTTCGCTCTGATCGACGGAAAAGTCAAGTTCGAGCATCTTGACAAAGACAGAAAACGCGTGAGCGTTTACGCTGATTAACGACGGAAAGCCGGGTGGAAAGCCCGGCTTTCTCTGCTATACGAGGTACTTATGACGCTTGTTATCCTGGCCGCCGGCATGGGCTCGCGCTACGGCGGACTCAAGCAGCTTGATCCGGTTGGCGCAAACGGAGAGTTCATCATCGATTATTCGATCCACGACGCAGTCGTCAGCGGGTATGAAAAGATCGTGTTTATCATCAAAGAGGAAAACTACGACCTCTTCCGCGACACCGTGGGCAAACGCACCGAGAAAAAAGCGGACGTTTCCTACGTCTTCCAGAAGCCGGACAGCTTCTGCTCTCTCGCGATCCCGCCGGAACGCAAAAAACCGTGGGGAACCGGCCACGCCCTCCTTTGCGCAAAAGGGAGCGTTTCCGGTCCCTTCGCCGTGATCAACGCGGACGATTTTTACGGCCGCAGCGCCTTTTCCCTCGTGCGCGACTATCTCGGCGCGCATCCGGCGGACGCTCGCCGGCATTACTGCATGGCGGGCTACGTCCTGCGCAACACGCTTTCCGATCTCGGGTCCGTTTCCCGCGGGCTGTGCAGGGTCGGAGCGGACGGGATGCTCCGGAGCGTGACCGAGCACAAGCAGCTCGTCCGCTCGGGGGAGAACGCGCTCTCTGTCCTGCCGGACGGCAGTAAAACGCCCGTTTCCGGCGACACGCTCGTTTCCATGAACTTCTACGGTCTCGATTCCGATCTCTTTGACCGGATGGAAGAGGACTTTTCCCGTTTTCTCCGCGCGCCGGAGACGGATCTCGCCAAGGGCGAGTTCGGCCTGACCGACGCGGTCTCCCGCGCCGTGGAGACCGGGTTCTGCGATCTCTCGGTCCTTCCGACCTACGACAGCTGGTTCGGCGTGACCTACGCCGGCGACAAGCCCTTCGTGAAGGAAAAAATCGCCGAAATGCACGCAAACGGCGTCTATCCCCCGTCCCTGATCTGAAACAAACCGAAACAGGAGGTATGATATGGCTGTACTCGTAACAGGCGGCACCGGGTTTATCGGCTCCCATACCGTCGTGGAACTTCTTTCCGACGGAAGGGAAGTCGTCATCCTCGACAATCTTTCCAATTCCAAGGAGTGCGTTCTCGACCGGATCGAGAAGATCACGGGCAGGCGCCCCGCCTTCCGGAAGGTCGATCTGCTCGACCCCGAGGGGCTCGATCGCGTTTTTGCGGAGTTCCCGCAGATCGACTCGGTCATCCATTTCGCCGGACTCAAGGCGGTCGGCGAGTCTGTCTCCAAGCCTCTCCTTTATTATGAAAATAACATTTCCGGCACAATCAATCTTTGCAAGGCGATGCAAAAGGCGGGGGTGAAGCGCATCGTCTTCTCCTCCTCCGCCACCGTGTACGGCAAGCCGGACAGCGTGCCGATCCGGGAGGACTTTCCCCTCCGCGCCACCAACCCGTACGGGGAGACCAAGCTCGTGATCGAGCGCATCCTCACCGACGTCGCCGCCGCCGATCCGGAATGGAGCGTTTCCATTCTCCGGTATTTCAATCCCATCGGCGCGCACGAAAGCGGGCTGATCGGCGAGGATCCCAAGGGGATCCCGAACAACCTTCTGCCGTATATCATGAAGGTCGCGGGCGGCAAGCTGCCCTGCCTCTCCGTCTTCGGCAGCGATTACGCCACGCACGACGGGACCGGCGTGCGCGACTACATCCACGTCGTCGATCTGGCCAGGGCGCACCTCCGCGCGCTCGACCGCGCCGCCGCCGTCAAGGGGACCGAGGTCTTCAACCTCGGCACCGGCAACGGCTATTCCGTCCTCGATATCGTCGCCGCCTACGAAAAAGCGACCGGCCTGAAGATCCCTTACCGGCTCACCGACCGCCGCCCCGGCGACATCGACGAGTGCTACGCCGATCCGGCGAAAGCGCGCGAGCTGCTCGGCTGGAGCGCCGAGTACGGCATCGACCGGATGTGCGAGGACAGCGCCCGCTGGCAGAAGATGAATCCGGACGGATACGGCGACTGATGGCCTCCCCTTATCAAAACTGTACGCTCTGTCCGCGTCTTTGCGGCGCGGACAGAGAAAAGACGCACGGGCGCTGCGGCGCACCCGCCGAGCCGCGGGTCGCCGCGGCGTTTCTGCATCGCTGGGAGGAGCCGTGCGTCAGCGGCGAGCGCGGCGCCGGAACGGTCTTTTTTTCCTACTGCGGGCTCGGCTGCGTCTTCTGCCAGAACGCCGCCATCAGCCGGCGCGGCGAGGGGGTCTTGATCAGCGAAAAGCGCCTTTCGGAGGTGTTTTCCCTTCTCGAAAAGGCGGGCGCGGAAACGCTCGATCTCGTGACCCCTACCCACTACGCCTCCTCGGTTTTCGCGGCGCTCCGGCGCTGCCGCCCCTCGATCCCCGTCGTGTGGAACACCGGCGGCTACGAGCGCGCGGAGCGGATGGAGGAGCTTTGCCGGTATATCGACGTCTACCTGCCGGATCTCAAGTTTTTCTCCTCCGAGCTTTCCGACGAGCTGTGCGGCGCGCCCGATTATTTCGAGCGCGCGCTTTCCGCTCTTCTCGCCGTTCTCGAGCGGCTCGGGCCGCCGCGCTTTTCGGAGCGCGGGATCCTCACGCGCGGGGTCCTCGTGCGGCATCTCGTTCTTCCCGAGCGCAAGGAGGACAGCATCGCCCTCCTGCGGCGCCTGGCAAAGGAAACCGACGTAAAAAAACTGCGCCTCAGTCTGATGCGCCAGTATACGCCGATGCCGGATCCGGCGCTTGCCCGCCGCGGGCTCGGACGGCGCCTCACCGGTCTTGAATACGAGCGGGTCGCCTCCGTCGCCGAGGAGCTCGGCTACGTCGGCTGGTTCCAGGAAAAGGGCTCGGTCGGAGAGGCGTATATCCCCGCTTTCGACGGCAAAGTCCTCGGAAAGCCCCTGTAACTTTCCGCCTTTCCCCGCATATACTGGTAGGGAAAACGTCGTCAAGGAGGCGCTATGCCGCGCTGTACCACGCTCTCCCAGCTCCGGGAAAAGGAAGTTATCAACGTCTGCGACGGCCGCCGCCTCGGTCAGGTGTGCGACCTGGAGTTCGATACCGATACGGGCCGGATCACCTCGATCGTGATCGGAGCGCCGAAGGGGCTGTTCGCCTTCGGCCGGGAGGAGACGGTCGTCATCTCCTGGCAGCAGATCCAGCGGATCGGAGCCGATATCATCCTTGTCGATGCCGGCGAGGTCTGCCCCTGCTGCGACGAACCGCCCGAAAAACCGAAACCGCCGCACCGTTGGTTCTGCTGACGGAAAAAACGGAAAAAAGCAGCCGATCCGCTGATGCGGACCGGCTGTTTTGCCGTCGGAAAGAGGTTTTTCAGTCCTCGATCGCCGCTTTTCTCTTGTTGGCGGCGACGATGCGGGAATAATCGTCAAACTTTTTCTCCCGGCCGTAGGTGTAAAGACCGTTCGTTTCCTGCTCCACGTCGTAGAGCTGCGTGTAGCAGAAGCCCATGATATTCGGCGCGTCAAGGATCGCAGCGACGAGCCCCTCGTAACGGGAGAGGAACTCCTCCTCGGTCTGCGGGGCGTCGCCGTAGCCCCAGGCGTCCTTGTTTGCCGTTTCGCGGTCCTTTTCGGGGACCCATTTGATCCCGCCGAACTCGCTCATAAAGAAGGGGAGATCGGGGAGATAGACCTGCTTGTCCTCGTGCCGGAGCTTGAAGCTCTCCTTTTTGCCGTCGTAGCCGATATAGGCCTCGCGGAAGGAAACGGGATCCTGGTTGTAGTCGTGCTGATCGTAGATATCGGTCACAACGTGGAAGTTGCCGGAGGTGTCGATCACCGGGCGGGTGGGGTCGATCGCCTTGGTCGCGTGATAAACGGCGGCGAGGATCCGCGGATCGCGGCGTTTGCCCTCAAAATCCCAGGTCTCGTTGAAGGGGCACCAGCCGATGATCGCGGGATGGTTGAAGTCGCGCTCGACCGCCTCGACCCACTCGGGCAGGAAGGCGGCGAGCCCTTCGGGGACGGTGATGTTCAGCCCCCAGTTGGCGTGCTCGCCCCAGACGAGATACCCCGCCCTGTCGCAATGATAGAGGAAACGCGCTTCAAAGATCTTTTCGTGCAGGCGCGCGCCGTTGAAGCCGAGCGCCATCGAAAGCTCGATGTCCTTTTGGAGCGCTTCGTCGCTCGGCGCGGTATAGATCCCGTCGGGGTAGAAGCCCTGATCGAGCACCGTGCGCTGGAAGACGCTCTTGCCGTTGATCAGTACCTTCATCCCGTCGATCTGCACCTCGCGCAGACCGGCGTAGCTACGGAGAACGTCGCGCTCCCCGTCGCTTTCCAGCGTAAAGACGAGGTCGTAGAGCCGTCCGGCGCCGACCTCCCAGAGATGCGTTTCCGCCAGCGGCAGCCGGAGCCGCAGCGCGTTGCCGGCGCCCGTTTTCACGGCTTTGCCCATCGGCCGCCCCTCGTAAAACGCCTCCGCCGTCAGCGTTCCCTTGCCGGAGAGCCGGAAGGTAAAGTCGAAAACGCCCTCCTCCGGATCGGGATAGCAGCGGAAGGATTGAATGTAGGTCTTCGGAACGAACTCCAGCCACACCGTCTGCCAGATGCCGGTCGTGCGGGTGTACTTGCAGCCGTAGGAGGCGTAGCGGTTGCTCTGCTTACCGGCGGGCTGCCGGAAGGAGCGGACGTCGTCCCGCGCGTTGACGGTCAGATCGTTTTCCCCCTCGGAGAGGAAAGGGGTTATGTCAAAGGAGAAGGAGGAGTAGCCGCCCGCGTGGGAGCCGACCTCTTTGCCGTTGACAAAGACGAAGGAACGGAAATCCACCGCGCCGAAGTGCAAAAGCACCCGCCCGGCGAGCTCTCTCGCCGTAACGTGGATCTTCCGTTTATACCACACGGAGGGGATAAAGTCGGTGTACCCGATCCCGGAGAGGGGACTTTCCGGGCAGAAGGGAACGGTGATCCGCTCAGGGTACTTATCGTCTGCGTCCGGGGCAAAGAGCCCGTGCTCGCGCCCGGAACCGCCGAAGTCGAAGGCGAACAGCCATTCTCCGTTCAGATTCTGCCAGGTCTCGCGGACCGCCATCGGCTCGGGATGCTCGGGGCGGGGCAGGGGGGACGTTCCTTGTTTCATCGGATTGACTCCTTTTTCTTTTTAAATGGTTTTTTGCGGCGTTTTGCCGGAAAGTCATACTTTATCCGCGATCGCCAGAATCAGGCGCTCGGTCTTTTCCCAGCCGAGGCAGGGGTCGGTGATCGACTTGCCGAAGACGTTTTCCCCGATCTTCTGGGCGCCGTCCTCGAGATAGCTCTCGATCATCAGGCCCTTGACCAGGCGCCGCAGATCGGCGTTCGAACGGCGGCTGTGGACCACGTCCTCGGCGATGCGGATCTGCTCGAGGTACTTTTTGCCGGAGTTGGCGTGGTTGGTATCGACGATCGCGGCGGGGTATGCAAGCCCGGAGGCGAGGTAGGCGTCCGAGAGGCGTTCCAGATCCTCGTAATGGTAGTTGGGGAGCGCCTTGCCGGAGAGATCGGTATACCCGCGCAGGACGGCGTGGGCGTAGGGGTTGCCTTTGCTTTCCACCTCCCAGCCGCGGTAGATGAAGGTGTGGGCGTGATGCGCCGCGCGGATCCCGTTCATCATGATCGTCAGATCCCCCTCGGTCGGGTTTTTCATCCCGACGGGGATGTCAAGTCCGCTCGCCGTCAGCCGGTGCTGCTGATCCTCGACCGAGCGCGCGCCGATCGCCACGTAGGAGAGCAGGTCGGAGAGATAGCGGTGGTTTTCCGGGTAAAGCATCTCGTCCGCGCAGGAAAACCCGTAGTCCCGCAGCGCGGCAAAGTGCAGATCGCGGATCGCGATGATCCCGCGCAGCATATCCGACGCCTGCTCCGGGTCCGGCTGGTGGAGCATCCCCTTGTAGCCCTCCCCGGTCGTGCGGGGTTTGTTCGTGTAGATGCGGGGGATGATCAGGATCCGGTCCGCGACGGCGTCCTGTACCCGCCGCAGACGGGAGATATATTCCAGCACCGGCTCGCGCGCGTCGGCGGAGCAGGGCCCGATCACCAGAATAAACTTGTCCGACTCCCCGCGGAAGACCGCTTTGATCTCCTCGTCCCGCGCGGCTTTTGTTTTTTCCATATCCGCCGAGATGGGGAAGTCCTCCTTGATCTGTTTGGGGATCGGGAGCTTTCGTTTGAAATCCATATTCATAACGGGTACCTCATTTGCGATCAAAATGGCGGCGCCGCTCGGTCGAGAGGCGCATCATGGTTTTCATCGTTTCGGCGTCGCCGTCCGCGAGGGCGGCGCGCAGCTCTCCCATCCGGGAGAGGAACCGGTCGATCTCCCGCAAAAGCGCGTCGCGGTTGAGCAGAAACAGCTCGCTCCACATCTCCTCGTTGATCCGGGCGATCCGCGTAAGATCCCGGAAGGAGTCGCCGGTGTATTCGCGGAGATCGGGATCGTCGGAGGCGCACATCAGGGAGACGGCGATGCAGTGCGTCAGCTGGGAGAGAAAGGCGATCATCTCGTCGTGCTTTTCGGGGGAGAGTTCGCCGATCGTCCGGAACCCGAGCGCTTCTCCGAGCGAGCGGCAGAACTCTTTGGCGCCCTCGGTGTTTTTCTCGGTCGGGACGACGATATAGTTCGCTCCCCGGAAGATCGCGGGATCGCTGTTTTCCACCCCGCAGACCTCGCGGCCCGCCATCGGGTGCGCGGCGATAAACTCCACGTCCGGCCGCAGGATCTGCTGGATCTCGCAGACGATGGCGCCCTTCACGCCCGTCACGTCGGTAAGGATCGTCCCCGGGGAAAAGAGGGATTGATTTTCCCGGATCCAATCGAGAAAAACGTGTGGGTAGAGGGCAAAGATCACAACGTCGGCCTGCCGGATCATCGCGGGGTCGATCTCTGTCGATCCTTCGTCGATGATCCCGCGGGAGAGGGCGTAATCGAGGGAAGACTGCTCTTTGGTGATCGCCGAAACGCGGTGTCCCCGCGCCCGCAGAGCGGCGGCGTAGCTCCCGCCGATCAACCCGAGCCCGACGATCAGGATCTTTTGTGTTTTGTCAAGTTTCATCGTACGTTACCTTGGCTCCGAGCGCCGCGAGACGCTCGAAAAAATCGGGAAAACTTTTCTCTGCGGCTTCCGCGCCCTCGATCTCTCCGCCGTATTTGGTGAGGAGAACGGCCGCCGCCATCACGATCCGGTGATCGCCGTGCGAAAAAATCGGCGTTTCCGGCGGATGGAGAGGGGCGTTTCCGACGGTGACGCGGTTTTCTTCCACCGTGACGCGGGCGCCGAACTTCCGCAGCTCCGCCGCCATCGCCTCGCCCCGGTCGCTTTCCTTTAACTTCAGCCGCGCCGTATCGGTGAAGACGGCGCCCCCCCGCTCCGCCGCAACGGCCATCAGGACCGGCGCGAGGTCGGGGCAGTCGGCAAGGGAGATCTTTTCTCCCGAGCCGAGTTTTTTTGCGAGAGAGGAAAAGACCCGGTCCCCCTGCAGGGTATCCGCGGGAACGCCGGTTACCCGGACGTTTCCGTGCATCAGGGCGAGCGCCTCAAAAAAGGCGGCGTTCGACGCGTCCCCCTCGATCGTTGCGTCGACCGGAAAGTAGCTCTGCCCGCCGGGGATCCGGAAACGGGAAACGCCGTCAAAACCGACCGATACGCCGAAGTCGGCGAGGACCTTTTCGGTGATGCGAAGATAGGAGAAGCTTTCCGTTTTTCCCGTTAAAATCAGCTCGCTCTCCCCGCCGAGCAGCGGCAGGGCAAAGAGAAGACCCGTTGCGAACTGGCTGCTGATATCACCGGGGATCTCGTAGCGGCCGGGCGTGAGTTTTCCGCGCACGGTCAGGGAATCCGCCGTTTTGTCAAAGTAAAATCCCCGCTCGCGGCAGAGCGTTTCGTAGACCGAGAGCGGACGCTCAAAAAGCCGTTTCGCGCCCGAAAAGGTAAACGGAACGCCGGAAAGAAGGCAGAGAGGAATGAGAAACCGCAGCGTGCTGCCGCTCTCCCCGACGAAGAGGGAGGCGGCGCTTTGCGGGATCCCGCGGCCGGTAACGGCGAGCGCGGAATCTCCGGCGGGGACGGCGTAGGCGCCGAGCGCGCGGATGCAGCCGAGCGTAGCGGAGACGTCCGCGCTGTTTGCGATATTCCGGATCACGCTCTCTCCCCGCGCGAGCGACGCGCCGATCAGATAGCGGTGCGCGGCGCTTTTGGAGGGAGGCGCTGTGAAAACGCCGGAGAGCGGGGAGGGGGAGATCGTGACCTTCACTTGAGTTTCTCCGCCAGCAGGTCAAGCGCCTCGCAGTAGCCGTTTGTGCCGTGCCCGATGATCGAGGCGAGACAGTAGTCCCGGAGGTAGCTGAACTGCCGGAAGCTCTCCCGCTTTGAGAGGTCGGAGATATGGACCTCCACCGCGGGGATCTGCACCGATTTGAAGGCGTCGAGGATCGCGACGCTCGTGTGCGTGTAGGCGGCGGGGTTGATCACGATCCCGTCGTAGACCCGGTACGCCGCCTGGATCTCGTCCACGATCGCGCCCTCGTGATTGGATTGGAAAAACGCGACCTCCACGCCCGTTTTCTCCGCGTGGCGGCGGATCTTTTCGCAGAGGTCGGCGTAGGTCTCCCTGCCGTAGTACTGCGGCTCGCGGAGGCCGAGGAGGTTGAGGTTGGGGCCGTTGATCACAAGCACTTTCATTTGTTTGCTATCTCCGTCAATCGTTCGATATTCTTTTGCAGATTCGGCACGGCGCGGATCACCTCGTCCGCCGTTTCGTGGTAAAGGGCAAAGCGTTCGCGGTAGCGCGCTTCCAGCATCTCGCGGTTTTGGGCGAGCGGCCGGCCGGAGAGGGAGGGGATCTCGGAGGGCTTGCGGTCGATCAGCACGATCCGGCCGTTTTGCCGGAGGCGCCGGACGTTTTCGGGGTCGAGTACCGCGCCCCCGCCGGTGGCGATCACCTTGCCGGAGAGAAGACTCAGCTCGCGGACGATCTCCTTTTCCGCCTGACGGAACGCCGCCTCGCCGTATTCTTCAAAAAAAGAGGGGATCGAGCGGCCCGCGCGGCGGACGAAGATCGCGTCGGTGTCGAGAAACTCCCGGCCGAGCCGGCGCGCCGTCAGACGGCCGATCGTGCTTTTCCCGGCGCCCGGCATACCCGTCAGGACCAGGTTTTCCTTCTGTTTTTGCAGAGCGCGGTACGCGTCCTCCGCCTTTTTTTGCGGGAGATCCTCTCCGAGGAAAAGTCCGGCGGCGGCCCACGCCTGCGTCACGAGCATGGAAAGCCCGCCCGCCGCGGGGATCCCGCGCGCTCTCGCCTCCAGGACGAGACGGGTGCGGAGAGGATTGTAGATCACGTCGATCACCCCGCAAAGCTGCGGGAAGGCGGCGGGATCGAGAGGGAGTCCCTCCGCGTCGGGGAACATCCCGCACGGCGTGGTGTTGATGAGGATCGCGGCGTCGGCGTGGAGGGAAACGGCCTCCCCGTAGGTGAGCGCTCCGTCCCGCCCGGTGCGGGAGACCTTATGGATCTCGCGGGCGCCGGCCAGACGCGCGGCGGCCGCGGCGGTCCGGGAGGTCCCGCCCGTGCCGAGAATCAGCACCTTTTTCCCGGCGGGAGAGATCCCCGCGCGGGTGAAAAGAGCCGTCATCCCGCAAAGGTCGGTGTTATAGCCGCAGAGCCGTCCCCCGCGGTTTACCACCGTGTTGACGGCGCCGATCTCCGCCGCGGCGGGGTCGAGCTCGTCGAGCAGCGGGATCACCGCTTCTTTATAGGGGATCGTGACGTTGATCCCGCAAAAGTCCCGCCGCCGGAAAAAATCTTCCAGCCCGTTTCGACTCACCTCGCACAGCTCGTACGGGTAGGAGGCGAGCAGGGCGTGTATCTCGGGGGAAAAGCTGTGTCCCAGCGTTTCCCCGATCAGTCCGTATTTCATACCGTCTCCGGGGAAAGATAACGCTCTCCGAAGCGGACGGTCAGCAGATCTGCGAGCGTCAGAGCCGTCAGCGCGTCGACGACCGCGCGTACCCGATGGACGATAGAGGGGTCGTGCCGGCCGCGCACGGTCAGCTCAGCGTCCTTTTTTGCAGAAAAATCGACCGTTTTCTGAGGCAGGGCGATCGAGGGGGTCGGCTTCACGGCGCAGGAGAAGAGAAGCGGCATGCCGTTCGTGATCCCGCCGTTGATCCCGCCGTTGTGATTGGTTGTCGTCACGATCCTGCCGTTTTCGCAGGCGAAGGGGTCGTTCGCTTCGCTCCCCCGCATCGAGGCGAAGGCAAATCCGGCGCCGAAGCTGACGCCCTTTACCCCGCCGATCGAGAAGAGCGCGTGGGCGAGCTTGCTTTCCGCGCTGTCAAAAAACGGCTCTCCCGCGCCCGCGGGTACGCCGGTCACGGCCGTTTCGAGGATCCCGCCTACGCTGTCGCCTTCTTCCTTTGCGGCGAGGATGCGCGCCTTCATTTCCTCCCCCCGCTCCTCGGAGAGGACGGGAAAGAGGCGCTCCGAGAGCGTGCGGATATCGCGCTCAAAATCGGAAAAGGGGACGTCCTTCACGCCCGCGCATTCCGCAATATGCGTGCCGATGCGGATCCCTTTTTCTTCCAGAGCGGAGGCGGCGATCGCGCCGACGGCGCAGAGCGCGGCGGTCACCCGGCCGGAAAAATGCCCCCCGCCGCGCCAGTCGGCAAAGCCGCCGTATTTGGCGAACGCCGTGTAGTCGGCGTGGCCGGGCCGGGCGAGAGAGGCAAGCTCGGCGTAGTCCGAGCTTCTCACGTCGCTGTTCGGGATGAGAACGGCGAGGGGAGCCCCCGTCGTTACCCCGCGGAAGACGCCGCTGAGGATGCGGAACTCGTCGCTTTCCCTGCGCGCGGTGGAGAACTCTCCCCACGGGCGCCGGCGCGAGAGCGCGCGGGCGATCGCCTCCTCGTCGACGGGGACGCCGGGCGCCATCCCGTCGAGGACCGCGCCGATCGCCGGTCCGTGACTTTCCCCGAACAGGGTCACGCTCACCAGATCGCCGAAGGTGTTTTTCATAACGGTTTCCTCCCGTTCTCCGCAAAGCGGATGACGTCGTTTTGGTATTCAGTAAGAGGGAGCGTGCGGATCTCAAAACGGCCCGGCTCCGGCACGAAAACGACGGAGATCTTGTCGCCGCTCGTTTTTTTATCGTGGCGGACCGCCTCCGCGAGCTTTTTCGGATCTCCCGCAAAGGAGACTGGCAGCCCGACCGAGGAAAGCACCCGCAGCAGTCTCGGCCGCAGCGCGTCGGAGACCATCGGGATCATGCCGAGCGCCACGCACTCCCCGTGGAGATACCCGGAGAGGCCCTCGGCGCTTTCGATCGCGTGCGCGAGCGTATGGCCGAAGTTGAGGATCCGCCGCAGGCCCGCTTCCGTTTCGTCCTGCTCGACCACGCTTTTTTTGATCGCGAGGGAGCGCAGGATCACGGTATCAAGGTCCCGGAGCGCCTCTCCCGTCTCAAAGAGGGAGAAAAGGGCGGCGTCGGAGGTCAACGCCATCTTGATCGCCTCCGCCGCGCCGTTCGCGAGCTGCCGCCGTGGCAGGGTGGAGAGGACGTCCGGGTCGATCAGCACGCCCTTCGGCTGCCAAAAGGCGCCGACGAGGTTTTTGTAGCCGGCAAAGTCGATCGCCGTTTTCCCGCCGATCGAGGAGTCCACCTGCGCGAGCAGCGTGGTGGGCAGATTGTAAAAGTCGATCCCCCGCAGATAGGTCGCGGCGGCAAACCCGGCCAGATCCCCCGCGACCCCGCCGCCGACCGCGGCCACGCAGTCGGACCGGGTAAAGGCGTTCTCCGCCAGAACGGAGAGCAGGCGCCGGTAGGAGTCGAAGTTTTTGTTTGCCTCGCCCTGCGGGAGCGTGACGGTCACGGGAGAGGCGCAGCGCGCCGCAAGCGTTTCCGCGTAGATGGGCGGCACGCCGTCGTCGGTCACGACGAGGACCTTGCGATCAAGGCGGAAAAAGCGATCCGCCGAGGCGAGCAGCCCCCGCCCGACGGTGATGTCGTAGCTTCGTTCGCCCAGCTCCATCCGCAGGGTCTTCATAGCTTCCGCTCCTTTTGGAAACTCCCAGCGATCCGGATCCCGCTGCACACAGGGGAGATCGCCTCGATCAGCTCCCGGCCTTTTTCACCGTAGATATTGCCGTTTCCTTCGACAAAGAAGTAGTATTCCCAGAGCGAATCGCGCGTCGGGCGGCTCTTGAGGGTCTTGAGGTTGAAGCCCTTTTCGCCGATCACCGAGATCACGCGCCCGAGCGCGCCCGCCTCGTTTTTGACGGTGAAAAAGAGGATGAACTGATCGTCGTCCGGGGAGATCTTGTTCTGTGCACGGGAGAAAACCGCAAAGCGCGTGGTGTTGTTGCTGGCCTCGTTGACCTTCGCCTCCAGCACCTCGAGCCCGTACAGCTCGGCCGTCTCCCGGCTGGCGATCGCGCCGAGGTCGGCGCGTCCGCTTTCCCGCACCGTTTGGGCGGCAACGGCGGTATTGGCCGCCGCCAGCGGCTCGTAGCCCTGCCGCTCCAGATACCGTGCGCACTGGGCCAGCGCCTGCGGATGGCTCGTTACCGTGCGGATCGTCTCCTTCGTTGCGCCGGGAATGCCGAGCAGGTTCTGCACGATCTCGAGATCGTAAACGCCGGAAACGTAAAGGGAGCCGAAGAAGGTCAGGTCGATCACCGAGTCCACGTCGCCGGAAAAGCTGTTTTCGATCGGGAGGACGGCGCAGTCGCAGGCGCCGTTTTCCACCGCCTCGTACGCTTCCTTGAAGGAGGCGTACGCCGTGGGGATCCCGTCCGGGAAGATACGCACGGCGGCAATATAGGCGAAGGCGCCGGGCACGCCGCTGTAAGCGACCCGTCTCCCCTCCAGGAGAAGGTGCTGATAGTCTTTGGAGAGGGTCATCATCGTTTTGAGCATCCGGATATAGTAGGAGCGGAGCGTTTCGTCCGGGATGAGAGCGCCGTTGCGCTCCATGAGGGCCTCTTCCCGCGCGGGATCGAACACGGGCAGACCGTTTTCCTTTTTGTAGGCGGCGACCGCGGCGGCGGCGCGCATCCGGCGCTCAAACGCTCGCGCGATCTCCTCGTCCGCCCGGTCGATCTCGCCTCTCGCTTTTTCCAGTTCAGTCATGGTTTTTCTCCGTTTCATATTCCGAAAAGAGCGCTTCAAACGCGGGCAGCGCCCCGAGGATCGTTTCTTTTTTTACGCAGTAGGAGAGTCGCGCGTAGTCGGGAGAGCCGAAGGAGCCGCCCGGCACGAGGAGAAGCTCCCGCGCCCGCGCCCGCTCGCAGAAGGCGGCGGCGTCCCCGTCCGGCGCTTTGAGAAAGAGATAGAACGCGCCGTCCGGCGGGGCGAAGGAATAGCCGATGCGGGAGAGCCCATCCGTCAGGATCCGGCGGTTTTCCGCGTAGACGGCGAGGTCGGCGCTCTCGTCCGCGCAGGCGGCGATCACGTACTGCATCAGACTCGGCGCGCAGACGTAGCCGAGCGCGCGCCCCGCGCCGCACACCGCGGCAAAGAGATCGCGGCATCGCGCCGCCTCCGGGGAGACGATCACGTATCCGATCCGCTCGCCCGGCAGGGAGAGAGATTTGCTGAAGGAGCTGCACACGACCGTATCATGATAGAGCCGGGTGGGGAAGGGGACCGGCTTTCCGTAGGCGAGCTTGCGGTAGGGCTCGTCCGCGACGAGGAAGATCGGGCGGCCGTTTTCCCGCTCTTTCTCCCGCAGGAGGGCGGCAAGCTCGCAAAGGACCGCTTCCGGATAGATGACGCCGGTCGGATTGTTCGGGGAATTGAGGATCAGGGCTTTCGTGCGCGGCGTGAGGGCGCGCCGGATCGCCGCGGGATCGGGGAGAAAAGTCCCCGCCGCCGTCGGCACGGTTACGACCTTCGCGCCCGCCTTTTCGGCAAAGACCTTGTATTCGGGAAAGTAAGGGGAGAGCAGGATCACCTCGTCCCCGGGGCAGATCAGCGCGTGGAGAACGGCGGTCAGCGCCGCCGCGGCGCCGCAGGTCATATAGACGAGGGAGGCGGGGACCTCCTGCCCGGAGGCGGCGGAATAAGCGCGCGCCACGGTTTCTCTCGCTTCGTCCGCGCCCGCGGCGGAGGTGTATCCGTGCAGGGCGACGGGTCCGCGATCATCAAGCAGACGGCGGATCTCCCGCTCGACCGACGGGGGCGCGGGGATGCTCGGATTGCCGAGACTGAAATCAAATACCCGGTCGGCGCCGATCTCGGCCTTCCGTTTCCGTCCGTATTCAAAGATCTCGCGGATCACCGAGCTCTCCTTGCCGAGAGCGAGCATCTTCTCTGAAAACATGGGAGCCTCCTGCGTCATAAACGGTTTTGCGCCAAAGCGGAGAAAAGCAAAAAAGCCCCCCGCGGCAGAAAGGGGACCCCGCGAGGGTAAAACGGGAGAAAACGTACGGAAAATGCGGGCGCGGGACCTGTCGCCGGGGATCTCCCGTCAAAAACTTTCTTCTATTATACATCATCGTTTCGGAATGTGCAACAGTTATTTTGCTGAAAGATCGCGTTTTTCGACGCCGTTTTTCGGAAAAAGAAGGAAAAAAGGGGAGAGGATCGCTCCTCTCCCCGACGGACGCTCAGGATACCGAGTCGGTAAAACGCAGGAACGCGCGCCGTCCCTCTTCGGTGCACTTGTAGACGCCGGCGTCGCAAAGGACCCGGCAAAAGACCTTGCCCGTTTCCTCCCGGAGCACGGCGTCCGCTTCTTCCCGGTCGGAGAAGGGTCCGTGGACGGCCGCGATCTCCGCGGCCCACGCCGCGTGCTTTTCGGTCAGCGGGTCGGCGGCGGGATCGCCGCCGGAAACGAGCAGCTCCGCCAGGCGGGAGAGTTCGGTCTTGAGACGGGCGGGCAAGACCGCCAGCCCCATCACCTCGATCAGGCCGATGTTCTCCTTTTTGATATGGTGGAGCTCGGCGTGCGGGTGGAAGTATCCGAGCGGATGCTCCGCCGTCGTGATGTTGTTGCGCAGGACGAGGTCGAGCTCGTAGTCCGCGCCCCGCCGGCGCGCGATCGGCGTCACGGTGTTGTGCGGCACGCCGTCCGTTTCCGCAAAGACGAAGGCGTCGGGGTCAAAATAGCCTCTCCACGCGGCAAGGATCCGCTCGGCGAGGGAGGCGAGCCGCTCTTTGTCGGCACAGCGGAGCCGGATGACCGAAAGCGGCCAGCGGACGATCCCGGCGGCAACGTCTTCGTACCCCGCAAAGGAAAGCTCGCGTTCGACCGGCGCTTTTTCCATCGCAAACGCATACCGTCCGCCCTGGAAGTGGTCGTGCGTGAGGATGGAGCCGCCCACGATCGGCAGGTCGGCGTTGGAGCCGATGAAATAGTGCGGGAAGACCGTCACAAAGTCGAGCAGCTTGTCAAAAGCGGCGCGGTCGATCTTCATCGGCGTGTGCTTTTCGTTCAAGGCGATGCAGTGCTCGTTATAGTAAACGTAGGGGGAGTACTGCAGATACCAGCGCTCGCCCGCCAGCGTGAGCGGCAGGATGCGGTGGTTCTGGCGCGCCGGCCGGGTCAGATGACCGGCAAAGCCCTCGTTTTCCCGGCAGAGCAGGCACTTCGGGTATTCCGCCGCCTTCTGCGTCAGCGCGGCGGCGATCGCCTTGGGATCCTTTTCCGGTTTGGAGAGATTGACGGTGATGTCGAGATCCCCGAACTCGGTGTGCGTGACCCAGCGGAGATCCTTTTTCACGCGGTCGGTGCGGATGTAGTTCGTTGCTTTGGAAAGGGAGAAGAAATATTCCGTCCCTTCCTCGGGCGAGCGCGCGTACGCTTCCCGGAACCGGCGGATCACCTCGGAGGGCGGCGGCGTGAGCTCGCCCATCAGCCGGGTGTCAAAGAGGTCGCGGTAGGTCACGCTGTCTTCCGGCAGCAGCCCGTTTTTTGCCGCGCAGTCGCAAAGACCGCCGAGGATCTCCGCAAGGGTCAGCCCCCCGGTCCCTTCGGCGCCGGACGGCGTATGCTCGGACAGGCGCATCGCCTCAAGCAGACGGTTGAGCGCCCAGACCCGGTCTTCCCGGCCGATCAGCGCGTTTTCCTCCGCGTAGTTGACAAGGAGATCGAGATACTCGTGTACGTTCATAGAGCCCTCAGGAGAAACGGTAGACCGTTACGGTGTCGTATTTTGTCCCCGCCTTGAGCAGGTTTTCTCCCCGCGTGGGAGCGTCCGGCTCGGCCTGCGTTTCCAGCGCGATCGCCATGCGGCGGTGCTGGATCACGCCGCCGGAGAGCGGATTGTCGGTGTTGGCGAGGAGCCCGGAGGTATAGCACTGCAGGCCTGGCAGCTCGGTCAGAACGTCCATTTTGATCCTGCCGTTGGAGAGGGTGGCGGCAAGGGCGAGCTCGCGCCCGTCCACCGTCTCGCGGATCCTTCCGTCGAGATTGTAGTTGCTGTCGTAGGTGAAGTCGGGATCCTCCAGAGAAGTACCCTTCAGATCGCGGCCGATCTTTTTCGCCGTGCGGAAGTCAAAGCGCGTGTTTTCCACCTTTTCGCGCCCGATCGGGATCATCGTTTCGTTGACGACGGTATAGGTATCCGCGTGGATCTGCAGCGTGTGGTCAAGGATATCTCCCTCGGTGGAGGCGCCGTCGAGATTGAAGTAGACGTGGTTGGTCAGATTGACAAAGGTATCTTTGTCGCCGATCGCCTCGTAATGAAGCTCCAGCGCGTCGGAAAGGAGCTTGTAGGTCACGCGGACGTCAAGGTTGCCGGGGTAGCCCTCCTCGCCGTCCGGGCTGCGGTAAAAGAGGGCGAGCTCGCTCTCGCCGAACGGCTCGGCGCGCCAGAGCTTGCGGTTGAAGCCGTACTTGCCGCCGTGGAGAGCGTGGAGGTTGCGGTAGTTGGGGAAGAGCTTGTATTCCTTGCCGCCGATCGTGAAACGCGCGTCTTTGATGCGGTTGCCGTACCGGCCGATCATGGAGCCCTGATAGGACGTGTCGCTCAGAACCCCCTCCAGCGTGTCAAAGCCGAGGATCACGTTCTGCCCGTCCACGAGGAGACGGGAGAGGATCCCGCCGAGGTTGAGGATCCTTGCTTCCATTTTTCCGTTTTTCAGCGTGTAGGCGTAAACCTCGCTGCCGTCCGGCATTCTGCCGAAAAGTTCTTTCTTCATAATATACCTCCCGAGCTTTCCGCAAAGGAAAAGCCAACATTTGACAAAAGGCAATTTCTGTCAAGAGTTATCCTATCATACCTTTTTCTTTTTTTCAAGAGGGAGAGGAAAGAAAAAACGCAAGAACTCTCCCTTTCATTGACTTTTTTTGCCGGGGCGGGTATAATGGGACCGTCCCCCGCGAAAGCGGGAAGAAAACAGAGAAAGAAGGAAAAACGATGCGCCCGATCGCCCGTATCCGCACCCCTTTTCCCGACAAGTTCGGCGTGCCGCGCCAAAGCGGCCTCGCCCCCTCGCTTACGGGGAGGATCGTCTTTCTGCCGGCGTACCGCGTGCAGGAGGCGCTGCGCGGCGTCGAACAGTTCAGCCATCTTTGGCTGCTCTGGCGCTTCTCCCTGCCGGAGAGGGAAAAATGGTCCCCCACCGTCCGCCCGCCCCGCCTCGGCGGCAACGAGCGCGTCGGCGTTTTCGCCACCCGCTCCCCCAACCGGCCGAACCCCATCGGACTTTCCTGCGTCCGTCTCCTTTCCGTCGACCGGGACGCGCCGGACGGACCCGCGCTGCTCGTCTCCGGCGCGGATCTGACGGACGGCACGGAGATCTTCGATATCAAGCCCTATCTGCCGTATACCGACAGTCATCCGGAGGCAAACGGCGGCTTTGCGGAGCGGGAGCGGGGACGGGTCCTCGCCGTTACGGTCCCGGAGGAGATCCGGCGCCGTCTGCCGGATAAAATCTGCCGGGCGCTGGAGGAGGTGCTCGCGCAGGATCCCCGTCCCGCCTATCACGACGACCCCGGGCGCGCGTACGGCTTTCCCTTCGCCGGATACGAGATCCGCTTCCGCGTCGAGGGCGGCGCCGCCCTCGTCCTTTCCGCCGAGCGGATCGGGGAAGGGGAGGAACGGTTTTTGCCGGCGGGTTTTGCAGGGACGAAAGGCGCGTCCTGCAAGAGAAGCCGCCGGAGCGGGCTCGCGGCCGCCAAAACGGGCGCTTTTTCCCGTTTTTTGAAAAAATCCCGGGAAAAATGAGATTTCTCTTGACATTTTATGCGGGCGCGTGTATAGTATTATTCATCTTAAGCGATGAAAAAAGATTTCATACGCAGTCTTGTGGAGGTAAGTTATGAAAAAAGCAACACTCAAATTCGTATGCCTGGTTTTGTCGGCGCTTTTTCTCCTGCCGGTTTTGGCCGCTTGCGGTAAATCCGACGCGGGCGATACGTTTGTGATCGGCGGGATCGGCCCGCTGACCGGCGGCGCCGCCGTTTACGGCAACGCCGTCAAAAAGGGCGCTCAGCTCGCGGTCGACGAGATCAACGCGGCCGGCGGCATCAACGGCGTCAAAATCACCCTCTATTTTGAGGACGACGAGCACAACGAGGAAAAAGCGGTCAACGCGTATAACACCCTGAAGGACAAGGGCGTTCAGGTCATCCTCGGCACCGTCACCAGCAAGCCCTGCATCGCCATCACCTCGCTCACCAAGGAAGACAACATCTTCCAGCTCACGCCCTCCGGCTCCGCCGTTGACTGCGTCAAGTACGACAACGCGTTCCGCGTCTGCTTCAGCGATCCGAACCAGGGCGTCGGCGCCGCCGACTATATCGCGGACAAGAACCTCGCCTCGAAGGTCGCCGTGATCTACGACAGCTCCGATCCGTATTCCTCCGGCATTTACGACACCTTCAAGGCGGAAGCGTCGAAGAAGAACCTCGAAGTGGTTACCGCGGAAGCCTTCACCTCCGACAGCAAGACCGACTTCTCCGTCCAGCTGCAGAAGGTCAAGGAGTCCGGCGCCGAGCTGCTCTTCCTCCCGATCTACTACGAGGAGGCCGCTCTGATCCTCAAGCAGGCGAACACCGCCGGCCTGAAGATCAAGTATTTCGGCTGCGACGGTCTTGACGGCGTGATCGATCAGCTCGGCGACGACGTCGGGCTGGCGGAAGGCACGCTGCTTCTGACCCCCTTCGCCGCCGACGCGAAGGACGAAGCGACCCAGAAGTTCACCGCCGCCTACAAAAAGGCGTATAACGACGAGGTGCCCAACCAGTTCGCCGCCGACGCGTACGACGGGATCTACATCATCAAGGCCGCGATGGAAAAAGCGGACGTGAAGGATCCCGCGATCTCCGCTTCCGACCTCTGCGCCAAGCTCACGGCCGCGATGACCCAGATCACCGTGAGCGGCGTGACCGGCGAGATGACGTGGGACGCCTCCGGCGAGCCGACCAAGAGCCCGAAGGCGATGAGCATTTCCGTCACCGCGGGCGAGGACGGCAAGAAGACCGGCAGCTACAAGGCGGTCGACTGATTTTATAACAGATCGAATAAGGTTTCAGGGACTCTGCCGCACGCTCTTTCTGCGTGCGGCAGAAATCCGTACTATCGGGGTTTTCTCCGACAAGAGTGAAGGCTATGAGTTTTCTTTCCTATTTGATTTCCGGGATCAGCCTCGGGAGCGTTTACGCCCTGATCGCGCTCGGATACACGATGGTCTACGGCATCGCCAAGATGCTGAACTTTGCCCACGGCGACGTGATCATGGTCGGGGGCTTTATCGTGTTCAGCTTCGTTTCCACGCTCGGACTCAACCCGCTTTTTTCCGTGCTGCTCGCCGTCGTTCTCTGCGCGCTGCTCGGGGTCCTCATCGAGCGCGTCGCCTACAAGCCGCTGCGC
>JAFSSQ010000002.1 GCA_017450965.1 Clostridia bacterium
CCGGGTCAGCCGGGGAGATGCGCGTCGGAGACGAAGAGGATCTCCGGCTCCGGATCGAGGTAGAGCTTGCTTGCGCTGAAGACGAGGGAAACGGTGTTTTCCCCCTTTTTGAGCGGGACGGGGAGGTAGACGCAGTCCTCGTGGAAATCCGCCCCGGCGACGCTTGCGGGCGAGGTGCGGTAGAAGTACGCGGTACCGGAGGACTTGCGGTTGATCGTCAGCTCCGCTTTGGCGATCGAGCCGTGGTTGTCAAACTTCCATTTCAGCCACGCGAGCCCCGCCTCCTCCGCCGTGACCGTCACGCGGACGCTCGAGCCGACGGGAGAGGTCAGATTGGTCACCGTGAGCGTTCCGGCGGACCGCTCGTCCGTCCGGACCAGAGAAAAGTCGTCGAGGATCGCCTCGGTCGCGGCGCTCTCCGTCTCGTAGCGGACGCCGACCGTCGCCGTTTCCGCCGCGGCGGTGAAGTAGAGTGTACGGCGGACGGTGCGCTGCTCGTCGTAGTTTTTCGCCTGCGAGATGGTGGAATAGACGGCAGCGGACTTTTCCCCGTCGCCGCAGTCGGCGAAAAGACGCGCGGTGGAGGGGTTGGTCGCGTAGAGGTACGCCGTCAGCCGGTAGGTGGCGCCGACCGTCAGCCCGGTCACCTGCTGGCTGATGACGGAGTTCCCTTTCATCTGCACGGCGTACTTGCCGGAGGTGGAAAACTCGCTGATCTTCACGTCCCCCTCGGTCTGATAGGCCGAAAGGTCGCCGCTTTCAAATCCGGCGTTTTCGATCTTCGCACTGTCCACGGGGAGAAAATCCGTCTTCGGGATATAATACTTACCGTCCTCCTCGTAGCCGCCGTTCGCCGCAAGCACCGTCTCGAAGTTCTGCTGATAGAGATCGAGGATCTCGGTGATCTTCAGCCGTTCGGGGAGCTTGGCGGCGTACATATAGGTCCCGGTATCGCCGGTATCGGAGATCGGGAGGTTGACGATCACACCCTGCCCGTCCTGCCAGACGTAGGTATTGACCTCCTCCGGCAGATCCTTTGTCCCGTTGATGATCCCCACGACCGTCAGCGCGATCCCGCAGGTGCTCTCGCAGTCGTAGCCGGCGAGGGAGCCGATCCTGCAGGTCTCGAGATAATCGCCGCCGCCGTAAAGAAGATCCAGCAGTACGAAACCGCAGTTGATGGTGTTGTTGGTCTGGCGGGTCCGCTCGCCGAAGAAATGCCGGGTCTCAAAGGTCTTATAGGCGAGGCGCCAGTTATCCGGGTACTGCCCGTAGAGCGCGAAGACCTCCTCCACGACCGCCTCCTGATCCGAGCCCTTCGGGAACACGCCGGCGGCGGTACGGATCAGCGCGGGGATATCCGACTCGAAGTAGGCGAGCGAGAACATCACGGTAAACATCTCTGACCAGAGGACGTTGTCGCGGTCGCCGGTCGCCTCGCCGAAGATCCGGCCCATCTCGGCCGCCTCGTACGGCATCCCCGCCGCCGTCAGGCCGAGGGTATCCGCGCCGAGGTAGGGCTCGGTGACGAAGCTGTAACGGTTGCCGTACTCGCCGTTGCCGCCGAACTGCGGGAGCTGGTCGTTCTGGCTGTACATGGCGTAGGCGCCGACCTGCCGCTGCCCGCCGCCCATATCGTAAACGTCGTAGTCGACCCAGCCCTTCGTGATATAGTAGGGGGCGAGGGAGCCGTGGTTTTTATACATATTCCGCAGGATATACAGGTTGACGATATCCACGCTGAAATCGTCGTCGTTCCAGATCTCCCACAGACCCGTTTCCGCGTTTTTGAGGAGCTTGTTCGTGTGCTTGACCATCGCGGTATTGCCGGCGTAAGCGCCCTTGCAGATCTTGAAGGCGCTGTCCGGCATCCCCACGCGGCAGCGGCTGCTCCCCGAGATCTTCGCAAACTCGTGCCCGGAGAGAAATCCGACCAGCTGCGCGAGAAAGGCGGATTTCGTCTTGTCGGCGTACTCCTCCTTGTCGATCACCAGGAAGAGATCCTCGGGCCGGGGCTCGCCCGTCGCGGCGGAGTCCCCGCCGGTCGTATCCGCGGGAACGGAGGGGGTACAGGCGGTCAGAAGAAAGAGACACGCCGAAAAAAACGCCAGAAACTTGTTCCTCTTTTTCATAGCATCACCTCGGGAGGAAAGAAACCTTTCCTTATTCTGTTCTTATTGTAATCGGTTTTTTCCGTCAAAACAACCCTTTTTGAGGTAGATTTGGGGGAAAAATCCGACCTCGTCCTCCTCCCCGCCCTTGACACCGTCCCGCCGGAGATGATAAAATGATGCTAACCGGTATATCCCATCCGCCGCGGAGGTCCAGCCGATGATCGGTACGATCCTTTTCTTCGTTCTTCTCTCCCTGTTTCTTCTTGCGGGGCTTTTTTTGCCGCGCAAAGCCGCGACGAAACGCTTCTGCGTTTTTCTCGCGATCGCCGCGCTGGCGCTCGACGTTTTTCTCTTCAATTTCCGCTCCTTTCATCTTTTCTTCGGCGGGTATGAAAAAGCGGAGATCCCGCTCGGCGACCTCACCGTTTCCGGCGCCGGGGAAACGCCCTATGCCTCCCGCGAAAACGGCTCCCCCCTCGTCCTCACGCTGGAAAACGTCGGGCGGCGGGTCGGCACGCTGAAGATCGACGCCGCCTTCTCCGGAGAGGCGGACGCGATCGAGGTGAAGGTCAGCGCCTCCGACGAGAGCAACGCCGCCTCCCTGCGCCAGAATATCGCCTCCGGGCGGATCCTGCGAGGGGACGCGCACAGCCGCTTCCTCTCCCTTAACCTGACGGGCGAGGTCCGCACCCTGCGGCTCTCCCTCTCCTGCGCGTCGGGCGGCTCCTTCACGGTAACGGGACTCTCCCTGAACGAAACCGTCCCCCTCTCCCTCTCCCCGGTCCGCCTTTTCGTCTTCCTCGCCCTCTCGCTCGCCCTTTACGCGCTCTTTACCTTCCCCTCGATGCGGGAAAGCTACGAGAACGCCCGTCTCCCCTTTTTGCGCGCGGCGGGCGCGATGACCGTCCTTTTCGTCCTCGGGGCGTGTCTTTTGACCGTTTTCTACAATCTCCATTCCTCCGGCGCGCCCTTTACCTCTTTTGCGCAGACTGACGGCAACCAGATCACAAAGGAGCTGGTCGACGCCTTTGAAGCGGGGCAGGTCTCTCTTCCCGACGAGGTGCCGGAGGAGCTTTTGCGGCTCGACAACCCCTACGACTGGTCGGAGCGCCTGCAAAAGGGCGTTTCCTACAAGTGGGACCACCTGCTCTATGACGGCAAATACTACTCCTATTACGGGATCGCGCCGGTCTTTCTCCTCTTTCTCCCTTACCATCTGCTGACCGGCTTCTACTTCCCCACGCCGCCCGCCGTGCTGCTGTTCGGCGGAATGGGTATCCTGTTTCTCTCCCTTCTGTTCTGCGAGGTCGTCCGCCTCTTCGGGCGGCGCCTGCCGGTCGGACTGCTGCTCTGCTCCCTCGCCGTCCTGCAGCTTTCCTCCGGCGTGTGGTATAACTTCCTCTCCCCGCTCTTTTACGAGATCGCGCAGGCCTCCGGCTTCTGCTTTACCTCTTGCGGGCTGTGGCTCCTTCTCCGCTCCGGCGTCGCCGGCGGGGAGCGGATCCGCCTCCCCTCCCTCGCCCTCTCCACGACCTGTCTCGCCCTCGCCGTTCTCTGCCGGCCGACCCTTGCCGTCTATTGCGTCGCCTCCCTCTTTTTCCTCGGATACGGGCTCAAGCGTACGCGTGAAACGGCCCTCTCCGGCGGGAAAAAACCGGGCGCCGCGGCCGCGCGGTTCCTTGCCGCCTCCCTTCTTCCTTACGTGATCCTCGGCGGCGCGCAGATGCTCTACAACCACGCCCGCTTCGGCTCCTTTTTCGACTTCGGCATCCAATACTCGCTGACGATCAACGACTTTACCCGCTCCGAATACCATACCGGCTTCCTTTTGATCGGCTTTTTCAATTTCCTCTTGGCGGCGCCGATCCTCAAGCCGGAGTTCCCCTACGTTTTCTCCAACTTCTCCACCCTGAACGTCAACGGCTACTACTTCGTCGCCAACCGCAACGCGATCGGGCTTTTCTTCCGCTCCCTGCCGGTCTGGGGCTACGCCGCGATCCGCCCCGCGTGGAAAAGTCTGGCAAAAGAAGAACGGAAAAAAGCGCTCCTCCTCGGTCTGCCGACCTGCCTTGTCTGTCCTCTCGTTGTGATCGGCTCGATCTGGGAAAGCGGCTACGGCGTCCGCTACGCCTGCGACTTTGCCGCGGAGCTGATCCTCGGCGGCACGCTCCTTCTCTGGCTGATCTACCTGCGGCGCGCCGAGCGGCAGACAAAAAAATTGCTTTACGGCGCCTTCGTCCTCTCCGCGCTCGCCGCCTTCGTCGTCAACGGCGCGATGATCTGGGACTACCTCCCGAAGGACGGCGGGCTCCGGCTCTTTGCGTTCTTCCTCTCCCGTACCTTTACCCCCGGCTGATCCCGCTCTCCTTCCGAAGAAAAATCTCATTAAAAAGAGGTCTTATGATGAAACGGTTTTTCTCTTTTTTGCTTGCTCTTCTCCTTTGCTGCGGCGCGCTGCCGCTCTTTTCCGCCTGCCGGTCCGACGGGCCGGAAACGGCGGACACGACCGCGGCGGAGACCGCTGACGGCTCCCTCCCGCCGGAGACCTCCTCCCGCCCCGCGGGCACGGAAACGGCCGCGGCGGATACGACGGACGCGGCCACGGCGGCGCCCGGAACGGAGCCGCCCGCCGAAACGGAACAGACGTCCGCGGTCACGCAAGCTCCCGAAACGGACGCGCCGACCGTTACGCCGGAGCCGGATCCGAGTGCGCCGATTCTGGAGCGGCTTTCCCCCTCCGACGGCAAAAAACTGCGGATCGCCTTTATCGGGGACAGCATCACGCAGGGGACGGGCACGTCCAATCAAACGAGCGAAAGCTATCCGGGGCAGCTCCAGGCTCTCCTCGGGAGCGGGGTCGTCGTCGGCAATTTCGGCAAAGCGTCGGCGTATACGCTGGCGGCAAACGACCCCTACAACGTCAAAACGGACGCCTCTCTCTCCTACCGCAACACGCAGCAGTATAAAGACAGTCTTTCCTTCGGCGCCGATATCGTCGTGATCGCGCTCGGCTGCAACGATATCCGCAGCTTCTCCTGCGAAGAGGCGCTCCGTCACTACAAGGACGCGCTCGCCTCGCTGGCAAACGAGTACGCCGCCCTGCCGACGGTGCAGAAGGTCTATATCGCCACCCATATCAAAACGACCAACGCGGCGGTCATCCGCCAGTTCAGCGAGGGACCGCTGCAGGCGCTGCAGCGCGAAGTCGCGGCGGAGTGCGGGTATGAGCTGATCGATATCTACGCGATGACCGAGGCCTACTTCAACGTAATGCTCCACTTCACCGGCGACCGCGTCCACCCGAACAAGGAGCAGTACGGCGAGATGGCGCGGGCGTACTGCGCCTTCTTCAAGGGGGAGACCTTCACGCCCGCCGTGCCGGAAACGTCCTCGACCGGCGTCGTCTACCTCAAAGCGGGCGGGCAGAGCGCCGGCAAAGGCGCAGCGCCGTCGACCGCAGTCGACTCGCTGGCGAAAGCGGTCGGTCTTTTGCGGGAAACGGGCGGAACGGTCGTGATCTGCGGGCCGTATTCCTTCTCGTACGAGCTGCATCTGCCGGCAACCGAAAAACGCATCACCGTGACCACCTCCTACGGCGGGACCGACTACGCCGCCTCGGCGGGCGCGTACCTCGGCATCGGCAACAACCTCTACCTCTACGGCGACTATACCTTTGAGGATCTCACGGTCCGCTCGGACTTTGCCAATTCCATCATCGTCTGCAACTATCACGATACCGTCTTCGGCGCGGGGATCACCAGCACCCTCAAGTCCGGGATCACCACCTATCCTTTGCTGCTCGTCGGATACAACGTCGCCTCCGGCGGCATCCCGGTCGAATCGGTCAGTCTGCACGGCAGCTGCGCCTTCTCCGTCGCCTCCGGGACGTGGTCCTACCTGCGCGGCGGGAACCGCCGCTCGAATCCGGCGTTTGCGATCGGCACGGTCGACCCCGGCGCCAGGCTGAAGATCACGGTCAGCGGCGGCACCTATACCAACTCCTCCGGCAGCAACATGACCGCCGCGACGGGGATGAACTCCTTTGCGGGAGAATGCGAGATGACGATCACGGGAGGGACCTTTATGGGAAGCGTTTACGCCGTCGGCCGCGTCGGCACCAACTCAACGCCGGTCTCCCCGGCGATGACGGGGAAGGTCACGCTGACCGTCTCCGGCGCCGAGATCCGGGGAACGGTCTCGAAGCTCCAGGACAACACCACGGCGTTCGCCGGAACGGTCAAGGTCGTCCAGAACGGCGAGACCCTCGGAGAGCGGTATCTCAACCCCGTGGCGACCGGCGCCGACCCCTTTATCCTCCCCTACGGCGGGAAATACTATCTCTATTCCACCAACGCGCCGACCGCCGGCTATAAGGTCAGCGTCTCCGACGATCTCGCGGACTGGGTGGATTACGGCTACTGCCTCCAGACGGCGGACGTTTACGGCACCCCCACCTCCTCCGCCGGCTTCTGGGCGCCGGAGGTCTACGAATACGGGGGAACGTTCTATCTGATCTACACGGTGGAAGAGCATCTCGGGGTCGCCGTGGCCGCCTCCCCGCTCGGTCCGTTCAAAAGCAGCGCGACCTCCTTCCTCTTTGATTACAAGACCATCGACGGGCATCTCTTCTTCGACGGCGACGGCAAGGTCTATCTCTACTTTGTCAAGGTCTACAGCGGCAACCACATCTACGGCGTGGAGTTCGATATGAAAACGCTCAAGCCGAAGGGTACGCCGGTCCATCTCCTCTCCCCCCAAAGCGGCACCTGGGAAAGAGTCTCCGGCACCGTCGCGGAAGGGCCGTTCGTTCTCAAGCATAACGGCCTCTATTACCTCACGTACAGCGCAAACGGCTACACCAGCCAGGACTACGCCCTCGGCAGCGCGACCTCCTCCTCCCCGCTCGGCGCCTTTACCCGCACCGCCGGCAATCCCTTCCTGAAAAAAGACCCGTCAAAGGGCGTCTACGGGCCGGGGCATCACAGCTTTTTCACGGCGGCAAACGGCGAGCCGATGATCGTCTATCATATCCACAATTCCGCCACGACCGTCCACTCCCGTCTCGTCTGCATCGACCGCTATTCCTTCGTATCCGACGCGGGAGGCCCGGACCGGATCGTCATAGCCGGTCCGACGAACACCCCGCAGCCGACCCCGAACTGAGCCCATACAAAACGCGCGCCCGCTTTCGGCGGCCGCGCGTTTTCTCTTTTTTTTACTTTTGCGGGGGCTGGCGGTACTGCGGCGGCGGCTGCAAATGGACCGGCGGCTGCTGCGGAGGGACGGGTTGCTGCGCGTACTGCGCCGCCCGGCTTATCCGTTTTTTCTTTTTCGCCTTGACGATCAGGACGATCACGATCACGATAAGCGCGATCAAAACGATCAGCGGCAGGATCCAGGTGATCGCAACGGCAAAGTCCGCCGCGCCGGTAACAAAGGAGTTCCATCCGCCGGAAAACGCCTCCGCCATCCGGCTGCCGAAGGTCTCGGGCGCAGGAACGGTGTAGTCGACGACCTCCGTGAGCGTCATCGTCACGGTCGAATAGCTGACCTGCTGATCGATGTTCCGCAGTCTTGCCTCGTAGCTTTCGATATGATACCGTACCTCGGAGAGCTTATCCTCCAGCTGGAGAAGATAGGCGAGATCGTCCGCCTTTTCCAGCATCGCGAGCAGCCGCTGTTCCTGCGTTTTGTAGGAGGAGAGGCGGGCCGCCAGATCCTGATACGCCTCGGTCACGTCCGAGACGTTGGTGGAAGAAGAGGTCACGTTGCAGTAGCCGCCCAGGGTGTTGAGATAAGACTCAAACCGGTCGGCGGGAATGCGGACGGTGATCTCCGCCGTGTGATAGATGCGGTCTCCGCTCGCCGTGCGCTGCCAGACGTTGGTCTTGCCGGCGTAGCCGCCTGCCTTTTCCGCATCCGAGAGGATCCGGGAAAGCGCCTCGTCAAACGTGCGCGTCTCGAGCGTAAGCGTGGCGGTGTAGATGCGCTTGCGGTCGCTTTCCGGCGCGCTTTCCTTTTCGGAGAGGGGTTCTCCCTCCGCCGGGGACTCCCACGTTTTCGAGTAGTTTGCGTCAAACGCGGCTTCCTCGTTATAGTTGGGACTCTCCATAGGAGACCCGTAGGCGTCGCCGGAGGAGTATCCGGCGCTGCGGGCGCAGGATACCGAAAGCAGGGCGACAAAGAGCAGGGCGAGACAAAGCGCGAGCGGTTTGAAAAAACGGTGTTTCATAACGGTTCCTTTCTCCCTTTCGGGGCGGCGGGGCGTCGTTTCAGAGTTTGGAGAGCGCCTCCGCGAGGGCTTTTCTCTTTATACGCAGCTTCTCGAGTTTTTCCTTTTCCGTATTGACGACGGCGGCGGGCGCGCGGGAAACGAACGCTTCGTTTGAGAGCATCCCCTCCGCGCGGGCGATCTCCGCGTCGGTCTTCGCCGCTTCTTCGGTCAGGCGTTTTTTCTCCGCGTCGAGATCGACCAGCTCCCGCAGGGGGATATAGACGGTCGCGGCGTCGGTCACGATGCTGACCGAATCCTCGGCGGGGGCTTCCGCTGCCAGCCGGACGGCGCTCACGCCGGCGAGCCGTTCAAAGAAGACGTGCGTCGGCTCGGCGAACGCCTCCGGGTCGCGGGTGATCAGATAGGCGTCGGTACGGGTCTTTGCGGGGACGTTCATCTCGGCGCGGCGGGTACGGATCCCCCGGATCACGGCGATCAGCTTTTCAACCCGGTCGGCCTCCTCCGGATAGCGGGCGATCCCGGCGGGATAGGGCTGCGTGAGGATCATCGCGCCCTCTGCGTGCGGCAGCGCCTGGAAGATCTCCTCGGTGATAAAGGGCATAAAGGGGTGCAGCAGCCGCAGAATGCGGTCGAGCGTATAGGCGATGGTGCGCTGGCAGACGAGATTTTCCGGCGTCCCCTTCGCCTGCAGGCGGGGCTTGGCCAGTTCGATATACCAGTCGCAGAAGACGTCCCAGATAAAGTCGTAGATCGAGGCGAGCGCCACGCCGAGTTCGTACTTTTCGATATTGGCGGCGGCGTTCTCCGCCGTTTCGGAGAGGCGGGTGAGGATCCACTTGTCCTCGGGGGCCAGCTCCGCCTCGCCGGGGAGAGAGGTATCCTCCGTCTCCAGATTCATGAGAACGAAGCGGGCGGCGTTCCAGAGCTTATTTGCGAAATTGCGGGCGGACTCGATCTTCTCCTCCGAATAGCGCATATCGTTTCCGGGCGAGTTGCCGGTCACCAGCGCAAAGCGGAGCGCGTCCGCGCCGTAGCGGTCGATGACCTCCAGCGGGTCGATGCCGTTGCCGAGGGATTTGGACATTTTTCTCCCCTGGCTGTCGCGCACAAGTCCGTGGATAAAGACGTGCGGGAAGGGGATCTCCTTCATGTTCTCGATCCCCATGAAGATCATCTTGGAGACCCAGAAGGTGATGATGTCGTACCCGGTCACAAGGACGCTCGTCGGATAGTAGCGGGCAAGGTCGGCGGTCTTCTCCGGCCAGCCGAGGGTCGTGAAGGGCCAGAGGGCGCTCGAGAACCAGGTATCGAGCACGTCCTCGTCCTGCCGGATACGCTTGCCGCCGCACTTCGGGCAGACCGTGACCTCTTCTTCCGCCACGGTGAGCTCGCCGCAGTCGTCGCAGTAGTAGGCGGGGATCCGGTGGCCCCACCAGAGCTGGCGGGAGATGCACCAGTCGCGGATGTTCTCCATCCAGTTGAGATAGATCTTCGAGAAGCGGTCGGGGATATAGCGGATCTTTCCTTCCTTCACGGCGGCGATCGCCGGCTCCGCGAGCGGCTTCATCTTCACGAACCACTGCAAAGAAGCGAGCGGCTCGATCGCCGTTCCGCAGCGGTAGCAATGCGCCACGGCGTGGACGGTCTTTTCGACCTTGACAAGGTATCCGCCCGCCTCGAGATCGGCCACGATCGCCTCTCTCGCCTCAAAGCGGTCCATCCCCTCGTACTTCGTTCCGAAGTCGGTCTTGATCCGCCCCGCCGTGTCGATCACCCGGATGATCGGCAGCTGATGGCGCTGTCCGGTCTCAAAGTCGTTCGGGTCGTGGGCGGGGGTGATCTTGACGCAGCCGGTGCCGAAGTCGGTGCGCGCCGCCTCGTCGGCGATCACGGGGATCTCCCGTCCGACAAGCGGCAGAATCAGCGTCTTTCCGATCAGATCCTGATAGCGGTCGTCCTCCGGGTTGACGGCGACGGCGGTGTCCCCGAGCATCGTCTCCGGACGGGTGGTCGCCACGATCACGAAGCGATCCTCCCCCTTGACCGGATAGCGGAGATGCCAGAAGGCGCCCTCGGTATCCTTGTGCTCCACCTCGGCGTCGGAGAGCGCGGTGTTGCAGTGCGGGCACTGGTTGATGATGCGCTGGCCGCGGTAGATCAACCCCTTTTCATAGAGGGAAACGAACACCTTTCTCACCGCCACGGAGAGCGAGTCGCTCATCGTGAACGCCTCGCGCGACCAGTCGCAGGAGGAGCCGAGCTTGCGCAGCTGGCCGGTGATGCGGTTGCCGTACTTTTCCTTCCAGTCCCAGACCAGCTTCAAAAACGCCTCCCGGCCGATGTCGTGGCGGGAAAGGCCTTTTTCCTTGCGCAAAACCTCCTCCACCTTGATCTGCGTGGCGATCCCGGCGTGGTCGGTCCCGGGGATCCAGAGGGTGCTGTATCCCTGCATCCGCTTGGTGCGGATGATGATGTCCTGCAGCGTTTCGTCCAGCGCGTGCCCCATGTGCAGCTGCCCCGTCACGTTCGGGGGCGGGATCACGACGGAAAAGGGGGTCTTCGTTTCGTCCGGATCGGGCAGAAACGCGCCGGACTCCTCCCCCATGTTGTAAAGCCGGTCTTCATACTCCGCGGGGGCGTAGGTCTTTTGCAGTTCTTGTTTCATCTTGATCTCCTCTCTTTCTCTGCGGACGAAAAAAACGCCCGCAAGCCCGTATATGACAGGGCGTTTTGCGGACGCGGTACCACCTATCTTCACGCCTTGCGGCGCCTTTGTGCTCTGTATCGGGAGCGCCCGTCCGGCTCTACCGGGGGCGTATCGGAAAAACCCCTTTCTGCCGGCCGCTCGGGAGGGACGCGATCCTCTCTTGCCGTGCGCTCGCACCGACCGCGCACTCTCTGGGGACAGAGGAGGGGATCTTTTTCTCCGTCTTCGCGTTGCCCTTATCATAACACGGGCGTTTCTCTTTGTCAAGAGCTTTGTCCCGCGCAAAACGGAAAAGGGACGCGCCGCGCGGCGCGTCCCTTTTTTTCCTTATTATTGGAGAGCGATGTTCCAGTCGTAGATCCGGTAGGTCCAGAGCGAGCTGTTGCCGCTGCCGGTATTGGACATGGAATAGTAAACGGTCAGATAATCCCGTTCGGGCAGCCAGCCGTACTCGTCGCGGACGAGGCAAACGTTGTGGTTGCGGGCAAAGCCGGTCTCATCCGGGCCGACGACCGCGAGGTTCGTCCAGGAGGCGTTTGTCGAGGTAAAGGCGACGCCGCCGGAGGTGAAGCGCTCCAGACGCGTGACCCGGAACGCCGAGGAGATGAAGTCCGGCGCGTCGGTCGGGTTCGGGTGGCAGTCGGACGCGCTGTAAAAGACGGTCCCGCCGGCGTAGGCAAAGTCGGCGTTGTTGAGGATATCGGTCCCGCCGTTGAGCGTCTGGAGGCCGGTGACGGAAACGCGCGTCTCGCTCCCGAGCGTCGGGGAGTCGAGATCGGCGAAGTTGCCGGTCCGGGCGATCGTGCGGGTGCCGTTTTTATCGCCTCTGGTATAGAAGAGCCAGACCTTGCCCGCCTTGTCCTGGCTGACAAGGCAGGGCTGACCGACGCCCCACTGGAAGGAAGTGACGGTCGAATCCTTTGTGAAGTCGACGATCGGCGAGGCGCCGACCTTGACGAACGGCCCGGTCGGAGAGTTCGCCACGGCGAGACCGACCTTGTTTTCCTGGTTGTCGCTTGACGAGCAGCCGAGGTACGCCATCAGGTAGGAATAGGTCGTTCCCTGATAGGAGAAGCTGCCGCGGATCACGGACGGGTCGCAGACGTGGCGGGAATCCCACGCGCCCGAGGAGGGAGAGAGAACGAGCGTTTCCGCTCCGTAGGTGTAGGTCCCGTCCGCGTTCGGCGTGCCGACCCGGCAGCCGATGTAGTCGGTCACGTTGTAGCCCGTTTTGTTGGTGCAGTAGTAAACGTAGCGGGTGCCGTCCTCCTCCTCAAAGACCGTCGGGCAGTAGTTGTAGATCCCGGACTTGGTCGGCGAGAAGAGGAGGTTGTTGGAAGCGGGGATCTCGACCGGCGGCTCGGGCTCGGAAAGAACGGTCACTTCGGTAAAGCCGCTTCCCGTCACCTTGGAGGAATACGCCTCCGCCACGGTGAGGTAGACGCCGCCCGTCACGCTGATGGTGCTGTCCTGAACGGCGCCGATACTGCCGGCGATCGTGCCGCCGTTGACCGTGAGATAGACGTTGCCGCTCATCACGGCGGGGATGCCGGAGGTATTCCCGCCGATCCGGCTGACCGCGTACACGCTCCCGCGGAACTCGCCGCCGTTGATCGTCAGGCGGCAGGTGCCTGCCGTGGAGTTCATCCCGGTCGCCGCCGTCAGGTTGGTGCTGGTATTGCGGTAGGTCCCGCCGTTGACCGTCACGTCGAGGACGGCGTCCGGATCGACGCCGCCGACCGGATAGGCAACGTTCGGACGGCGGTTGCCGCAGCGCAGGTACGCCCAGGTGCCGGAATCGACCGTGACGCTGCAGGCGCCGTGAAGGGTGACCGTTTCCACCGGAACGCCGCCGAGCGAGACGTTATAGCCGACGAGCAGCAAAGGATAGGTGGTGATCCCGGACTTGAGTGTGCAGGTGATCCCGTCGCCGAAGACGTTGTTGTGATAATTGCCGATGATGATGGAGTTGGCGGCGTCCGCGCGGACCGTGAGATCCTCAAAGGTATAGTCGCCGTAGAGGTAGAGGTTGTGGGCGAGCCCGAGGTACGCGCCCGCCGCGGAGGCGTAGTCGACGCCGCCGTAGGAGGAGGTCACGGTGATGCGGGCGTTTGTGTTGGGCAGATGCGTCTCATAGGTGGTGGCGTACGGGCCGCAGATCACGACCGTCCCGCCCGTCTCCCGCAGGAGCCCGACCGCTTTGGCGAGCGAGTCAAGCGCGGTCGACGGCGCGGCGCCCTGTCCAAAGGAAAGCCCGCCCGTCTTGACGTAGACGACGCCGCTTGCCGACTCCTCTGGCACGGAGGGCGTGAAGGTCTCTCCCTTGAAGAAGGCGTAGTACGCCCGCGCCATCTCGCCGTACTGCTCGCAGTTCGGGTGGAGACGGTCGGCGTTATGGTGCATCATCACGTTGAAGTAGTCGTGCGTCATCTCGTACATATCGACGACTTCAAATCCGTTTTCCGCCGCGACCTCGCGCTGCAGGGTTTGCAGCACGCCTTCGCTGAACTGGCGGATGACCGCCGCGTTGGTCGCGGCGATATGGGTGGCGAGATAGACCTTCTGCACCGTCGGCAGGGCGGCGTACTCGTTTGCAAGCGAGGCGAGCGCGTCCTTGTAGTGACGGAACGCCTCTTCGCAGGAGAAGCTGCGGATATCGTTGCAGCCGAGCGCGATCACGACGATATCGGCGCCGAAGGCGAGACTGTCCTTGTACTGCTGCGTATTGCGGTAGGAGAGCGTGGCGTCCGTCCTGACGTTATAGGGATCGTCCGCCGGCAGGGTATAGGAGGACGCCTTGCCGAAGTTGCCGACGACGTAGTCGTCCCCGAGCAGCGCCTGAAGCTGACCCGGATAGCTCTGGGTCGGCTGGTCGGCGAGCGGCGTGCCCGTGCCCTGCGTGATGCTGTCGCCGATAAAGGCGATGCGGAGCTTCTCCCCGTCCGATGGGACGAGGCGGTCGATGGGCGGGAGCATATCCGCGAGCGCGGCGTCCGCCGTCTCCTTCTGCGCGCCCGTCTTGTTTTCGGAAATATACGTTGCGACTTCGCGGAAGGTAAAGGCGTTTTCGTCCTCTCCGTAGAGGCAGACGGGAGCCGTCACGCCGTTTGCCGTGGTAAAGGAATAAACGGCGTAAGGCAGGAAGACGTAACGGGTATCCGCCTGCTCGACGTAGCCGTGGGCGCCGCCGTCGTCGAAGATCAGCGGGGCGTTGAAGAGGTAACTGCCGGGAACGGTCGCCGTGTCGCAGCGGTCGTCCGTTCCCGCCGTGCGGGAACGTGATTTGCCGATGCGGTTTTCGTCGACGGCGTCCGTCCCGGCGAACCAGACAAAAGGATTGGGGTTATCCGCGCGTTTGACGAGGATCCCGATCTCCTCGGCGTCCGCAAGCAGCTCTGCCGGGCCGACAAAGCCGGCGCGCATCCCGTAGCCGCGTCCGGTCGCTTTGGCGCGCATCGAGAATCCCTTTTCCAGATACCGCGTCAGCCCGCCGGAGAACGAGAGCCGTTCGGTCAGACCGCTTTGCTGGACCGCCTCCGTCATAAAGACGGTCGTCTGCGCCGCGGAGTCGGGGGCGTTGGCCGCCTTGACGGTCACGGAACCGCAGAGGGAAACGGGCAGGACGACAGCCGTCCCGACGGAGGAAACGGTATCGACGGCGCGCACCGAGGCGGTCCCGCCGACGCGGATCACCGTTTTGCCGGAAGCGGCGGGGGTGAGATCGGCGGAGGTATAGGTGCTGCCGCCGACCGCCTTGGAGCCGCCCGCCGCGCGGAACCAGCAGAGGCTCTCCAGCGAGATCGTCTGCGCGACGGCGTCGGGGATCGGGGTCCCCGCGTCGGCTCCGCCCGCGATCACGCCGAGGCGGCAGTCGGTCGTATTGAGCGCGCCCTTTGCCGGCGAGGAGGCGGTGCCGGCGTTCGTGTAGGCGCGGCAGGCCGTCGCGGTGAAGTGGTGGAAGTTTGCGTAGAAATAGGAAACGGAGGAAGGCAGAACGAGATCGAGGGCGTCAAGGACGAGATCCCCGCCGAGGGTGACCGTTCCGGCGGGCAGGAGACAGGCGCCGGAGGAGCGGTAGTCCGACTCGCCCCAAACCGAGGTCAGGGTCAGCGCGCCTCCGAGATCGGGGAGCACCGTGTTCGCGGGCAGGACGGTCCGGCCGGACACGACGATCCGGCCGCCCTCGCCGAGAAGAGCGAGGCGGGCCGCCGCCGCCGCGACCGTTTTATAAGGCGCGGACGCGGAGAGACCGAGGCCGGTATCCTTCCCGTTTACCCCGTCGACGAAAACGGCTCTCTCCCTGACGGCCGGGTCGTCCGTCTCCGTCACGGTCGTGAAGGTATCGCCGTCGATCGTCTCCCGCAGGGAGCGCTCGGTCACGGGAACGGTATAGACCTTGGAAAGGTTGGCGGGGTGGCCGTCCCCGTCGCCGATGGAAACGCCGGCGGAGGTAACGGTCATCGGCTCGATAAAGATATTGCGCGAGCCGCCGGCGTTCTGGGTGAGGTAGCCGTGATAGGCGAGCCAGTGGCCGCTTTCGGTGCGGATGTAGGAGCCGTGGCCGCTGCCGTTGATATTATTCTTGCTGTAATCGTAGCGGAGGACCGGGGTGGCGGTCGCCTTCTCCCAGTTTTCCGCAACGAGCGGATGCTCGGGATCGGTGCAGCGCAGATAGCCGAGCGCGTAGCCCTGGGTCCAGTAGCCGCTGCCGGTATACATCAGATAGAACTGCTCGTTGCCGTTCTCGTCGTCGTAATAGACGACGGAAGCGCCCTCCACGACCTTCGGATACCATTTTCCGCCGCTGTATCCGTAGCCGACCTGCTCCCAGTCATACTCGGAGCGGCAAACCGAGACCGGCGTACCGGTGAGGGTCCAGGGATTCGTTACCGCGGAGATCATAATCTCCTGATGGAACCCGGAGGTGCCGCGGCCGAACTCGGTCACGTAGGAGAAATAGAGGGTCGTTCCGATCCGGAGCTTGGAAAAACCGCTGTAAAGCCCGCCGTTGTTGAACGAGGCGTCGCTGTCGTTTGTGAGTTTGCGGGCGACGTTGATCGCTCCCGTTACGGGGTCGCCCCACCGGCCGTAGACGAGGTCGTCCCCGTCAAGGCATTTGATGACGTAGGCGCGCTGGCGCTCCGCCACCGAGCTGCCCTGTACGGAATCGGAGGCGTAACCGAAATAGCAGTACCAGCCGGCGTTCTCCCCCGCCTCCGCCTCGGAGATATAGTGGACCTCGGGGGACCAGAGGTCGGAGCCGTCCTGAATGGTGTAAACGAGCCGCTCGGGCGCCGTTTGCAGATCCGCGAGGCAGGAGGCCTTGCGGATCGCCAGACTTTTGGAGGCCGTGCGGGTCAGATAATAGCAATGATCGTAATAAAAGAGGAAGGGATCCGCGCCGGCGCCGAAGGTGTTGGTAAAGGTGGTCGTCCGATCCGGCACGAAGTCGAGCAGTCCGTCGGCGACGAGCAGCGTGCTCTGCATCGTCCCCTCGTTCTCCTCCGCGCCCCGGACGTCGGTCAGATGGGAAAAGTCGCCGCCGAGCAGCGCGAGATCGAAGCGGCCGGTCAGCGTGGCGGAGATTTTTTCCGAGGGGAGGATCGCGCCGTAGAAGGTCCCGCCCGTGATGCGCATCGTCATCCGGTAATCAGCTTTGTATCCGGTGGTATCGCTTTCCCCGTAGATGCAGTAGAGGCCGCCAAGGAAGGTCCCGCCGCTGATCTCGACGTTGACCTCCCCGTCGGTGATCTGCCCGCGGGAACCGAACGCGACGTAGCTGTGGAACACGCCGCCGGTGACCGTTACGTTGAAGACGCAGCCGGAGCCGGCGGTGGCGCCGGTGGAGGAACTGCCTCCGCGGAGCACGTTCCACTCCCCGCTCTCGATGATAAGGGAATGGGTCTTGCCGCTGAGGGTATTGTACGTTGTCCCGACGATCGTCGGATAGGCGGTGTTGCCCGAGCCGAGCGTGCAGAGGACGTTTTTGCCCACGTGAAGGCTATGGCTCTGCATCTTGAACCAGTAGCTGCCGTTTGCCTGAACGGTCAGATCGTCCAGCTCCAGCGCGCCCTTGTCCATCACGATATGACTCGCCAGGATCAGCTTGGCGCCGTTTTGCGCCGTGATCTTCACGGGGACGGTATTCTGGAGGAACATATTGGAAGACGAGCTGTTCGCCGCCGTCGTATAGTTCCCCGTCAGGATGACGTGCGTCGCCTCGCTCGCCGAGTCGATCAGATCGGTCAGACTGCCGGCCGGCGTGAGCGCGCTCGAGCCGTCGCCCGTGCCGCCGTCCGCCAGATAGACGGTGCGGGGATACGCCGTCGTCTCCGCCGCCGCCGCAAAGGAAAAGGGAACGGCGAGGAAGAGGAGGGCAAACGCCAGAATAAGGGAAAAGAAACGTTTCACGCGGGGATCCTCCTTCAAAACGGATCAAAAAAGCCTTTTCGGGAGATAGGTATTTTTATTCAATTTTATTCTATCATCTTTTTCTCTTTTAGTAAAGGGCGTTTTTTGTTTTTCCGGCTTTTTTCTTTTCGGGGAAACCGCCCTTTTCTTGACAAAATCTCCGCGGTCTGCTATCATACAACCGTCCAACCGAAAGAAAAGAGGAACGCTATGCTGACCGATACCGTGAAACTGACCTGCGGGAGCTGGGAGGCGGAGATCCTGCCGGACGCGGGGGCGAACACCGTCCGCCTGACCTTTGAGGGGCGGAACGTCCTGCGCCCGCTTGAGAGCCGCGCCCAGATGGAGGAAAACCCCTTTCTGCAGGGCTCGCCCATCCTCCTGCCCGCCAACCGGACCGACGGCGCCGCCTTCGTCTTCGACGGCAGGCGCTATACCCTGCCCTTGAACGAGCCGAAGCTCGGCAACAACCTGCACGGGACGATCTGGTCCCTTCCCTTCACCGTCCTCTCCCGAACGGAGAACGCCGTTTCCCTCGCGCTGGAAAACGGGGGAGACGCCTACCCCTTCCCGTTCCGGCTGACCGTCTCGGTCCTCCTCGACGGGGCGGGCTATCACCGCGCCTTTGAAGTGGAAAACACCGGGAAGACCGATATGCCGCTTACCTTTGCGCTGCATACCACCTTCCCCGAGCCCTCCTTCGTTTGCGTTCCGCTCGCCGAGGCGCACCGCCGGGACGAGCGCCTGCTCCCCACCCACTACGGGCCGTTAAACGAAACGGAGAAGAAGGTCGCCGCCGGGTTTGACTCCCGCGGCACCGCGCTGGTCGGTTATTTCCGCTCCGGCGGGCATACCGCCCGCGTCGGCGATTTTCTCTATACCGTATCCGAAAACTTCGACCACTGGGTCGTGTATAACGGAGGCGGGAGCGCCGGCTACATCTGCGTCGAGCCGCAGGCCGGACGGGTAAACGGCCTCAACGACGGGGGCTTTATCCGTCTCTCGCCCGGCAAGACCGAACGCTTTGAAACGGCGATCGCCCGGAGCGCGCTATGATCCGGGGCGTCGTTTTTGACGTTGATCACACCCTCTTTGACCGGTACGCCACCCTCCGCGCGATCCTGCCGGAGGCGCGCGGCCGCTTTGCCCTCGCGGAGGGGGTCACCGACGAAGAGCTGACCGAGGCGTGGATCGCCGCCGACAAGCGCTTTGTCCACTTCGGCTGGCCGAAAATGTTCGGAGAACTGGCCAAGACCGGCGTTTTCGCCGATCCGGCGCCCGCGCCAAACGAGCTCGGCGCCTTCCTGCGGGATACGTTTTCCCGGGTCGCCGTTCCCTTCCCCTACGCCCGTCCCACGCTTTGCGAGCTGCGCCGCCGCGGCCTCCGGCTCGCCGTGATCACGAACGGAAAAAGCGCCCTCCAGCGCAAAAAGCTGGAGATGATCGGCCTCACCGATCTCTTTGACGAGATCCTCGTCAGCGAGGAGGCCGGCGTCGAAAAGCCGGATCCCGCGATCTTCCGTGTGATGGAGCGCCGCCTCGGCCTACCGGCAAGCGAGCTCTGCTACGTCGGCGACAACGAGGTAAACGACGTGAAGGGCGCGCGCGCCGCGGGCTGGCTCCCCGTCTGGATCCGCACCACCGGCAGCTGGGAGTTCCCCGAGATCCCCATGCCCCGTTTCTGCATCGACACCGTCCGGGATCTTTTGGATTTTGATTTTGAGAGGATGGGGTAACCCGATCCCAAAAAAACTCCCCGAAAGGACGTATCTTCACGCGTCCTTTCGGGGAGACTTTCTTTTATCGGGAAAACGCCGCGAAAAAGCCCGGCGCGGTACGGATCGGGTCTTTTTTCTCCTTCCTTACTCTCTTAACGGCGCCCCCACGTTATCACGGAAGCTGCCCGTTGCAATTTTAATCATATCGGCTATCCAACCGAATACAAACAAGCCGCCTGTAAACATATACAGTATCCCTTTTCCAATGTTGCCGACGTAAAACTGATGAAGTCCGAACAATCCTCCGCATACACACAAAATCATAGCTTTTGATTTCTTTTTATCCGACGTGTTGGTTACATACTGCGACATGATCCTTCTCCTTACGGTTCAAAAAAATAATGTAACAATTTGTTACATTTTGGATTGTAACACAATGTTACAATCTTGTCAAGAGGAAAGAGGAATGATGGAGAAAAAAGAAACCTTCGGCTTGATCGGTATGCGTAAGCTGCGTAAAAAAAGAGGCCTCAGTCAACTGAAAGTGGCGATGGACCTCCATATCAGCCGGGAGGCAATCTCCCTGTATGAAACCGGAAAGAGGAACCCCGATATTCAGATGCTGTTGAGGTTTTCCGATTATTTCCGTGTTTCCGTTGATTATCTGATCACCGGAAAAGAGTATCCGGACAAATAAAAAAGCAGATCGGGTCGATCTGCTTTTTTATTTGTTTTTCTCACGCCCGCTCGAGGCGGACTTTGAAGCTGATCCGGCGCTCGGTGGGCAGAATATCGAACTGGATGAGATAGGCGCCTTGCCGGTCGTCGATCCCGACGACCGTCCCCTCGCCCATCACGGCGTGGCGGATCCGGTCCCCGACGGAAAACTCGGTCGTCCCCTCGCGCGCGGCGAGGAGCTTTTCGCTCTGCGCGGCGGCCTGCGCGGCGTCCCGCAGGAGCGCCTCGTCCGGCTCCGGCTCGCGGCGAAGGAGCGGCCGGTCGATCTCGAGAAGGAAACGGGAGGGATAGCGGTAGTCGCCGTCGTGCCCGCGCCCCTCGCTGTCGGTGAAGAAGAGACGGTCCCGCGCCCGTGTGACGGCGACAAAGGCAAGCCGGCGCTCCTCCTCCATCGCGGCGGCGGAATCGGTCTTTTTCGACGGAAAGATCGAGTCGGACATCGAAACGAGGAAGACGTTCGGAAACTCCAGTCCTTTGGCGGTATGCACCGTCATAAAGCGGACGGCGTTGCGGTCCGTCGCGTCGTCGGCGGCGGAATAAAGGGCGACGTGCTCGAGGTAGGAGGCGAGATCCGTCTCCTCCCCGCAGGTCGTTTCGTATTCGTAGACCGCCTGCTTGAGCTCCGCGAGATTGTCGAGGCGGTTGTTGTCCCCCTCGGTGCGCAGGGCGTGCTCGTAGCCGCTTTTGTCGAGCAGATAGGAAAGCAGCTCGGAGATCGGCGCCTTCCCCGCGCGCTCGGCGCAGTCCTCGATCAGCCGGAGAAAGGCGCGCGCCTGGGTGGGCGCGAACAGCTCGGTTTCCGCGCATACGCGCAGGGCCTGCCAGAGCGAGCAGCCGTTCTTTTCGGCGTATTCGCGCAGCGCGCGCATCCGCCGCTCGCCGATATTGCGCTTCGGCCGGTTGACGACGCGGGCGAAAGAGAGATCGTCCCGGAAGGCGACGAGCCGCAGATAGGAGAGCGCGTCCTTGATCTCCGCGCGGTCGTAAAACTGCGTGCCGCTGTAAATGTAGTAGGGCATCTTCTCCCGCAAAAAGACCTCTTCCAGCGTGCGGGAGATGAAGTGCGAGCGGTAGAGAACGGTAAAATCGGAGAAGTTTTCCTCCTCGCCCGCAAGGGCGCGAACCGTCCGGACGATCCGCAGCGCCTCGTCCGCGGGGCTCTTTTCGTGGTACCAGACCGGCGTTTCCCCGGAGGCGGGGCGGACGGGGATGAGGTTTTTTTCGGCGCGGACGCGATTGTGGGAGATGAGAGAATCGGCAAGCGCGAGGATCTCCGGGGTCGAACGGTAGTTTTCGGTCATGAAGATCGTGCGCGTGCCGGGAAACTCCTTATCAAAATCGAGCAGAAATCGCACGTCCGCCCCCCGCCAGGTGTAGATCGTCTGGTCGGGATCCCCGACGACGAAGAGGTTGCGGTGATAGGCGCACAGCGCCCGCATCAGGCGGTACTGCGGCTTGTCGATGTCCTGGAACTCGTCGATCATCACGTATTCCAGCCGCCGCTGCCATTTGAGACGGATCTCCTCGTCAGTATCGAAGATATGCAGCGTGAAAAGGAGCAGGTCGTTGTAGTCGAGCCCGAAGCACTTTTTCTCCTGGTAGAGATACCCGTAAAAGATGATATCCGCCGGCTCGGTCGCGCGGTCGTATTTTTCCTTCAGCCGGTCGAGCGGAAGGGCGATCAGATCCTCGTAGTAGCGCGGCTCATACTTGTTTTTGCGCATTTCGATCCGGTCCCGCGCGTCGGAAAAGGTCATCTGCCGCAGCGTCAGCCCCCGCTCCTCGTAGATGAGGGCGAGCATCGCGTCGATATCGGCGTTGTCGAGGACGATGAACTTTTCCGGGTAGCCGACGGCGTGCGCTTCTTCCTGGAGTAGCGTCACGCAGAAGCTATGGAAGGTACAGATGAAGCCGGTGTCGTTGTCCCCGGTGAGCGCGCGGATCCGGCGGCGCATCTCGTTTGCCGCCTTGTTGGTAAAGGTCACGCAGAGGATAGCGGAGGGCAGGACCCCGAGCTCCCCGACCAGATACGCAAAGCGGTGCGTCAGCGCGCGCGTCTTACCGCTGCCGGCGCCCGCCAGCACCCGCACGTATCCCTCGGTCGCCGTTACCGCCTCCTGCTGCGCTTCGTTCAGTCCGTCGAGCAGATCCATCGCCCGTCCTCCCGTTCCGTTTTTTTCATTGTAGCACACTTTTTCGCCGCGGGAAAGAGGGTTTTTCTTTTTTTCCGCGTTTTTCTTGCGCGCGGGCACTCGATGTGGTATCCTATCGGTAAAGGGGGGAGCGATATGAGCGAGCAAAACGCCTATTTTGCCGGGGGATGCTTCTGGTGCGTCGCCCCGATCTTCCGCATCCGGCCCGGCGTGCTGCGCGTGGTCAGCGGCTACTGCGGCGGCGCGGAACGGAATCCGACCTACGGGGAGGTCAAGGCGCAGAAGACCGGCCACCGCGAAACGGTCCGCGTAACCTACGAGGAGGAAAAGATCTCCTTTGAGGAGCTGCTCGACGTCTTCCTCGCCGGTGTGGATCCCTATGACGGGGAGGGACAGTATATCGACCGCGGCCGCTCCTACACGCTGGCCGTCTACCCGGTCGACGGCAGGCAGGAAGCAGCCGCGAAGCGGGCGATAGCCGCGCTGCAGAAAAAAACGGGACGCAGGATCTTTGTCAGCGTAGAGCCGTTTGTCTCCTTTTTCGCGGCCGAGGAAGAGCATCAGGATTACGACAAGAAAAACCCGGAGGCTTTTTTGCGGGAGCTGGAAGAATCCGGCCGGATCGCGCCCCGGGAAAAACCATCTGAAAGGAGCAAATCATGAAACGTTTTGAGGTGAAGGATCACGAGCCCTCCTACCTCCCCGAGGGGGAGTGGAAGCTGGTCTGGGCGGACGAGTTCGACGGAACGGAGCTCGACCGGACCAAATGGAACTTCCGGCTGAACTTCTGGGGCAGGCCGTTTGAGGCGTACACCGATCATGGCGTGATCCTCGACGGGAAAAGCCACGTCGAGCTGCACCGGACGGAGCGGGACGGCTTCTACGTCTCCCCGCAGCTGCAGACGGGCGAGATCTCCTTCGACGTACCCGGCAACACCGGCGAGAAGCCCCCGAGCGGCAACGACGCGATCTGGCCTCTCGGCCCGCTGGAAGCGCCCAAATTCGTTCACCGTTACGGCTATTACGAGTGCCGCTGCCGGTTCCAGCAATATCCCGAGGAGATGTGGAGCGCCTTCTGGACGCAATCGCCTTCAATCGGCACGCGCTTTGAGCCGGAGTGGTGCGGCGTGGAATCCGATATCATGGAACACTTCCACGCAGGCGAAGCAACGACGGGCAACATCATGGGCGGCTACGGCGCGCAGTTCCAAAAGGACGGCCGCGTCAAGTACAAGCTGGAGGAGACCGAGGGCGGCTGGCACACCTTCGGCATGGATTGGGAGCCGGACGGGTACGTCTTCTACTGCGACGGAAAAGAGATCTCCCGCTGCAGCGCGCACGTTTCGCACGTTCCGCAGTTCATTTTGCTGACGACCGAGGTGCGGGGCTACCGCCGGATCCGGCAGATGAAGGAGCGCGGCGAAGATCTCCGGAACGCCAAATTCGCCGTCAAGGGGGACTTCGTCGACGACGCGTTCACCGTCGACTTCGTCCGGGTCTTTGACCGGCTCGCCTGAAAGCTCTTTTGCAAAAAAACAGGAAGCGGAAGACCTCCGACGGAGGTCTTCCCTTCTCCGAACGGACAAAAAAGTGATTTTTTTCTTCTCCCCGAAAAAAAAGATTGACATTGCGGTTTGCCGGTGCTATAATAAAGCGGCAACCGAAAAAAGGGCTTGTAGCTCAGTTGGGAGCCCGAAGGACATCCTTACACACCCCACAATTTCATACATTTGACAAGGGCTTGTAGCTCAGTTGGGAGAGCGCCGCGTTCGCAACGCGGAGGTCATGGGTTCGAATCCCACCAGGTCCACCACG
>JAFSSQ010000024.1 GCA_017450965.1 Clostridia bacterium
CAGAGTGGACGAGGCGGCCCGTATCCTCGACATCGCGCATCTGCTCGACCGGAAGCCGAAGGCTCTGTCCGGCGGTCAGAAGCAGCGTGTCGCCGTCGGCCGCGCGATCGTCCGCTATCCGAAGGTCTTCCTGCTTGACGAGCCGCTCTCCAACCTGGACGCGAAGCTCCGCGCTACCATGCGTACCGAGCTGACCAAGATCCATCAGAGAGTCCAGACCACCTTTATCTACGTTACCCACGACCAGGTCGAGGCTATGACGATGGCGACCCGCATCGTCGTCATGAAGGACGGCGTTATCCAGCAGGTCGACTCGCCTCAGAACCTGTACGATTCTCCCGTCAACCTCTTTGTCGCCGGCTTCATCGGCACGCCGCAGATGAACTTCATCAACGGCGCGCTCGAGAAGAAGGACAAGGACGTTTACTTCGTCTTCGGCGGGAGCAAGATCAAGCTTCCCGCGGAGAAGGCGGAAGCGCCCGAGCTTGCCGACTACATCGGCAAGGAAGTGATCTGCGGGATCCGTCCGGAGTGCATCCACGACGAGCCGATGCAGCTCGCTCAGTACCCGGACAGCGTGATCGACACCTACGTCGAGGTGACCGAGCTGATGGGCGCGGAGATCTATCTCTACCTCGTCTGCGAGGAGCAGAATCTCATCGCGCGCGTTTCTTCCCGTTCTCAGGCGAGAGCCGGCGATACCATCAAGGTCGCTCTCGAAGCGTCCAGAATGCACTTCTTCGACAAGACCACGGAAAAGTGCATCCTCCACTGAACCAACCGGATACAAGGGGTGTTGCTCTCGGCAACACCCCTTGTTTTCCGCAGGAGTAAGCTATGAATCCACAAGCACAGATCCCGGGCGTCGGCAAGGAGCGCACCGTTTCCGAGACGGCGGCGTTTACCGCCTGCATCCTTCTCTTTCATCTTCTCGTCCTTCTCCTCGCGCCTTCGCTTTGCCGCGCGATCGAAGACCCGTATCTGCATATCGCCGCATTGAAGGTCTTTCAGGCCGTCGCGTGCCTTCTGCCCGCGCTCCTCTTCCGGCTGTGGGGGGACGCGCGCGAGCCCGCCCCGCTGATCAAAAAGAGAGGGGAGCGTTTCCTCTGCTCTTTTGTTGCGCTGGCGGTCGTTTCCGGCGGGCTCCAGCTCAACGTGAGCGTAAACGAGTTTTTCTCCTCCCTCGGGCTCTCGCTTTCCCGGCAGGGAAGTACGGTCGTCTTTTACGGCGCGTTCGGGGTCGCCTTTACCGCTTTCGTCTACGTGGTGATCCCCGCGGTCTGTGAGGAGGTCTTTTTCCGCTACACGCTCTTTTACTCGTTCGGCGGCACGAAGACCGCGGCGATCCTTTCCGCTTTCTGTTTTGCGTTTTCTCACCTCCAGATCTCCGGCTTTCTTTACGCTCTCATCGCCGGGATCGCGCTCGGGCTGCTCGTTTACGCGACCCGCCGTCTCCTTCCCGCCATCCTTCTTCACGGCGCGCTCAACGCGGTTACCCTCCTTCTCGTCTATCTTTCCCGCCTGCTTCCGGCGGAGACGTATCTGATGACGGAAACGGCGATCTGGTTTGCCATCCTCGCCGCAGGAACGGGCTGCGCTCTCTTCCTTTCCGGGCGTCTCTTCCGCCGCCGGCGGGAGACGGCCTCCACCGTGATCGACCCGGAGATCGCCCCCGTCCCGCTGCGCGACCGTCCCATGCCTCTTGCGTTCTGGATCGTGGCGGCCGGCTATCTTGCGGTCGCCGGCGCCGTGATGATCGGAAAGAGGCTTATATGACGGAGCTCGACGAAAGGTTTATGCGCGAGGCGCTCGCCGAGGCCGAGACCGCCCGCGAAATGGACGAGGTGCCGGTCGGCGCCGTGATCGTCTACCGCGGCGAGCGGATCATCGGCCGCGGGCATAACGAAAAGGAGACCGGCAAAAACGCGCTTTACCACGCGGAGCTGATCGCCATCGACCGCGCGTGCAGGGAACTGTCCGGCTGGCGCCTGCCGGACTCTACCCTCTACGTTACGCTGGAGCCCTGCCCCATGTGCGCGGGCGCGATCGTCAACGCTCGCATCGGCCGCGTTGTGATCGGTACGGCGGATCCCCGCACCGGCGCGTTCGGCGGTGTGACCGATCTCAACGCCCTCCCCCTCAATCACAAGCCCGAGATCACCCTCGGCGTTTTGCAGGAGGAGTGCTCCGAGCTTCTGCGCGCCTACTTCCGCGCACAACGCGAAAAATACAAAGAAGAAAACAAATAAGAAAACGGCGTTCCCGACCGGTTGTGATCGGGAACGCCGCATTTTGTCCGTTTATTTCTTTTTGCGGGAGAACGGGGCGCGAGTCCCGTTTTTCTTTTTTGGGGAAAAGTCCCGTTTTCCTCTCTCGCGGGGCGTGAGGCTTCCGGTTTTCTGACGCGGCGGAACGGCTCCGTTTTCCCGGCGTGGCGGGCGGCCGCTTTTTGCGGGCGGTACGATCTTTCCCTCGCCGTAGCCGATCAGGCGGGAAAGCCCCGCCTCGGTCAGCGCGCGGCGCAGATAATCGCCGTTTTTCTGCGGCTGGAGCAGGGCGCGCTGGAGCTTTTTTTCCTCCCTTGTCCGCGGAACGAAGACTTTTTTGCCGGTCAGCGGGTCGAGCCCGGTGTAGTACATCACGGTAGAAACGGTCCCCGGCGTCGGGTAAAAGTCCTGGACCTGCTCGGGGCAGACGCCCCGCGCGGTAAGAAAGGAGGAAAGCTCGATCGCGTCCTCCAGGCGCGAGCCGGGGTGGCTGGACATCAGATAGGGGACGAGATACTGCTCCTTGCCCGCCTCGCGGGAAAAGCGCAGGAACTTTTTTTCAAACTCAAGGAAAAGCCGGAAATCCGCTTTTCCCATCGTTTGCAGGACCTCGCGCGAGCAATGCTCCGGTGCGACCTTGAGCTGGCCGGAGACGTGGTCTGCCGCCAGCTTGCGGAAAAAGCGGTCGTCCGGGTCCATCATCAGATAGTCAAACCGGATCCCGGAGCGGACGAAGACCTTTTTCACGCCGGGGATCTTTTCCGCCTCGGTCAGAATATCGAGGTATTCGCTGTGATCGACGCGCAGATTGGGGCAGGGAACGGGCGCGAGGCAGCGTTTGTTTTTGCAGACGCCGTACTTTATCTGTTTTTCGCAGGCGGGGGCGCGGAAATTGGCGGTCGGTCCGCCGATATCGTGGATGTATCCCTTAAAACCGGGCAGGCAGGTGATCTTGCGGACTTCCGCGAGGATGCTCTCCTTCGAGCGGGAGCGCACCGCCCGTCCCTGATGGAAGGTCAGCGCGCAGAAATTGCATTCGCCGAAACAGCCGCGGTTGTGCGTGACCGAAAAGCGCACCTCCTCCAGCGCCGGGACGCCGCCCTCCGCGTCGTACTTCGGGTGCCAGGCGCGCATATAGGGCAGGGAATAGACCTTATCCAGCTCCGCGCGCTCCAGCGGCGGCATCGGGGGATTTTGCACAAGGATCTTTGCGTCGTAGCGCTCCAGAAGCGGCGCGCCGCTGATCGCGTCCTGGTTTTCGTACTGGAGCTTGAACGCGGCGGCGCAAGCGGCTTTATCCTCTTTCAGGCGGTCGTAATCGCCGGTCATGATCGCGCGGTCCGGCAGTTTTTCTCCCTCTTTGGCCATCCAAACAGTCCCGCGCACGCCCCGGATCTTTTTGACGGGGACGCCGCGCTCGAGCAGCCGCGCGATCTCCAGGATGGAGTTTTCCCCCATCCCGTAAGAGAGGAGATCCGCTCCCGAGTCGACGAGGATGCTGCGGCGCACCGCATCCGTCCAGTAGTCGTAATGGGCAAAGCGCCGGAGAGAGGCCTCAAGTCCCCCGATCACGATCGGAACGTCTCCGTACGCCTCGCGGATGCGGTTGCAGTAGACGATCACGGCGCGGTCCGGGCGCAGTCCGGTTTTCCCGCCGGGGGAATAATAGTCGTAGGTACGCCGCCTTTTTGCCACCGTGTAATGGGCGACCATCGAGTCGATATTGCCGGAGGAAACGAGAAAGCCGAGCCGCGGCCGGCCGAACTCGCAAAAGGCGTCTGCCGTTTTCCAGTCCGGCTGAGCGAGCACGCAGACGGAAAAACCGTGCGCGTCGAGCCAGCGCGTGATCACAGCGCACCCGAAGGAGGGGTGATCGACGTAGGCGTCTCCGCATACATAAACGAAGTCAGGCACGGAGAGACCCCGTGCCTTAGCTTCTTCTTTGGTTGCGGGAAGGAAATCCGCGGTCATAGTTCCTCCGATCAGCGCTCGATCTCTTCCATCACGTAAGCTTCGAGAACGTCGCCTTCCTTGATGTCGTTGAACTTTTCAAGGCCGATGCCGCATTCGTAGCCCTGCTGTACCTCGCGCGCGTCGTCCTTGAAGCGCTTGAGGGAGGCGATCTTGTCTTCAAAGATCACCACGCCGTCGCGCACCACGCGGATCATGGAGGTACGGGTGATCTTGCCGTCCTGTACGTAGGAACCGGCGATCGTCCCGACGCTGGAAACGTGGATGGTTTTGCGGACCTCCGCGTGACCGAGCAGGACCTCCTGGTATTTCGGAGCAAGCATCCCCTTCATCGCGCGTTCCACGTCCTCGATGCATTCGTAGATGATGCGGTAGGTGCGGATCTCCACGCTCGCGCGTTCCGCCGCGTCAAGCGCGGTTTTGTCCGGGCGGACGTTGAAGCCGATGATGATCGCGCCGGAGGCGGCGGCAAAGTTGACGTCGCCCTCGGTGATCCCGCCGACGGCGCTGTGGATCACGCTGACCTTGACTTCCTCGTTGGAGAGCTTTTCAAGCGAAGCCTTGACCGCCTCGGCGGAGCCGCCCACGTCGGCTTTGACGATGATATTGAGCGTTTTGACGCCCTCGGCGATCCGGTCGAAGAGCTGATCGAGGGAGACGCGGGCGTTTGCCTTGAAGGATTCCTCTTTTGCGGAATTGCGGCGCTTTTCGGCAAGCTCGCGCGCCATCTTTTCGTCCTCGACGGCGTTGAACTCGTCGCCGGCGGACGGCACCTCGGAGAGACCGATGATCTCAACGGGAACGGAGGGGCCCGCTTCCCGGATAAGCGTTCCGGTGTGGTCGCTCATCGCGCGCACGCGGCCGACCGAGGTCCCCGCGATCACGATATCGCCGTTATGCAGGGTACCGTTCTGGACGAGGACGGTGGCGACGGGGCCTCTGCCCTTGTCGAGCTTCGCCTCGATCACGATCCCTTTCGCGCGTTTGTCTGGGTTCGCTTTGTATTCCTTGACGTCCGCCACGAGCAGCACGCTCTCCAGCAGACGGTCGATCCCTTCGTGCGTCAGAGCGGAAACGGGAACGCAGATCACGTCGCCGCCCCATTCCTCGGGCAGAAGGTTATACTTGGTCAGCTCCTGTTTGACGGCGTCGGGGTTGGCGCCGTGCTTATCCATCTTGTTGATCGCCACGATGATCTCAACGCCGGCGGCTTTCGCGTGGTTGATCGCTTCCACCGTCTGGGGCATCACGCCGTCGTCCGCGGCAACGACGAGGATGGCGATATCGGTCGCCTTGGCGCCTCTTGCGCGCATCGCGGTAAACGCTTCGTGCCCCGGTGTGTCGAGGAAGGTGATCGGACGGCCGTTGATATCCACGCGGTAGGCGCCGATCGCCTGGGTGATGCCGCCGGCCTCGCCCGCGGTCACGTGCGTGTTGCGGATCGCGTCAAGCAGGGAGGTCTTGCCGTGGTCGACGTGCCCCATCACGCATACGACGGGCGCGCGCTCCACCAGACTGTCCGGCGCGTCCTCCGTTTCGGAGAAGAGCCGATCCTCGATCGTAACGACGACTTCCTTTTTGACCTTGGCGCCGAACTCCTCGGAGACGAGCGCCGCCGTTTCAAAGTCGATCTCTTCGTTGATCGTGCACATAAAGCCCATCGTCATCAGCTTTTTGATGACGTTGGCGGCCGTTTGCTTCAGGCGGGAGGCAAGCTCGCTTACCATGATCGTATCGCCGATCGTAACGGCGAGGGTCTGCTTGCGGCGCATCTTTTCCGCCTGCTCCTTGCGCATCCGCTCCATCGCCATCCGCTCTTTTTCACGGCTGCGGGAGTAGGCGCCGCGGTTATCCTGCTTTTTCAGCTTCTGGCGCTCGGGCGAGAGGTGCTTTTGCGCGCTCTCGCTGACAAAACTGCCGAAGCGCTCGTCATAGCGGGAGAGATCGACGTGCGGCGTGCCGCCTCTGGTATCGACGACCCGCGTCTTTTGTTTGACTTCCGTCTGCTCGCGCGGCAGGGAAGGGTTGACCGGACGGACCGGCTGGTTCTGCGCGGCGGGCGCCGGCCGCTGCGGACGCTGCGGCTTTTGCTGCCTTGCCTGCTGCGGCGCGTTCTGGCTCTGGGTGCGCCGTTGTTCGAAGCGTTTCGCGGCGGAGAGGTTCTCCGGACGGTTCTTTTCCTTTTCGGCAAGGCGGGCGGCTTTGCGCTCCGCCTCTTCTTTTTCCTTCTGCGCGGCAAGCTCCGCGGCCTTTTCCGCTTCCTTGCGGGCTTTTTCCTCCGCGATCTTCCGCTCGGCCTCGGCGGCTTTTTCCGCCTCGGTGGTGATCTTGATCTTCCCGTCAAGATAGTCGTCGATGTTGGGGATCTGGCGTTTTTCCGTGAGACTCCAGACAAGCAGCCCGAATTCTTCCGGCGTCAGCGTGGTCATATGCGTTTTTCCGCCCAGACCGGCACCCTCGAACACGTCGAGGATGTCCTTTGTTTTGAAAGAAAGATCTTTGGCGATTTGATTGATTCGGTATTGAGAATTAGGCTGTGCCATGTTACGCTCCTTTTTCATGTGGGTTGTTTTTGTCGGGGAAAAGGTCCGGCGCGATCAAACGCGCAAACCCCTCGTCAGAGACCGCGGCGCCGGCGATCCGGTCGGACCGGCCGAGGGCGTGCGCCAGCTCGGCGGGGTCGGCGTCGAGGGAGAGAAAGTTGACTTTGTAAAAGGCGCATCGGTCCGTGAGCCGCTTTCTCGCGTTTTCGGCGGCGCCCTCCGCGATCACGACGAGCGCGGGAGGGGAAGAGGATCGCAGCTTTTCACAGACGAGCGGAACGCCCGCCGTGATCCTGCCCGCCCTTTTCGCCAGACCGAGCAGGGAGAGGATCCGATCCGTTTCACTTGCTTTCTTCATCGGCAAGCTGCCTTTCCATGGCGTCGTAGACCTCCGGGGGGATCGCCGTTTTCAGGTTGGACTCAAAGCGCTTCGCCTTCCTCGCTTTGGAAAAGCAGGAGAGCTTTTTGCAGAGGTAAGCGCCCCGCCCCGCCTTTTTCCCGGTCAGATCAAGGGAGATCTCCCCCTCGGGCGAACGGACCACGCGGACGAGATCCTTTTTGCCCGCTTTTTCCCCGCAGCCGACGCAGCGGCGTTCCGGGACTTTCTTTTGCTTTGGGATGGATAGAGGCATTCCGCCCTCCTCCGTCAGTTGGATTTGATATCGATCTTAAAGCCGGTCAGGCGCGCGGCCAGACGGGCGTTCTGTCCTTCCTTGCCGATCGCAAGGGAGAGCTGATCCGGCGCCACGTAGACCTTGCAGGAGCGCTCGCCGTCCAGCTCGATCCGGTCGACCTTGGCGGGCGAGAGCGCCTGGGTAACGAACTCGGCGGGGTCGTCGCTGTAACGGATCACGTCGATCCGTTCGCCGCGCAGCTCCTCGTTGATCGCGCCGATGCGGATGCCCCGGTTGCCGATGCAGGCGCCGACGGGATCCACGTCCTCTCTCGTCGAGAAAACGGCGATCTTGGTGCGGGAGCCGGCCTCCCGGGCGATCGCCCGGATCTCCACGGTCCCGTCCTGGATCTCGGGGATCTCCAGCTCGAAGATCCGCTTGACAAGTCCCGGATGGATGCGGGAAAGGGTCACGAGCGGCCCCTTCATCTCGCGGCGCACCTCGGTCACAAAGACCTTCACGCGGTCGCCGACGGCAAAGATCTCGCCGGGGATCTGCTCCTCGCGGATCAGAACGGCGCTGCTCGTGCCGGTGTCGAGGATCACGCTGCCGTTCACGGGGTCGATCTTGATGACCTTCGCCGTGATGATCTCCTCGCGTTTGCTTTCGTATTCCTTGATCAGATTGGAGCGCTCCGCCTCGCGGATGCCCTGGATGATGACCTGCTTGGCGGTCTGAACAGAGAGACGGCGGAAGTTTTTCGGCTTGAGCTCGATCTCCACCACGCCGCCGAGTTTCGCTCTGCGGTTGATCTTTTTGGCGTTCTCCAGCGTGATCTCGGTCGTTTCGTTTTCCACTTCCTCCACGACCGTCTTCTGCTGGTAGACGCGGATGTCCTTTTTCGTTTCGTCGATGTCGACGCGGACGTTGCTGTTGTCCTTTTCCTCTCTTTTGTAGGAGGCGAGGAGCGCGGCTTCGATCTTTTCGATCATATACTCTTTCGGGATGCCTTTTTCTTTTTCCAGACTGTCAAGCGCCAAAAAGAAATCGTTGTTCATTTTTCCGTTATACCGTTACGCAATGCGTATCCTTTCTTTATTGTTTGACCTGTCGGCTGACCGTTTTCAGGTTTCGTTTTCAAAATCGTATACCGTCGTCAGTTTGGCGACGTTCGGGCGCTGGAGGACCGTTTCTTTTCCGTCCTCCGTCAGCGTCAGCGTCTCTTTGCCGTACGCGGCGAGGACGCCCGTGAGCGTTTTTTGCCCGTCTTGCGGGGTGTAGAGCTTTGCCCGGACCCGCGCGCCGAGCGCGTATTCGTAATGCTCCGGCCGCGTCAGCTCCCGTTCGATGCCGGGGGAGGAGACCTCCAGCATATAGCTGCCTTCGATCCAGTCCGCTTCGTCGAGCAGGGGGTCGATCGCCCGGTGGAACTTTTCGCAGTCCTCGATCGTCACGCCCTCTTCCTTGTCGACGGTGAAGGTGAGATACCGGTCCGTCCCCCGTCTTCCGAAGGTTACGTCCCAGATCGTCAGACCCTGTTTTTGCGCCGTGGGGAGGACGAGCGCCTCCGCCCGCGCGGCGACGCCGCTTTTTGGATTTTTTGCTTCCGTCATAGAACACCTACATAAAAACGAGAGTGGGCAGACCCACTCTTCATCATCATCATTCAACTTCCGTCTTATTATAGCACGCCGGATCTTCATTTGCAAGGCTTTTTGAAGATTTTTTTGATTTTTACCGGCTTTTTTCGTTTTGCCCGGTGTTTACTTTTCCGTTTCTTTGTGTTACACTTATTTTACCCGGTTTTTTCGCCGCTTTGCGGCGCCCGGAAGACGGAAAAAGAAAGGATTTCTGCCATGGCGGAAAAGATCTACACCATACCGGTCAACGAAGCGTTTGAAGCGTCGCGCGACGATCCGGCGAAGGGGTGTCCCTTCTGCGCGCTGGAGCATATGCTGGAGGAAAACGAGCTGGAAAGCATCCTCGGCGCGTCGATGATGGAGCCGGATATCCGGATCCGCACCAACGACCTCGGCTTTTGCCGCGAGCACTTAGCCAAGATGTTGGAGCGGAGCAAAAAGCTCCCGCTCGCCCTCATCCTGGAGAGCCATCTCGACGAGCAGGAAAAGCTTTTTAAAAAAGCGCCGCTCCGTTCCGCCGCCGCCAACGCCCAGGCCGAGGAGGAGCGGATCCTCGCGCTGACCTCCTCCTGCTACGTCTGCGAGAAGGTTCGTTTCCATTTTGAAAAGATGCTCGATACGGCGATCTATCTCTTCGGCGAGGATCATTCCTTCCGGGAGAAGTTCGCGGCGCAGCCCTCTTTCTGCCTTCCCCATTACGCCGCGCTGCTCGGGCGCGCTTCCCGCTCCCTTTCCAAGAAGGAGTTTGCCGATTTTTACGAGGAGGCGGAAAAGGTGGAGCGGCCGTATTTCGATTCTCTGCGCGAGGACGTGCGCTGGTTTGTGAAGAAGTTTGACTACCGCTATCAGGACGAGCCGTGGAACAACGCCAAAGACGCGGTGGAACGCGCGATCCGGTTTTTGCAGGGATAAAAACTCTTTTTCAGTTTTTTTTAAGAACAAATCGCTAAAATGACCGCAGAAACGGGGAGGGAGAAGCGTCCCGACCCGCGGACCGGAAAAGAAGGGAGGCGCGGCGGATGGCGGCGATGGAACAGTCTGTTTCCGTAATGCTTCGTCACGAACTGAAGTATCTGATCGACCCCGATCAGGAGCGCTATTTCATCCGGCGGATCGCGGACTATATGCAGCCCGACTGTTACGGTCTCACCCCGATCGCCTCTCTTTACTACGATACGCCGGATTGCCGGTTGATCAACCTTTCGCTGGAAAAGCCCCGGTTCAAGGAAAAGATCCGTCTCCGTTCCTACGGGCTCGCGACAGACGAGTCGCCCGTTTTCCTTGAAATGAAGCGGAAATACCGCGGCGTCGGGTATAAGCGGCGGGTGCAGACGGTGATCCCGGTTGCCGAGGGCTTTTTCCGCCGGGAAAACGATCTCCCCGGCGGCGGACAGATCGGCCGGGAGCTGGTCCGCTTCCGGGACGTGTACGGCGATCTGGCGCCCTCTTACCTGACGATTTGCGACCGCACCGCGTTCTTCCGGCCGGACAGCGATCTGCGCCTTACCATCGACAACGCCCCCCGGTACCGCGCCGAGGATCTGGATCTCCGGATCTCCATGGAAGGGAGCTTGCTCCTTCCGGAGGGCTATTCCGTTCTCGAGATCAAGATACAGGACGCGATGCCTCTGTGGCTTTCCGCGATCCTGGATGAAGGGCATATTTATAAGACCTCGTTTTCCAAATACGGGACGGCGTATCAAACACAAATGACAAAAACTATGAGCGGAGGTATGCTTCATGTTTGATTCCATCTACTCTTCCATCGTCACAACGACCGAGTTTTTCTCGATGGCGGCGTTCGCGCTGGCTTCGGGGCTCCTCTACGCCTGGATCATGTCCTTCCGGATCCGTTCCACCAAGCGCTTTTTCCTCGTGCTGGCCCTCGTTCCCTTCGTGGTGGCGGCGGTGATCACCTTCGTCAACGGCAACATCGGCGCCGGCGTCGCCATCGGCGGCGCGTTCAGCCTGATCCGTTTCCGTTCCGCGCAGGGCAGCGCCGACGAGATCGCCGGTATTCTGATCGCGATGGGCTCCGGGATCGCGTTCGGGATGGGCTTTGCCGCCTACGGCGTTCTGATCCTGCTCGGTCTGGCCGGTCTCTTCTTCCTTTTCTCCATGCTCCCGATCTTTGAGCATCAGGGCGCGGCGAAGGATCAGCTTCTGCGTATCACCATCCCGGAGTCGCTCGCTTATCACGACGCGTTCAACGATACCTTTGCCCGTTATCTCGCCTCCTTCGAGAGCGTCGGCGTCAAAACGACGGGGATGGGCTCGATGTTCCGCCTCTCCTTCCGGATCCGGATGAAGGATCCGGGAATGGAAAAAGAGTTCATCGAC
>JAFSSQ010000025.1 GCA_017450965.1 Clostridia bacterium
AGCGTGTGCGTGTCGGACTGCCGCAACAGGTACTCCGCCTCGTGGATCTTATAGGCGGTGTTGACGGTCACGAGGACCGCACCGATCCGGGTCGCCGCCCAGAAGGTGATGAACCACGCGGGGACGTTGGTCGCCCAGATCGCCACCTTGCTGCCGGCGCGGACGCCGAGGGAGACGAGGGCGCGGGCAAAGTCGTCCGCGTCGCGCCGGAACTGCGCGTAGGTGCGGGTGTAGTCGAGCGTGGTGTATTTGAAGCAGTACTGGTCGGGGAACTCCTCTGCCGCGCGGTCGAGCACCTGCGGGAAGGTCAGGTCGATCAGCTCGTCCTTCTTCCAGATATACTGCCCGGAGCCGTCGTGGTTGAAGTAGAGGGTTTTCTTTTTGCCGCGCGTCTGCCCGAACCGGCTCATAAAGTTGACAAAGTGCGGGAGGATCACGTCAAAATACGGCAGCTCCTTCATCCAATCGATCTTCCATTCGAGGGAGAGGAAGCCGTCGTAGTCCACCGAATAGAGCGCGCGCATGAAATCCTCGACGGGCAGGGTCCCCTCGCCGACGAGGCGGTAGGCGCCTCCGTCGTCCGAGTCGCGCAGGTGGACGTGCTTGACGTAGGCGCCGAGGTTGCGGATCGTTTCGTCCGGCGTTTCGCCGCAGTCGCGGTAGGGGTGGTGGATATCCCAGAGCACGCCGAGCCGGTCGGAGGCGTACTCGTCGAGCAGGGCGCGCAGCGCGGCGGTGTCGGAAAACGCGCCGTTGCTTTTGATCAGGATGACCACGCCGCAGGCCTCGGCGTCCGGGATCAGCGCGTCGAGATCCGCTTTCACGGCGGAGAGGTCCTCGGCGTCGCTGCGCAGCGCCACGTATTCCGCCTTCATCGCGCCGGCGAGAGAAAAGAGAAAACGCGCGTGCTCCAGTGCCGCGTTCTCGCCGCAGCCGATGTTGCAGGAGCTGTCAAAGAGCGGGATCGAGAGCCCCCGGTCGCGCAGATCGCGCAGCGTGGCGGCGGTGTTGTATTTGTGGAGCGGCCCGCCGGGGCCGGTCAGCGCGGCGTCCTTGTAGGCGTCGTAGATCTCGATCCCGCGAAAGCCGTTTTCCTGCGCGGTATCGCACAGCTCCGCCCAGTCGGAGACGGCGCGTCCGCGCGTTGAAAACGAGAGGTTCATTCTTCGTTCTCCTCGTATACGATCTTATTGAGCGCGTTGATGTACGCCATGATGCTCGAGCCGACGATGTCGGTGGAAATGCCGCGCCCCGCGTAGAGCTTGCCGTTTGAGCGGAGGCGCACCACCGCCTCGCCCATCGCTTCCCGCCCTTCGGTCACCGCGCGGATCTGGAAGTCGTCGAGCTCATAGTGCGTTCCCGTGATCTGCTCGATCGCGCGGAAGGAGGCGTCGATCGGCCCGTCCCCGGTGCAAAAGCCCTCGCGCGCGCCGCCGTTTTCGAGCCGGATGTGGCTCGTGGCGGTCATCAGGTTGCCGGAGTTGATGACGTAGCTGTCGAGCTTGTAAGTGGCGGGGACCTGCATCGCGCAGGCGGCGATCAGCACGTCAAGCTCCTTTGCGGTGATCTCGCTTTTGCGTTCGCCGAGCGCGGAGAGCGCCTCGCACACCTTTTCGGCGTCCTCGGCGGAGAGATCATACCCGAGTTTTTCCGCCGCTTTGGCGACGGAGGCGGCGTCGCCGCGCACGTTCAGCGTGAAGTCTTCCTCGCTTTGCGCACCGCCGCCGAAGGGAGAGGTTTTTTCGCGGCCGGCGCGGCAGAGCCGCCCGATCTGCCCGATCGCGCGCTCAAGCTCGGTGGTGCGCACGCCGCAGGAAACGCCGAGGCTTTCGCCCCGGGCCTTGAGAACGGAGGCAAACCGGCGCAGCGAAACGGTCTTTTCTCCGTACGCCGCCGCCTTGACCTCGTCCGCGCCCGCCTTGACGGCGTAGATCGCGCACGCATTGGCCATAAACGTCCCGTCGGAGATCTCCACGCCGAGCTTGACGACGGGGGAAAGCTCCTGCCGGATCCGGCGGATAAAGGCAAAAAACTCGTCGGGCAGCAGATCGCCCGCGCTGTCGCACAGCGTCACGGTGCCGGCGCCCGCCTCCGCCGCGCGCCGCACGGCGCGAAGAAGGAACGCCTCCTCGGCGCGCCCCGCGTCCTGCGCGCAGAACTCCACGTCCCCGCAGAGGGCGCGGCAGGCGGAAACGGCGGTCCCGATCAGCTCGAGCATCGCGTCCGGCTTTTTGCGGCAGAGATACTCCATCTGGACGGTGGAGACGGGGAGGGCGACCTGGAGACGCGGCGCTCTCGCGTTTTTGAGGCAGCTCCAGACGTAGGCGATCCCCTCGGCGTCGGCGGGAACGCGGACGGTAAGCCCCGTTTCGCCCAAAGCGGACGCGAGGGATTTGATCAGCAGCCCGTCGGTCCTGAGATCCCGCAGCTCTCCCGTCTCCACGGCGGAGACGCCGAGCCGGTCGAGCATCTTCGCGAGCTCCAGCTTTTCGCGGAAGGAGAGCGAGAGCTCGTCCGCGCTTTTCAGCGTTACGTCGCTGACGCGTATAGTCTTCATAGGGCATTCCTCCGAAAAAATAAAAAATCCCAAAGTCAGAACTGACTTCAGGGACGAGAAAACTCGCGGTACCACCCTGATTATCACGCTCTCGCGAGCGATAATCACTCTTCAAGACTCAAACAAGTCTCTTGCCGGTAACGGGGCGACCGGGAGAACTTACTGGCTTTCGCGTTGGGCCCTCCTGCTCGGGAATGAGACTGCCATCTCCGCTTCGTATCGGCTCGCACCGTCCGCCGACTCTCTGGAACTTGGCAAAAGCGGCATAATTCCGTCAACGCATTTCACTATTTGGATCGAAACGATTATACCGCGCCGCGCGGGGTTTGTCAAGACTTTTTTCGCTTTGGCGCCCGCCGTTGGGGAAAAGCCCCGCTCCGGCGGGCGCCGGAGCGGGGAAGACGGAGCGGGGGGAGGGCGTTATTTGAGCGCGTCGGTCCCGTCGGGCAGCTCGGTCTCCATGCGGGTGATGGCGTACATCCGGTAGGCGGCGACCCAGCCGACGTACATATCGTTCAAGTGGCCGCGGTGCTCGCAGTCGGGGCGGTAGCGGGTCCAGCGCGTCTGGAAAAACGCCTCGCTCTGGCAGCCGTAGGGCCGCTCGAACCCGGCGACGCGGCGCATATGCTTCTCGTCGGTGATGCAGAGGATCGCGTTGTTCCAGAGCATCTGTGCGCGTTTTTTCCAGCGGTCGTCGCCGGTCAGCCGCGCGAGGAGGAGAAAGTCCGGCACGGCGATCTCGCCCCACGGGTCGATGGCGTGATGCTGGGTGGAAACGGCGGTCCCGCCGGAGGTGTAGTAGCCGCAGCGGGCAAAGTCGCTGTCCCCGTCGTAGAGCGCGTCGTAGTGATACGCCCAGGAGAAGAAATAGTAGGCGACCTTCTGCGCGTCGGTGAGGTAGCGATCCTCTCCCGTCAGCTCGAGCAGCCGGAGCGCGGACCGGAGGAAGGGATAGGCGGTCTCCTTGTCGACCGACACGCAGTCGATCGCGCCCGCGGTGCAGATAAAGCGGTCGAGATCCCGGTCAAAATACGCCCGGAAGGACTTGACCGCGTAATCGAGATACCGCGTTTCCCCGGTCGTTTCGTACATTTCGATCAGCGCGGCAACGGCAAAGCCCCCGATGGAGCCGCCGCCGGGCAGGCGCTCGCCCTCCATCGTGTATTTCAGGCCGAAGTCGCCGTGCGCGTCGTACTGCGCGATGAGAAAGTCGAGGATCCCGCGGGCAAAGGCGACGTAGTTTTCCCGCTCGATCCCGAGACGCCTCAGCTGCCGGTAGGCGCGCAGCGCCTCCGCCGCGCCCCAGGAAAAGTTGCAGACGTCGTTCGGGACGAACTCCCCCGTGAGATGCCGGGCGTAATTGGTGGGGAAAAGGCCGCAGGGACGCTGCGTTTTCACCCACGCGTCAAGGCAGCGGAGCGCGTCGTCAAGGAAGCGTTTTTCCCCGCCGCGCTCGTACTCGCAGAGGAACATCCGCGCCTGCAGAAAGCACTGTCCCGACCAGCCCGCCTCGTAGACGGGATTTCGGGGGAGGATCGCGCCTTTTTCCTCGTTGTGGCGCAGGGCGTTGGCAAACATCACCGAGCCGTCCGGCAGCTCCCGCCGCAGAAACGCCGACCACGCGAGCGAGAGCTTCCACACCTCGTCGGGGGTGCGGGCGGGGGCGCGGAGATTGCGGAAAAGATCGAGCGCCCGGTCCATCAGGGAGGCCATGCCGTAGTTCTTCCATTTCGGCCGGGAGACGAACAGGTAGGCGGAGAGGATCACGCTCGCGCGGGGCGCGAGGGTCAGGTATTCGTCGTAGCGGGGGCCCATCACGTCGTGGTCGATATAGGAGAGGGGCGCCTCCGTCACGGGGTAGAAGATCCGGTGCAGGAGCCGTCCGTCCGCAAGACGGCGCAGGGAAGCGGAGGAACGGAGCGACTCGGGCGATACGTCGGAGGCAAACAGCGCGCAGACGGTATCGTCGTTTTCGCTCAGCGTGCAGGAGGGGATGCTGATCCGGTCGTAGGCGTAGATCCAGTCCTCCCCGTCAAGGGCGGTGCCGTGCTGCTCTTTGCCGCGGCTGTCTTCGTTGCCGTTGAAGTTTACGCAGGGGATGAGGTAGCGGGAGGGGGAGAACAGCGTCTCCGCCTCGGTGATGATCTTCAACGTACGGGTGCTTCTCCCCGCGTTGGTGATCTTGCGGACGATCCGGCAGAGACCGTTGCCGAGATCCGCCGAAAGCTCGCTCACCTCCAGCGTCCCGCAGCGGTAGCGCGATTCCTCGCCCTGTTTTTCTTCTTCCTCGAAGGGGATCTCTTTTCCGTTGATCTCGGCGACGGGCGGGAGGAGGCGGAAGACCTCTTCTCCGGCGGGATTCTTCAATATCAGCATCATCGTACCTCTTTCTTTCCGGCGGAACGTATCCTGCTTTATTGTAGCGTTTTTTTCCGGATTTCGCAAGACTTTTTGAAAAAACGGCGTTTTCGCCCGGAAGGCGCCGCTCTCCCTTGACTTTTTTTCACGGTATGGTACAATAAGTCAGAAAACAAAGCGCCCGGTCCCCGGACCGGACGGAAAGGAAACGGATGAAGCAGTATCGCGTTACGGGCATGAGCTGCGCCGCCTGCAGCGCCCGGGTGGAAAAGGCGGTCTCGCAGGTAGAAGGGGTCTCCTCCTGCGCCGTCAGCCTGCTGACGAATTCGATGGGCGTGGAGGGGACCGCCTCCGACGCCGCGGTCGTCGCCGCGGTCAGGGCGGCGGGCTACGGCGCCGCCCCCCTGGGGGAGAGCGCGCCGAAAACGGAAGACGACCCCCTCGCGGACCGGGAAACGCCCCTCCTCCGGCGCCGGCTTTTTCTCTCCCTCGGCTTTCTTTTGCTTTTGATGTATCTTTCGATGGGGCACGCGATGCTCTCGCTCCCCCTGCCCTCCTTTTTGGCGGACAATCCCGTCGCCGCCGCCCTCGCCGAGATGATCCTCGCCGCCGCCGTGATGATCGTGAACGGGAAGTTTTTCACAAGCGGGTACCGGGCGCTGTTTCGCGGCGTCCCGAACATGGACACCCTCGTCGCGCTCGGCTCCTCTGCCGCTTTCCTTTACAGTACCGTCCTCCTCTTTTTGATGACGGGGGACGCGGCGTCGGCGATGGAGCGGCTGCACGGGCTCTACTTTGAGTCGGCGGCGATGATCCTGACGCTCATTACCGTCGGCAAGCTGCTCGAGGCCCGCTCCAAAGGCAAAACCACCGACGCGCTCAAGGGGCTGATCCGCCTCCGCCCGGAGACCGCGACCGTCCTGCGGGACGGACGGGAGGAGACGGTCGAGGCGAAAGACCTCCGGATCGGCGATCTTTTCGTTGTGCGCGCGGGGGAGCATTTCCCCGTGGACGGGACGGTCGTTTCGGGGGAGGGAAGCGCGAACGAGTCCGCCCTCACCGGCGAGAGCATCCCGGTCGATAAAAGCGAGGGAGCGTCCGTCTCCGCCGCTGCCGTTCTTTCTTCCGGTTTTCTCACCTGCCGCGCGGAGCGCGTCGGCGAGGATACCACCCTTGCCCGCATCATCCGCACGGTAAGCGAGGCGGCGGCCACCAAAGCCCCGATCGCCAAAGCGGCGGACCGCGTTTCCGCCGTGTTCGTCCCTGTCGTGATGGGGATCGCGTTCGTTACCGTCGCCGTCTGGCTTCTGCTCGGATGGGAGGTCGGCTTCGCGCTCGCGCGCGGGATCTCCGTCCTCGTCATCAGCTGCCCCTGCGCCCTCGGGCTCGCCACCCCCGTGGCGATCATGGTCGCAAGCGGCGTCGGCGCGAAAAACGGCATCCTCTTCAAGACCGCCGCCGCGCTCGAGGCCGCCGGCCGCACCGAGCAAATCGCCCTCGACAAGACCGGCACCGTGACCGCGGGCGAGCCGCGCGTGACCGATCTTCTCCCTCTCGGAGAGGAAAAAACGCTCCTCTCCCTCGCCGCCTCGCTCGAGGCGAAAAGCGAACATCCCCTCTCTCTCGCCGTCCTCGCGGCGGCAGAAGAGCGCGGCGTCCCCCTCCGGGAGACGGACGCCTTTTCCACCCTGCCGGGGCGGGGACTATCCGCCGTGCTGGAAGGAAAACCCCTCTGCGGCGGCAGCGCCGCCTATATCGGGACGACGGCGCCCCTCCCGCAAGAGCTGTGCCGCAAGGCGGACGAACTCGCCGGAGAGGGGAAAACGCCCCTCTGGTTTTCCTATGGCGGAGCCGTCGTCGGCGTGATCGCCGTGGCGGACGTCGTCAAGGAGGAGAGCCGGCGGGCCGTTTCGGAGCTGACGGGAATGGGGATCGGCGTTACCCTCCTCACCGGCGACAACGAGCGCACCGCCGCCGCCGTCGCGCGGCAGGTCGGGATCACGGACGTCGCCGCCGGCGTCCTGCCGGAAGGGAAGGAAGAGGTCCTGCGCCGCCTCGGGGAAGGGGGCGTCCGGACCGCGATGGTCGGCGACGGGATCAACGACGCGCCCGCCCTCACCCGCGCGGACGTCGGTATCGCCGTCGGCGCCGGCGCCGAGATCGCCGTGGACGCCGCGGACGTCGTCCTCGTCAAAAACCGGCTGACCGACGTGCCCGCCGCGATCCGTCTCTCCCGCGCCGCGCTCCGCAACATCCGGCAGAACCTCTTCTGGGCGTTCTTCTACAACGCCGTCTGCATCCCGCTCGCCGCCGGCGTGTTCATCCCCCTCGGTGTCACGCTGAGCCCGATGATCGGCGCCGCCGCGATGAGCCTCTCCAGCTTCTGCGTCGTTACCAACGCCCTGCGCCTCAACCTCGTTAAGATCCACGATCCCTCCCACGACAAAAAACGCGCCGCCCGCGCCCCCGCGGCGGCGGATAAAACGGAAAAGGAAGAAACAGCCATGCAAAAAACGGTCAAGATCGAGGGCATGATGTGCCCGCATTGTGAAAACGCCGTCAAAACCGCGCTGGAAGCGCTGGAGGGCGTTGCCTCCGCCTCCGCCGACCACGCAAAGGGGGAGGCTCTCGTCACGCTCACAGCCCCCGTCTCCGACGAAGACCTCGCCGCCGCCGTCACCGGAAAGGGCTACCGCGTCACGGAGATCTTCTGACAGTCAAAAAAGCGAAAAGGCGCCGGCTGAAGAGGGAGTTTTTCCCTCTTTCAGCCGGCGTTTTGCCGTCTCCGCTCACCGGATCCCGAACATCCGTTTGAGCATGGGGACAAGCGCTTTCGGGGCTTTGACCAACACGATCTTCATAGGACCCTCACAGGCTTGGATTATGCGGAAAACCACAAAACGCCGACGCTGATGATCACGATCGCCTCGATGACGACGAGAACGGCCTCCGGCAGGAAAAAGGACGAGAGGATCCCCACCCCGAAGGAGAGGACCGCGACCCCCGCCAGTCTGCACAGTTTTGCCGTTTTTTTCATGCTCCGCCCTCCCGTTTTCCGGTTTTCTCCTTACCAGTGTATTCCGCCGGCCGGAAAAACGTGCCGCCCGTTCAAAAAAAGAGGAGGAGAAAACTTTTTCTTTGGGGGTTTTTCCTCTTGTTTTCTTCATAAAATTATGGTACCCTATAATCGGTGATCATAAATCGTTCCCTTTTTCCTTTTCCCTGAAAGGATCTATATGAAAAAATCGCTTTTCGCCGGCTTTGTCCTTTTGGCGGCGCTTTTTCTGGCCGCCTGCTCGGAGCCGCACGCAAAACCGCCGGTCTCCTCCGGGACCGGCGCCGTTCCGCGCGAAACGGCGATCGATACGGGGACGGACACGACCGGTGTTCTTCCTTTTTCCGCCGATACGACCGGACCTGCCGCCACGCAGCCGGTCGATTCGTCGCGCCCGCCGGAGGATACGACGGGACGCCCGACGGAGTCCGACCCGCCGGTCACGGCGGAACCGCCCGGCCCGGAGACGGATCCCCGCCCGGCGGACACGACGGCCCCCCCGGAGGAGACGACGGCTCCTCCCGAGGAGACGACCTCGCCTGCGGAAACGACCGAGCCCGTGCCGGACTCTCCCTTTTTCTTTTGCAGCTACGGCAACGGGACCTGCTCGGTCACCGGCCTGAAGGAAAAGATGCTGACCCGTCCGGTCATCCCGGATACGAGCCCCGAGGGCGATACGGTCGTCTCGATCGAGGCGAGCGCCTTCGCGGAGCAGAGCCTGATCCGCTCGGTCACGATCCCGGAGACGGTCACGCAGATCGGGGAGTTCGCCTTCCTGCGCTGCACGGGGCTGGAGAGCGTGATCGGCACCGAGGGCGTGGTCACGCTGGATACCGGCGCCTTTATGTCCTGCAGCGCGCTGCCCGCGATCGCGCTCCCGCAGGCGACTCAGCTCGGCAGCTTCGTCTTTTCCGGCTGCACCGCGCTCTCTTCCGTTACGCTGTCCGACGAACTGACCGTCCTGCCGCAGGGCGCGTTCGGCGACTGCAAGGCGCTGACCGGCCTTTCTCTGCCCGCCTCGCTCACGCAGATCGGCAACGCGGCGTTCCAGTCCTCGGGACTGACGAGCGTGACGATCCCGGCGGGCGTCAAAACGATCGAAACGTACGCTTTCCGCCTGTGCGAAGCGCTGCAGACGGTAACCTTCGAGGGCGCGCCCGAGACGGTCGGGGAGTTCTCCTTTGAGAGCTGCACCGCCCTTGCCGCCGTGGAGCTGCCGGAGGGCACGCTCTCCCTCGGCCGGCTCGCCTTTCTGTTCTGTTCGTCGCTTCAGAGCGTTTCTCTCCCCGATTCGCTTGTCCAGATCGGGGACGGCTGCTTTTCCTACTGCGCGGCGCTGGAAACGGTCCGGCTCCCTGCCGCGATGACCGCGATCCCCGATCAGATGTTCGCTTCCTGTACCGCGCTGCGGGCGATCGCGCTCCCCGATACGCTCACGCAGATCGGCAAGTTCGCCTTTTCCTCTTCCGGTCTGGAAAGCGTGTCGCTTCCCGCGCACTGCGCGGCGATCGGCGAGTCCGCCTTCTCCTCCTGCCTCTCGCTCCAAAGCGTGTCCGCCGGGGCTGCCTCCGCCTTGATCGGCGACAGCGCCTTTTCCGGCTGTACGGCGCTGACCTCGGCGCGCTTTACCGGCGGCGCCGGCGCCGTCGGGGCGTACGCTTTCTCCGGCTGTACGGCGCTTACCGACCCGGTCCTCGGTCCGGATCTCCTTTCGATCGGGGACGCCGCCTTCTCCGGCTGCAGCGCCCTCACGGCGTTTTTCCTGCCGAAGGGGCTGACCATCCCCTCCTATTACACGCTCCCCTTCACCGGCTGTTCGGAGTCCCTTCTCCTCTGTTCCGACAAAGATGAGGAGACCCCGGACTGGCGCGCGGCGTTCGGCACGGTGCAGTACGGCGTCTCGTACGGGGACTTTTGCGCCATGACGGGACAAGCCCTGCCCGCAGAGCCGGAGCCGGAGCCGCTCTCCGGCGGCGACCCTCCGCAGGAGGGTTGAGGGGCGTTTTTCCCGCCCGCCGGACGAC